>SVTA01000101.1 GCA_015064005.1 Oscillospiraceae bacterium
AGGGCGTGCGAATCTTCCGCCGCAGGCGGAATATCTCTCTACACGAAGAGAGGGGCTCACCCAATCGGGTGCCCTTTTGTTATGGCGGAGCGGGGGGCTTTTGTATGATTTTATCTGCGCAAATCATGTTCGCTTCGCGAATGATGTGTGCCTTACGGCACATTGGGACAAACATCGCATCATTGCGGCACGAAGAGGCAAAACATCATATCGCCGCGGGCAATGATCACCGGGAATTGACAGTATTTCAATATTATGTTATAATATAATCATCTCATAAACGCGGAGGATCAAAATAATGAAAAGAGCAGCGGTGATTTTTCTCGCAATGGTTATAGTGATTGGTCTGACGGCTTGTCAAAAGACGCCGTCGAATCCTTGCGATTTGTCTTCCGGGACATACTGTATGGTCGGTGAATTTGAAGAAATGATGACCCCATATCTCTATTTGAATTTTGATGACTATACGTTTTCGATGGGGGCAGGTCTTCTTGTTTCATATGCCGAAATTGGTTCTTTTGTAGTTGAGGAAAACAAAATTACAGCCACCTCGCAAAGCACGACTTTTGTTTTTGAAATCAAGGATAAGAATGCGCTTGTGCTTGTCGATAACGGGGATGATGAGTATTTTAAGATGCCTGAAAAAGCCGAATTTGTTTTCCGTGACGCCTCATGATCACGCGCCGTTTGTGCGTCCCGCTTTCGGCCGCGGGCTTGGCGCAGACGCTATACACACGCCAAGTCCTGTGACTTATGCCGGTTGAAAAAACGGCGTATCTGATGCACCATACGATTAAATCAAAGGGAGAAGCAGTATGGAAGGAATCGAAATCGCGCGCCTCGCTTTCGGCATAGCCGCTTTTTTCGCTCTTGGACAGGCAGAAGCGGCCGGAATGATCGGAAACCGCACCTATTCCATTTGGTACGACACCCACCTTCTCATAGAAAAAAAGAGCATCTGCCGCCTCATCTATTTCAAGCCCAAGCATTTTGGCAGGTACACCTTACACGAGGCTCTTTCGTTTTTCACCTCTTATCTTTTGTCTGCCGTATTCGGTATATTGTGTATTTTTTGCGCAAACGGATCCTTTTCCGTAACAGTGCTTTTGAGGGTGATCGGTGTGGCAATAGGCGTAACCATCGGTGCCTCGTTTTTGGTTGTTTTGCTTAATGATGTCGGCGCTTGGCGAGATCGAAAAAAGACATTTTATGCAGAAACGGGCAAACGGGAATTCACCGTATATCATTTATGGGCTTCCTATCGCGTACGATTGAAGGAAACCGAAAAAAGCCCTCAGCAAAGAGAGCAGGTCAACCTTGAGTACATCGAGTATTTCAAAAACGTAACGCGCTTGATCGTATTGAAAAAAAACGACAACGGTTCTTTGCAATTGAGGGTCAAGTTGTGACCTGCACCGCACGGTGCGAATCTTCCGCCGCAGGCGGAATCCTTCTCTAAAGGTGAAAGCCCCCTGCCAAGGATGGATTTTCAAACAAAAGCCGCAATTTCCCGCGAGGGGATTGCGGTTTTCTTGTTTTTGTGTTATACTAATCATACGAGCTTGCGGTGATGCGGTCGATACGCACGATCTCCCACGTCGCTTCGTTCGATATATCGGTGCATAAGGAAAAGGAAAAACACAAAATGAAACGATGGATTGCCGTTCTGCTGGTGGCATGTTGCCTGATGCTGACGGCTTGTTCGACTGCGGAGTCGCCCGGCGGATTGCTGCAAATCCCCTCCGGCGGCGAGGAAACTACGCCCTCCGGCGGCGAGGAAACTACGCCTTCCGGTGGCGAGGAAACCACCCCCTCCGGCAGTGAAGAAAATAATCCCTCCGGCGGTGAGGGGCAGCCGACGCATACGCTAACCCTGCTTTCCGTTACGTCTCCCATCAAGCGGGGCAGTAAGGCCACTGTGGAGGCGCGCGGCGAGCCCGGAGTGGAATACGATATTGCCGTGTGCTACTCCTCCGGCGAAAGCAGCGCACAGGGGCTTGAAAACAAAACGGCCGATGCGGAGGGACTGGTCAGCTGGACCTGGCGCGTTGGCGGCGGCACCAAGGCGGGCACCTATACGATCCGTGTGACAGGCGGCGGTGCTACGCTGGACATTACCTTTACGGTCACGGAATAAGACACAATCATAGAGTAAAAGGAGAAAAATGATGAAACATACGATTTTAAAGCGCTTGGCTTGCTTTGTATTGGTATCCGTTATGCTGCTGCCTCTGCTTGCTTCCTGCACGGAAAAGCTGGAGGAGAATCAAATCGCCCTTGCGTGGCATCAAGGCGTGATCACTTCGGGCAGCCACAAAACCCCCAACGCTTTGATGGACGGCGAGGAGCTGTATTCCTACAGCGATGTCATTCACCTTGAAAAGGCCGGCACCAAGCTGACCTTCCGGGACGATAACAGTGACGGTATGCCCGACACCGAACGCGCAGGGAAGGATGTGTACGTGATCTCTCACTGGGTGGAGAAAAACGGCGAGTGGGTGCTGGAGAGCGCAGGCGACCATTATACCGGCTCCGACAATTTGGATTGGCGGCTGGAGAGCTTTGGCGGCGACGGGGTTGGCTATACCTACGTTTCTACCTATGATAACGAATATATCCGTCTGTGCTACCGTTCCGGTCAAACGGCGGATAATACGCGCAAATTCCCCTTTGCCAAGGTATACGTGACCGCCACCGACGAGCCCGGCACGCTGACCCGCATTCCCGCCGAGCAGAAGGCGGTGGAGCTGCGAAGAACCGTTGCCAATGCGGCCGCTACCGCCAATTCTGATTTTTATGACAAGGGGCTGGAGGGGCTGACTGTTTACTGCCTTGGTGACAGCTATTTTGACGATCCCGCCGTGGGCTTCAACTGGGCGGATATTCTGGCCGCCAAGTACGGCATGACGCTGAAGAATTACGGTGTCAGCGGCAGCACCATTGCCAATAACACGACCATTCAATCAGCCGGCGGTATGCAGCCCGGTGCTACCAAGGGCACCAATCCCATGTGCCTGCGCATTGCGGCCAAAATGCCCCAGAACGGCAAGCCCGACATCATTCTTTTCGATGGCGGTCGCAATGATTTCAGCAAGGAAATACCCATGGGCACAACCGAGAGCATGGACGAAAGCACCTTCCGCGGCGCCATCAACAGTTGCATTGCCCAGCTGAAGGAGCGCTATCCCGACGCGCTGATCATTGGCATCACCTGCTGGAGCGTGACCCGCACCCGCAGCATCGACGGCCTCACCCAGCGGGAGTTCGGGCAGGCCATGATCGAGCAGTGCGCCTATAACGGCATTCCCTGCATCGACCAGATCGACGAGGATTTTACCGACGTGCATATGGATCAGGCCTGGTTCCGGGAGCGGTACTGCAAGTCCCCCACGGATATCAGCCATCTGAACGCCGCGGGTCAGATCCGCTATTTCCCCAAGATGGAGAAGGTCGTCAGCGAAATGTACGCCGCATATCTCTCCTCTAAAAGCTGATCAAATGAAAAAACGGCCGAAAATCGGCCGTTTTTTGCTTTTTGTTATTCTTCCAGTGTCTTCAGATACGCCATACAGCGGGCGACCTCCACAGGGCCGGAGGGAACAAGCCCCTCGCTTTCCACTACAATGGTGCGACCGGTGGCAACAGCCTTTTTCCATACGTCAAGCACAGGCGCTACGCCTTCGCCGAGAGAGGCTCCCGTATGATCGGCAAGGCCGTCCTTCAGATGGATAAACTGTACCCGATCACCGTAATCGTCCAGCAGAGCAAGCGGATCTCTCCCTGCCACAAAGGCCCAGTAGGTATCGATTTCGAACAGAATATTCGTCCGGCGGCGCAGCTCGTCCATGGCAATTTGTCCATCCTCGTTGGGCAAAAATTCCTTGTGATGATTGTGGTAGTGCATCCGGATGCCCCGTGCGGCGGCCAAGGGCTGCCACTGATTGATATTATCAATCAGCCGATCCAGCTTTTCCTTGGTGCCGAAGTGGGCGCCGGGGATGATGAGATCGTGGCAGCCGAGGGCTTCGTGATCATCCAATACCGCATCAATATCCGTTCCCAATTCCAGCACACCGGTATGCGTGCTGCAAAGCGAGAGATCATATTTCTGAAGCCATCCCTTCACCGTGGCAGCATCGTGGCCGAAAAAGCCGGCGCTTTCCACCATGGTGTAGCCGATGTCGGCGGCGGTTTTCAGTGCCGCCTCAAAATCCTTTTCCGCCACGTCTCTGATGCTGTAAAGTTGAATGCCGTAATTCATACTCTTTCTCCTTTTATCATGTGGTTGTCAATTTTATCATGTAATTTTCAATGCCTGAGGCGCATTGTTTGGGATTATTATATCATGTCCGCGTACGCGATGCAAGGGGAAAGGCAAAACTTACGGTTGCAATTTTTTTCGCTTTATGCTATAATAAATTGATGCGAAAAAGGAGGGATATCATGGGCAGATTCATCATTTCACGCACGGCGGCAGGGGATAGCTTCACGCTGCAGTCGGGAGCAGGCTACACCCTGGCTACCTCTCGCCCTTACGCTACGCTGGATGCCTGCAAAAAGGGTATTATCAGCTTGATCACCAATGCCCCCACCGTTCCCGTAGTGGATCTGACGGCAGGGGAACGCGGCCCCAATCCCAAGTTTGAGATTGCAAGCGCGGAGGAGGGCTTTGTCTTTTCTCTGAAATCCGCCAACGGCAAGGCTGTGGTCACCTCCAATCTCTACGCAACCAGAAAGGCCTGCCTGCGGGCGATCACCATGCTGCGGGAGGGTGTGCGGGAGTATAGCGTGCTGTTTGCGCAGGGCGAGGAGCTTTTGCCGGTAACGATGAAGCTGCCCGGAGAGCCTTCGGCGCCAAGAGTGTCCCGTAAAGGGGGGAACCCCCAAAAGGATGTCGCGCCAGTTTCTGTGCCTGTAGAGGAGGTGTCTGCGGAGCCGGTGGAGGAAATCCCGGAGGAGGCGCCCGTCGAGCCCCCGGTCGCTCCGGCACCGACAACGCCCGCGCCCCGCATGGTGCGTGTGCGTCCGGCGGCGTCCGCAGGGGAAGGGAAAAGCTTCTCCGCTCCCTCCTCCGTTATTGTGGGACACGCCAAGCGCCCGGCCCCAAAGCCGCCCCGAAAGCGTAGCCTCTTGGATATATTGTTAAAAAAATAACTTATAAAAACGCGAAAAATTTAACGATTATCTATTGATAAAATTCCGATCTTGTGATAAAATAGATTGGTTGGAAAAAATTGAGCGGCTGCGTTTCGCCGCTCGGAAATTAAGAAAGGTGGATAAACCAATGACCTACAACAAGAGAACCATTGAAGACATTGACGTAAGAGGCAAAAAGGTAATTGCCCGCTGCGATTTCAACGTTCCCATGAAGGATGGTGTGATCACCGACCCCAAGCGTATCGTCGGCGCACTGCCCACCATTAAGTACCTGGTGGAGAACGGCGCGGCCGTTATCCTCTGCTCTCACTTTGGCCGTCCTCACAACGTGTTCAACGCCAAGCTGGAGCTGGACAAGAAGGAAAAGAAGAAGGTCGAGGCTCTGCCTGAGTCCGAGCGCGAGGCTGCTACCGCAGAGCTGCTGGAGAAGGCAAAGAACGACGATAAGAAGTTCTCCCTCGCACCCGTTGCTGCCAAGCTCTCCGAGCTCCTTGGCATCGAGGTCAAGATGGCAAAGGACGTGGTCGGCCCTGACGCAAAGGCAAAGGCTGCCGCGCTCAAGCCCGGCGAGATCCTGATGCTGGAGAACGTTCGCTTCCACAAGGAGGAGACCAAGAACGATCCCGCCTTCGCCAAGGAAATGGCTTCCATGGCTGAGATCTACGTAAACGATGCCTTTGGCACCGCTCACCGCGCACACGCCAGCACCGCCGGCCTTGCCGACTACCTGCCTGCCGTTTGCGGTTACCTCATTCAGAAGGAGATCTCCATCATGGGCGGCGCTCTGGCTGATCCCAAGCGTCCCTTCGTTGCCATTCTCGGCGGCGCAAAGGTTTCCGACAAGATCGGTGTGATCAACAACCTCATCGAGAAGGTGGACACCCTCATCATCGGTGGCGGTATGGCCTACACCTTCTTCAAGGCACAGGGCCACGAGATCGGCACCTCCATCTGCGAGCTGGACAAGCTGGATATGGCACTGGAGCTGATGGACAAGGCCAAGGCCAAGGGCGTGAACTTCATGCTTCCCGTTGACAACGTCATCGGCGAGGCTTACGACGAGAACACCACTCCCCGTGAGGTGGATTCCGACGATATTCCCGACGGCTGGATGGGTCTTGACATCGGCAAGAAGTCCCAGGCGCTCTTCTCCAAGGCTCTGGAGGGCGCAGGCACTGTGATCTGGAACGGCCCCATGGGCGTTTCCGAGTGGAAGAACTTTGCTGCCGGCACCGAGACCGTTGCCAAGGCAGTGGCTGAGTCCGGTGCGATCTCCATCATCGGCGGCGGCGACTCCGCTGCAGCTGTGGAGAAGCTTGGCTTTGCTGACAAGATGACCCACGTTTCCACCGGTGGCGGCGCTTCTCTCGAGTTCCTCGAGGGCAAGACTCTGCCCGGCATTGCTTGCCTGCTTGACAAGTAATTCTGCTCCGTATTATTCATAACGAAAAGAGGAAAAATAAAGATGAATTCCGCAAAGAGAAGAACCGTGATTGCCGGTAACTGGAAGATGAATATGACCCCCGCCTCCGCCACCGCTCTCATCAACGAGATGAAGCCCCTGGTTGCAGGCAAGGATGCTTGCGATGTGGTGCTGTGTGTGCCCGCCATTGATATCCCCGCCGCTGTTGAGGCTGCCAAGGGCTCCAACATCAAGATCGGTGCCGAGAACGTGCACTTCAAGGCCTCCGGCGCCTACACCGGTGAGATCTCTGCCGAGATGCTGACCGAGGCCGGCGTTGAGTACGTGGTGATCGGCCACTCCGAGCGCCGTCAGTACTTTGCCGAGACCGACCAGACCGTGAACCTGCGCACCCTTGCCGCTCTGAACGCAGGCCTGAAGGCCATCGTTTGCGTGGGCGAGACCCTGGAGCAGAGAGAGCTTGGCTACACCGAGACTCTTCTGAAGTTCCAGACCAAGATGGCACTGACCAACGTGACCGAGGAGCAGCTGAAGAACGTGATCGTGGCTTACGAGCCCGTGTGGGCCATCGGTACCGGCGTGACCGCCACCGCCGACCAGGCTGACGAGGGCAACGGCTTTGTTCGTGCCGCTATCGCCGAGATGTTCGGCGCTGATGTGGCTGAAACCGTAACCGTACAGTACGGCGGCTCTATGAACGATAAGAACGCTGCGGAGCTTCTGTCCAAGGAGAACGTGGACGGTGGCCTCATCGGCGGCGCATCGCTCAAGTCCGGCGCATTTGCGGCTATCGTAGAGGCTGCACAGTAAGAAAACACTTCGGGGGCTGCTGCGATCCGCGGCAGCCCCTTTTACTGAGAGGAGAGAACGATATGGCAAATTACAGAAGAGGCCGCATCAATGACGAGATGCAAAAGGAGCTGGCTGAGATCCTGCGTAGCGTAAAGGATCCCCGCGTCAGCGAAGCGTGGGTCAGCGTGACCGGCGTGGACGTGACCCCCGACCTCAAGTTCGCCAAGGTCTATTATTCCGCCCTGCGGGGGGATAAAAAAGAGGTTTATCTCGGCCTCAAATCCTCGGCGGGCTATATCCGTCGGCAGGTGGCGCAGCGTATGAATTTGCGCATGACCCCGGAGTTTACCTTTGTGGAGGATGAGTCTATCGCCCACGGCGCGCACATTTCCAAGCTTCTCAACTCCATCACCATCACCGAGCCTGAGGACGAGGAAGAGGACAATGGCTGATTTTCGTGCCCTTACGGCCGCTGAGGTCATCGAGCACCTCAGACACCCTGCCCCCACGCTGATATTGCTGCACAAGCGTCCGGATGCGGATGCAGTTGGCTCTGCGCTGGCACTGCGGCTGTGGCTGGAGGCAATGGGAAGTAACGCCTACTGCATCTGTGCCGATGAGCTGCCCGAACATCTTGCCTTTCTCGGTGCGGGGCTGCAGGAGAGCTTGCTGCAGGACTCCGTGCCCGCCGGCTTCGAGGGGGCAAGGGTCGTTGCCGTGGATACCGCCTCGCCCGCGCAGGCGGGAGAGCTTTTTCCAATGCTGGAGGGCAGGGTACAGCTGATGATCGACCATCATGGCAGCGGTACGCCCTTCACCGATCATTATATACGCCCCGAGGCTGCCGCCTCAGGCGAGATCGTGCTGGAGCTGATCCGCGCCCGGCGTGGCGATCAC
>SVTA01000102.1 GCA_015064005.1 Oscillospiraceae bacterium
GGCTCCCCCACCCGTCTGCGACGGGAGCCCCCTCCCGGAAGGGGCCTCGCGCACATGTTGCCTCGCCGCGTTATATGTCGCGGATGACACCTCATCCACCACCTACGGTGTGTCCCATAAAGAACGCGTTGCGTTCTTTTAGAAGAACTCGAAAACGAGTTCTTCAGCCTTCCCCGCTGGGGAAGGCTCACGCACGCCGCATCGTCACATCAAACATCCCGATCAATCAAAATTTGAAATGTCAAATTGAGGGTTATCGAGATATTCAAATAAAAAATCTCTCCCTCCGTCAAAAATCAAAGATTTTTGCCACCTCCCTCGTCAGAGGGAGGCACACGCAGCCGAAGCCTTGCGACAGAATACGAAACGAGTGTAATGTCACCATGTTGCGGGCGATGCCTGCCGAGTTAGTTGCACGTCTTTTCTATGTTCCGTTTTGTTTGCAACGTTACGCATAACGAATGCCTCCCTCTGACGAGGGAGGTGGCTTGCGTAGCAAGACGGAGGGAGAGAATCCCATTCCTCGACAGATCAAAATTTGAATGTCAAATCGGGGGGATGAATACGCAGAATGTGATAGGCTCCCTTGTGCAAAGGGAGCTGGCAGCCGCAATGTTTGCAAAGCAAACTTGCCACGAAGCGTAGCGGAGTAGGAAAGCTGCCTGAGGGATTGTCACACACCTTTGCTTACAACCTTCCCCCCGCCGGGGAAGGCTCACGCTCGCCGCAAGGCAACATCAGACTCCCCGCCCACTTTTTCTTTGACACCGCAGGCGCAAAGAAAAAGTTAGCAAAAAGAAACGCCCTTTTTGTGGGCGCTGCCCACACCCGCAAACTTTTGAAAAAGTTTGATCAAAACTTTCAAACAAGAGCTTGTGCGAACATCCAGACAACCCCCAATTTTTCTCCGCCATGTGCGCGATCCTTTTTTTGAAGGTTTTCGGGTGGGTAGGTGAATTCGTTTTCCGCATTGGCGGAAAACGAAGAGGAAGGGAGCCCCTTTTGCAAAAGGGGCTCCCTTCCTCTCTTTTATACCTCCTCCGCCGGTAATTCCCGGGCGAGGTTCACGTTCTTGTAGCGCTTATCGCTTGTGACCTCCTTTATAATAGGAAGAAAATCCGGCAGCTCCAGCGCCTCGTCCTCACCCTGCAGCTCTACCTCCAAAACGGCGCGATCCTGCCAGAAGGGGTACACATCCACCTCCACGGTATGCCCCGCAAAGGGGAAGGCGTAGCGGGTCTTTTCGATGGCACGGCGGGTGGGGTCGGCCTCCTCAAGCAGCGCCGCATAGGCCTCAGCCGTCAACTCCCGCTCGGTTTCCTCGGCGGTGAGCGCCGACACCCGCCGCTTGCGGGTCTCGATATACGCGACCCTTCCCTCCTCCTCCACCCGGCGCACCCGTCGGGTCTCCCCCGGCAGCGCCAGGAGGTAGGTCTGCACCATCCGACGCACGCGGCAGCCGGGCTGCGCCTGCAGCGCTGCCACGTCGGGCATGCGGATGAGAAACTTCCGCTCGATCTCCAGCGCGGTGTGGGCAAAGAGCGTGAAGGGATAGACAGCCGGCGGCGTGGCGGTAAAGGTCATCTCCCGCCCTGTTTCGGGATGGGGAAAGCTGAGCCCCGCGGCGAACAGTGCCGGCGCCGCTGCCTTGCGGCGGCTGCCGTATTTGCCATCTCCTACCAGCGGATGGGTACGGGAGGCGAATTGCACCCGGATCTGGTGGCTGCGGCCGGTATCCAGCCACACCCGCAAAAGCGAGAGCGCACCGCCCTCGGCGGGGAGCGTTTCCTCCACACGGTAGGAAAGCACCGCCTCCCTTGCCCCCTTTCGGGGCGTGGTGACCACAAAGCTCTTGTTCTGGCGGGCATCCTTGAACAGCAGATCCCGCAGCTCCCCCTCGGCAGGGACGGGGGCGCCCTCCACCACGGCCAGATATTCCTTGCGGAGTCGGCGCTCGGTCACGGCGCGGGAAAGGGCAGCGGCCGCCTGTTTGGTGCGGGCGTAAACCATCACGCCCCCCACCACACGGTCAAGCCGATGGACGGGAAGCACCTCGCCCACTGTGGGCGCCAGCAGCGCGGGAACCGAATCCCCCGCGCCCTCGCCCTGCTCGGAGAGCACGCCGACGGGCTTTTCCACCACCACAATGGCGGCGTCCTGATAGAGAATTTTCATTGATCTCCTCCAAAAACAACATCGTTTCCCCCTCCTCTCTCAACGGAAAATGGCCAGTCCTTTACAAATGGAATTTCATGTGCTATACTATCTACACCAAAACAAAAACACACGAAAATTTGGAAAGAAAGGAGAAAAATGAATGGCAAAAAAATCGAATTTAGACAGCGGCTTTTTGTTCCTCTACGATTGGCTGCCGATGCTGGAGATGCTCCCGCCCAAGGAATTCAAGGCGCTGTTTGCGGCGCTGATCGAACGGCAGCGTGAGGGCAAGGCGCTGCCCGACTTCAAGAATTCGCTGACAGACAGCTGTGCCCGGATCATTGAGCCCACCATCCGCCGCAGACTGGACGCTGCCAACACCAAAAAGCAGGCACGGAAGGACGGCGTTGGTACGGAGCACGGTACGGAGCATGGTACGGAGCACGGTACGGAGCACGGTACGGAGCATGGTACGGAGCATGGTACGCTCCCAGCACAGCAGAGCACAGCACAGCAAAGCAAAGCACAGCATAGCATCAGCACAGCGGAGCTGAGCGGAGCAAATAACACTCCGCCGCAGGCAGAGCCCGGGGCGGAGGCGGCGGCAAAGCCGCAGGAGGCGCTCTGCGCGCTCTCCGAGGCGGCAAAGCCGCAAAAGGCGCTCCGCGCGCTCTCCGAGCCGGAAAAAGAGGCGCTTTCGGAAAAGGGACTCCCCTCGGATTACGTGGAGGAGCGCGCGACCCGGGCGCTGCGAATAGAGCTAAAAACGGGCAAGCCCGCCACCGAAAGCCTCATCGAGTGGTGGCGGCGGGATCGCCCCAAGACCATCCCCTACCGAGGGGAAGCGCCGGAGGAGCCGCAGAAGGGCTCCTTTGACACAGAGGACTTTTGGGATGCCGCCCTGCGGAGAACCTACGGCGATGGCAAAAAGGCGTTCTGGGGCACGGGATGAGGATCCGGCGCACCTTTTCACTCTTCACTCTTCACTGTTGCGCCCTGCCGGAGGTGCGTCGCGAATGCGGGAGACCAAAGGTCTCCCCTACGGGGTTGATTTGACATTGCGCGGAGCCGTTTTATTTTGCATTCCCCAGCGCCGCCCGACACCGAAGGTGTCATTCTGAGCGGAGGAGCGTTCGCATAGCGAGCGCGACGCAGTCGAACCGCGCAGCGACACCGAGCAAAGCGAAGGTGGAATCTCGGCGGCGGGATTTGCCCTTCGCCCCTCGTAGATTCCTTCGTCGCTTCGCTCCTCGGTTTTGCTTGCTACACCGCGCAAAACTTCGGCTGCGGGCGTTGCCCTCCGCTCAGAATGACACGAGGGGCGCGGAGCCCCATTCTGCATTCATTTTGCACTCACCGAAACTCCGTTTCGCCATCGGCAAGGTAGGCTGCGCGGCGCAGGATCCGGTACTGCTCCGCCATAGGATCACCGGAAAGGATGCCGGTCTGCTCCCGCAGGGCAGAAACGAGGGCCTCGGGGCTGAGGTAATTCCCCTCCCCGGCCGAGAGGACGGCGTGCATCCTGATCAGCTCGCCCTCCGCCCGCACGGTGATCTCCCGGATAAGGGGCAGGATGTTCACCTCCCGCTCCCCGGCCTTGCCCTTCTTGATGATATGGAGGCTCTCGCCTGCAAGGCAAGCCTTGATACGGGCGGCGTTTTCGGTGGGGTCGCCGGTGGTTTTCACCGTATAATCGTAGGCTGCAAAGGCAATTTCCGAGAACTTGCGCTCGGCGGGATAGACCTCCAGCACGGCCAGCTCCTCGGTGAGCTCGGCGGCAAGGCGCGCCTTCACCTCGGCGCAGCTCATTTCCCGTTCGATGCGGATATCCAGCAGCTCGCACTCGCTCTCCGCGCCCACGGGCAGGGGCATGCCGAACACCATTTTGATATGGGGATTAAAGCCCTTGGTATACCAAAGGGGCAGCCCCGCCCGCACCAGCACGCGGTTGAAGGTGCGCTGGAGATCCAGGTGGGAAATATATTGCAGATTGCCCACCTTGCGGAATTTTACCCGCAGGGTGCGGGGGGCTTCCAGCATAGGCAGGGTGAATTTCTTTTCGTTATCCTTCATCATCTTAAGTATCTCTCGATTCGGTAATATTCTTTGGCCAATTTATTGATTTCTTGCTCAAGGCGGTCAGTCAAGCCTTGGCTATCACGATAATCATCCTTTTCGATTTCGATCAACGGCAGGTTGTTTTCGCGATAGGCTTTACGCTTCCGTTCCTTATTTTGCAGATACTCCTTGGTATTCATGCCCCAATACTCGACGTAGATACCGTGTCTGTCGTCCTGTACCGGAATGAACCAATCGCATTTGACGGCCTGCTCATCGGCATCAATGGGAACCTTGCGCTCGTAACAATGCACAATGCGCAAATCGTAAAAAATGTCGTCGATCTGGCGCTCGGGATCACTTTTCACATAATGCCCGTCCTTGGTTCTGAGCAACTCCTCCTTGTGGCTATCCTTTTCAAGAATCTGCTCGGAGGGCTTGACTGTTTCTTCTTTTTTGGGCTTTTTGGTTTCGATGATGTCCTTGATATCAGTAGCCACGCGATCCGTTAAAGAAGCATCGTGATGCAATTCGCTGACAAAATTGGCAATCGCCATCAATTTGTTGCAGTTGCTTTTGACGTAATCAAACGTCTTCATACGATAAATATTGGAGCGCAGATTGAAATAATAATCCTTCATGTCAAAGGATTTTGCGTTTTTATCAAAGCTGTCCTTGAAATCGCGCATTTCGTAATAGCACTCCCTGCAAAGAAGACCGTTGGGCGCTTTTTCGCCGCAAACAATACAGCCCCCCTCCCCATTTATCGGAGTAGATTTGGGCGCAATTTTGGGCGAAGCCGTTCCTTGACAGGTGCACCCCTTATCGACATAGTACCATCCGCCACAATCGGCGCATTTGGCGGCTTTTCCCTCTTCCTTCAGCTTATTGCATTTGAAGCACAGTATATATTTTCCGCTCTCTCCGCCACATAATTTGCAAGTCATTGTACGCTTTCTCCAATCCATTTGTCACAAATTTATAGATGACGCGCCGGCGCTTATCGCGTTTGGCGGTCGGGGCAGCAGGTACGCACTCCTCCCAGTTTATTGGCGCCGCAGCCGGAGCATTTCTCGCGGCAGTTGGGGGTGGTGGCACCCTCGTAGGCGCGTGCCCGCTCCCGCTTGAAGAATTCCTTGCTGACGCCGCAATCAATGACGTCCCAGGGCAGCACCTCGTCAAGGGCCATCTGCCGATTGGCGAAGAACGCGGGGTCGATGCCGGTTCGCTCAAACACCGAAAGCCAACAGTCGTAGTCAAAAAACTCGTCCCACGCGTCAAAGGAGAAGCCCTCCTCAGCGGCCAGCGCAAGGGCGCGGCAAAGCTTGCGGTTGCCCCTTGCAAGCACCGCCTCAATGCGGCTGACCTTGGCATCGTGGTGGGTGTAGCGCACCTTGCGGTCGGTGATCTGCTCCCGCAGATACTCCTGCTTTTCCGCCAGCATCTCCATGGTATCCTGCGCCTCCCACTGGAAGGGAGTGAAGGGCTTGGGGATGAAGCAGGCCACGCTGATGGTCACCTGCGGGGAGCGTCCCTTCTGGCGGTGGGGGCTCTGGTAATAGGCGTGCACCACGTTTTTGGCCATGTCGGCAATGCCGGCAATGTCCTCGGCGGTCTCGGTGGGCAGACCGTTCATAAAATAGAGCTTCACGTTGGTCTTGCCGCCCTCAAAGGCCACGTTTGCGGCGTGGAGCAGATCCTCCTCGGTGACGTTTTTATTGATGACGTCACGCAGCCGCTGGGTGCCCGCCTCCGGCGCAAAGGTGAGAGACGAGGTACGCACCGAAGCGATGCGCTCCATCAGCTCACGACTGAAGCTATCTACGCGCAGCGAGGGCAGCGACAGGCTGACCATATTTCTGTCCGTCCACTCCAGCAGGCTTCGCGTCAGGGGCTCCAGCTCGGTATAATCGCTGATGGAAAGGGACATGAGGGAAATCTCCTCATAGCCGCTGTTATCGTAAATGCACCGTGCCTGACGGTTCAGCACCTCGGCGGATTTCTCCCGCACGGGGCGGTAGATCATGCCCGCCTGGCAGAAGCGGCAGCCGCGGATGCAGCCGCGGTAGACCTCCAGCATAATACGGTCGTGGACGGCCTCGATATAGGGGATGATGGGCTTTTCCGGGAAGTAGGCCTTGTCCATATCCGCCATGATGCACTTCTCTACCCTTGCCGGGATATCGTCGCATTTGGGGGTGATGGCGGCAATGGTGCCATCCTCATGATAGGTGACCTCATAGAGCGAGGGCACGTAGATGCCCTTGATGGTGGCGGCCGCCTCGTGGAGGAAGGCAGCACGGCTGTAGCGCCCCTCCTCCTTCATGTTGATGTAAAGGCGGGTGAACTCCACCAGATTATCCTCGCCCTCGCCAATGGAAAAGCAATCGAAAAAGTCGGCCATGGGCTCCGGGTTATAGGCGCAGGCACCGCCACCGATGACGATGGGATCCTCCTCGGTGCGGTCGGCGGCAAGCAGCGGAATGCGGCTCATCTTCAGCATGGAAAGCACGTTGGTATAGCACATCTCATAGCCGAGGGTGAAGCCGAGAATGTCAAAATCACCTACGGGGTCGCCGGATTCGTGGGCCCAGAGGGGGATGTCGTGGATCTTCATCTGCTGCTGCATATCCACCCACGGGCAAAACACGCGCTCGCACCAGATATCGGGCTGCTCGTTCAGCACACCGTAGAGAATGCGCATACCGAGATTGGACATGCCGATCTCGTAGGTATCGGGAAAGGCGAAGGCAAAGCGCGCCTTGACGGCCGCCTTATCCTTGATGATAGCGCCGTATTCGCCGCCACAGTAACGGCCGGGCTTTTCCACGGATTTGAGCACGGAGCTGATTTTTTCGTTGATCATAGGATTCTCCTTTGCGGGGGATGTGGTTGTTTTATGGGGGGTATGTGGTTTTTCTGTGGGAGGTTTTATGTGGGAGGAGGACCTTTTGATAAAAGGTCCTCCTCCCACACCCTCCTCCCCAAAACCTTGAAAAAAGGGGGTATCGCACATTGCGGGTAGCCGGAATGATAAATTTTGATCAGTCGAGGAGCGGGATTCTCTCCCTCCGTCAGCCGACAAGCGGCTGCCACCTCCCTCGTCAGAGGGAGGCTGACGATATCTGTCGCATTGTACCTCTTTCCCGTGTTCTGTTTTTACTTGCAACGTTATGCATAACGAATGCCTCCCTCTGACGAGGGAGGTGGCGCCGTAGGCGACGGAGGGAGAGATAACGATATTGCCAATCAACGCCAAATTTTAATTGTTCACTTTTTGCGCACAAGCTTTTTGTGGTAAGTTTTGATCAAACTTTTTCAAAAGTTTGCGGGTGTGGGCGGCGCCCACAAAAAGGGCGTTTCTTTTTGATAACTTTTTCTTTGCGCCTACGGCATCAAAGAAAAAGTGGGCGGGGAGTCTGATGAAGCCATGCGGCGATGATATCAAATTCGGCAATAAATTGTTAATGCTAAAGCTTGACACCTCATCCACCACCTGCGGTGGTCCCCCTTCCCCCACTGGGGAAGGCTAAAATTAGTACGCTTCGCTAAGATAAAATGAGTGAGAAAATCATCCTACAGTGGATAAGCAAGCAGATTCTTATCTTAACACAAACAATTCCAAAGCCTTCCCCAGCTGGGGAAGGTGGCAGCCGAAGGCTGACGGATGAGGTGTCATCCGCGACGCACAATGCGGCGAGCGTGAGCCTTCCCCAGCGGGGAAGGTGGCAGCCGCTCGTCGGCTGACGGATGAGGAGGACCCCTTTTGTGCTGTACTG
>SVTA01000103.1 GCA_015064005.1 Oscillospiraceae bacterium
AGCCCTGCCGCCTTCTGCAGCAGCGCCTGCACCTGCGCGCCAAACTTGCCCACGATGCCAAAATAATACCGTCTTGCCTCGCAAGCCCAGTCCTCCTCGGCGTCCTGCGCGCCAAACTTGCCGAAGCCATCAGCGGAAAACAGTACGCGATCGGCGCTGTCGTAGGTGACGATCACCTCCGGCCAATGCACCATAGAGGCGGTGTAGAAGGTCAGCTGATGCTGACCGAGGGAAAGGGTGTCACCATCCTTCACCACCATCCGACGCTCCGGGAAATCCGTGCTGAAATAGCTCTTCATCATGCGAAAGGCCTGCGCCGAGGCCACCAGTGTCGCTGCGGGATATCGCTCCGCAAACCGATGAATGTTGGCAGAATGATCGGGCTCCATGTGCTGCACGATGAGGAAATCCGGGGTGTGCCCTGCCAGCTCCGCCTCCAGATTTTGGAACCATTTCTCACCAAAACGGCCGTCTACGGTGTCGAAAACGGCGATTTTTTCATCCATAATCATATAGGAATTATATGCCATCCCCTCCGGCACGGTATATTGGCCCTCAAACAGGTCCAACTCTCGGTCATTGACGCCAACATAACGGATATCCTCGGTAATTTTCATCTTTCGCGATTCTCCTTGCTTTAGTGTGTTTAGTATGGTCAGTTTTGCTGTGTTTTTTCAGCGCTTCGCACCGTTTTGCGATATTCTCGCGCGGAAACGCCCTTGGCGCGGCGGAATGCCTTGGTAAAATAACTAATGTCACCAAAGCCGCAGGAAAAGGCCACCTCCGTAATGGATTGATCAGTGGTGAGCAGTCGCTCCGCTGCCTTTTCCAGCCGATAATATTGCAAGTAGGCAATGGGCGTGCGACCGGTGATCTGCCGAAAGAGCCTGCAGAAGTATTTTGGGGAAAGCCCCGCCTCCGCCGCCAACGCCTCCAGCGACAGCGGCGTGGCATAGTCTGTATGGATACGCCGCAGTACACGTTTGACCATATGCAGCATTTGGGGATCTCCTCTGCCCCCCGCGCCTCTGTCATAATGACCCGCCTCAATGATACAGCCAATCCATTTGCAAAAGGCGCCCAGCACTGTCCATTCCGTTCCGGGTGCTCCGGCGCGTAGGGCATCAAATAACGCCATCAGCTCTTCTGCGGCCGCCGTACCCGCGGGAAACAGTGGGCGAATGGAAAGTGTCCTTCCCAGCTCATGTCCCACACCGGAGCTATCATCCACGCCCGCGGAAAGGAAACGCTGGAAATCAAACACAAGGCACTCATAGGTGCAATCCTGCGGTACGCCACCGTGTACCGCCCCGTCTGCGCAAAGCGCCGCATCGCCCGGGCCAAGCTCAATAACACCGCCATCCAGTGACAGAGAAAAATGTCCCTCCCGCACCATGATCAGCTCGTATTCCATATGCCAATGCAGCGGCATCTGATAGCGAGGGTGCCCGGGCGTCACGTGGTGATATTCCGCCGGGAAGCGCGAGGATCCCCGGCTTTTATTTTCGTGGTAGGCAAAATCCTGCATAGCGCCTCCGAAAAGTGAATTTTCGACCAGTTTCTTTCATTATACCCCTTGTAATTTCAAATGTCAAGTGGTATACTGGCAGAAAAGCACAACTACAAGGAGGTAGTTTATGGATATCGAAATGCTGAAGGAACAAATTTGCGACGTCTGCCGCAAAATGTGGCAACAGGGCTGGGTTGCCGCCAATGACGGCAACGTCAGCGTCAAGCTCGACGACGGCACCTTTCTTGCCACCCCCACGGGCGTGAGCAAGAGCTTCATCACCCCGGATAAGCTGGTTCGTATCGACGGCGAGGGCAAGGTGCTGGAGGGCGCACCGGGATACAAGCCCAGCAGCGAGATCAAAATGCACCTGCGCTGCTACAGAGAGCGTCCCGACGTGGGCGCCGTGGTACACGCCCACCCCCCCACAGCAACCGGCTTTGCGGTAGCGGGCAAGAGCATGGACAAGTACTCCATGATCGAAACCGTCATTGCCATCGGCTCCATTCCTCTTACCCCCTACGGCACGCCCAGCACCGACGAGGTACCGGAGGCCATCACCCCCTATCTTGCCGAGCACGACGTGATGCTGCTGCAAAATCACGGCGCCCTCACCGTAGGCTGTGACCTCATCACCGCCTATTACCGCATGGAAACGCTGGAGCTGTTTGCCAAAATTTCTTTGGTGGCAGAGCTACTGGGCGGTGCCAAGGAGATTCCCATGCCGGAGATCGAAAAGCTTCTTTACCTGCGCGAGAACTACTACCACGTGACCGGCAAGCACCCCGGCTACAAAAAATACAATAAAGACGAAGAATAACCGTTAAAGGAGGATCTATGATATACCCCAAAATCGGCATCCGTCCCGTCATCGACGGCCGTCAGGGCGGCGTCCGCGAAAGCCTTGAAGCGCAAACCATGGGCATGGCACACCGTGCCGCTAAACTGATCTCCGAAAATCTCCGTTATCCCGACGGCAAGCCCGTTGAGTGCGTCATCGGCTGTACCACTATTGGCGGCGGTGCCGAGGCTGCCCGCGTGGCGGAGCAGTTCTCCACCGAAAACGTGGTGGCCACCCTCAGCGTGACCCCCTGCTGGTGCTACGGCACTGAAACCTTTGATATGGATCCCACCACCATCAAGGCGGTCTGGGGGCTCAATGGCACCGAGCGCCCGGGTGCGGTCTACCTTGCCGCCGTGATGGCCGCTCACGCCCAAAGGGGGCTCCCCGCCTTTTCCATTTACGGCCACGATGTGCAGGATGCCACCGACGAATACATTCCCGATGACGTGGCGGAAAAGATCCTGCGCTTCGCTAGAGCCGCCGTCGCCGTTGGCTGGATGAAAAATAAGGCCTACGTAAATCTCGGCGCCGTTTCCATGGGCATTGCCGGCAGCTACTGCGATGCCGGCATTCTGCAGAAATACTTCGGCATCCGCGCCGAGTGGGTGGATGAGGTGGAAATTCTGCGCCGCATGGCTCTTGGCATCTATGACCACGAGGAATACAAAAAAGCCCTTGCATGGGTCAAGAAATACTGTCACGAGGGCTTTGACAAGAACGCCGGCAAGAGCCTCGCCGACATCGTCAAAAAATCCAAGTATATCGCCCCCGATAAGGACTGGGAATTCATCATCAAGATGACCCTCATCGTGGAGGATATCTTCTTTGGCAACCCGAAGCTGGCCGAAATGGGATGGCTGGAGGAAGCAAAGGGACGGAACGCGGTGGCTGGCGGCTTCCAGGGTCAGCGACAGTGGACCGACTGGCTCCCCAACGCCGATTTCACCGAGGCCATTCTCGCCTCCACCTTTAGCTGGCGCGGCAAAAAGCAGCCCACCGTGCTTGCTACCGAAAATGACGTGTGCAACGGCATGGCGATGCTGATCGGCACCACGCTCACCCATTCCGCCCCCTGCTTCCACGACGTGCGCACCTACTGGAGTCCCGAGGCCTGCCGTCGCGTCACCGGATACACACCGGAGGGCAAGGCCGCCGGCGGCTTTATTCACCTGATCAATTCCGGCGCTACCGCTCTTGACGGCAACGGTGCCGTGAAAAACAAAGCAGGCGAGGGCTGCATGAAGCCCTTCTTCGAGATGACTGATAAGGACATCTCTGACTGTCTCGCCGCCACCGACTGGTGCCGCGCCGATTACGAATATTTCCGAGGCGGCGGCTTCTCCAGCCATTTCCGCTGCCGCGCCGAAATGCCTGTAACCATGCTGCGTCTGAACATTGTAGAGGGTGTCGGTCCCGTGCTGCAGATCGCGGAGGGCTACACCGTGGATCTGCCCGACGAGGTACACCAAAAGCTTGACCGCCGCACCGATCCCACCTGGCCTACCACCTGGTTTGCCCCCCGTCTTACCGGCGAGGGTGCTTTCACCGACGTTTACAACGTCATGGCCAACTGGGGTGCCAACCACGGCGTGACCGTTTACGGCCACGTGGGTGCGGATGTCATCACCCTTGCCTCCATGCTGCGCATTCCCGTTGCCATGCACAATGTGGACAAGGAAAAGATCTACCGTCCTCATTCCTTCGCCGCCTTTGGCACGCAAAGCCCGGAGGCCGCCGATTACGAGGCCTGCCGCCATTATGGCCCTTTGTATCGCTGAGGTAGAGAGGAGAACGAAAGGAGGGGGAGAGGGACTTTTGCAAAAGTCCCTCTCCCCCTCCTTGTGCTTGCCCTCGGCAAGCACATCCTCCCCCTTGCCCCAAAACCTTTAAAAAAGGAAGTGGAGTACAGTGCAGCAGCCGCATTGCTACACCAAGCGCCTCGGCAGATAAAATGCAGATAAAATTTTGAGGCGTTTTATATGCCAAACCGCCGCTTACAAAAAATGTCGATGCTTTTATGAAAGAAAATCCCCCACGGTGCTTGACAAATCGGCAAAAATTGGATATAATAGTAACGTTCGCAGGCGTAGTCTAGTGGTAAAACCTCAGCTTCCCAAGCTGAAGATGCGGGTTCGATTCCCGTCGCCTGCTCCACAAAAGGGGTGCCCGTTGGGCACCCCTTTTGTGGAGCAGGAACGCGACCCGGTTTGTGCGCCTCACCTGCTGCGCCCTTTTTGCTATCTTGCCGCGCACAAACGCGGGTTCGCATTTGCGCCGCAGAGCGCGTCAAGCTTGCTTGTAAGCGGCAAGGCGCAACATATTCGCCATAGGCGAAATTCCCGTGCCGTGCCCTTCGGGCACCCCTTTTGTGGAGCAGGAACGCGACCCGGTTTGTGCGCCTCGCTCACTATACCCTTTTTGCTATCATGCCGCGCACAAACGCGGGTTCGCATTTGCGCCGCAGAGCGCGTCAAGCTTGCTTGTAAGCGGCAAGGCGCAACATATTCGCCATAGGCGAAATTCCCGTCATTTTCTGAAAGGAGCCAACATGATCGACAAGGCTTTTTTTGAAATCACCAATATCTGCAACCTTTCCTGCTCCTTTTGCCACAAAACGGTGCGGGTAAAGAAGCAAATGACCGCTGAAGAGTTCGAAGCGCTCACCGACCGCTTGGTGGGCGAGGTGCGGTATCTCTACTTCCACCTGATGGGTGAGCCTCTTTTGCACCCGTTATTGCCCCAATTCATCAAAACAGCATGGAATAAGGGCTTTCGCCCCATGCTGACCACCAACGGCACGCTGCTAAAGACCCGCGGCGAGGCGCTGCTAAAGGCACCACCCTATAAGATCAGCATCTCTCTCCACGCGCCGGCTGCTAACGTCGCCTTTGCCGATGCCGATTATCTTCCCTCTTGTGTGGATTTTGCCGAAAAAGCCGCCAAACGGGGCGTGATCTCCGTATTGCGGCTCTGGAATTTAGGCGGCGAGGGTGAAGGAGAAAATGCCGCCATTCTGGACTATTTGCACCGTCGCTTTCCGAGCGAATGGGGCTCGGTGCGGGGCGGCAGCAGCCTGCGCCTCATGGATAAGCTGTTCCTTGAATGGGGCGAGGAATTCGACTGGCCCGACCTCTCCGCGTCGACGTGCCCGCCCGAGGCCGATTGCTTCTGCTATGCCCTGAGAGACCAGGTGGGTATCCTTTGTGACGGGACGGTGGTTCCCTGCTGTCTGGACGCGGAGGGGACGCTCGCCCTCGGCAATTTGTTTTCCACCCCGCTTCAGGATATATTGACAAGCGACCGGGCACACGGCATTTACGACGGCTTCACCCATCGCCGCGCCACGGAGCCCCTTTGTCAGCATTGCGGCTATGCCAAGCGATTCTCCTTGAAATAATCCTAGATTTTGTACGTTTTATGGAAAATTATGCCTTGCAAATCGCCCTGCGATATGCTATAATGAGGCGTATGATAAGGAGGCGCCTATGGATTCCCTGATTTTTGCGTTGAACGCGGTCATGCCCATCGTGGTCATGGTCGCCATCGGCTACGCCATCAAGCGAGCCGGCTTTATGAACGACACCGTCACGCGGGCGGTAAACAAAATGGTATTCCGCTTCTTTTTACCCGCCATGCTCTTTCTCAACATCTATGAGATCAGCGACCTTGCGGATATTCAATTCGGCTATATCATCTATGGCGCCGTCGCTACGATTCTGATGTTTCTCATTTCCCTGCCCCTGGTGATCCTGTACACCAAGCACCAAGATCGGCGCGGACCGCTGCTGCAGTCCACCTTCCGCTCCAACAACGCCCTCATCGGCGTACCGCTTGCCGAGGCGCTTTGCGGCTCTGCCGGCGTAGTGGCAGCAGCCCTTCTTTCGGCCATTGTCATTCCGCTTTACAATGTGCTTGCCGTCATCAGTCTTTCCCTGTTCAGCGGAAACGGCGGTCGTCCCAACGTGAAAAAGATGCTGATGGATATTTTGAAAAACCCCCTGATCCAAAGCATCGCCCTTGCCCTTGCCATCCTCGGCGTGCGGGTGCTGTTCGTGAAAATGGACATTTCCTTCCGTCTTTCTGATATGACGATCCTTTTCAAAGTTCTGCGCTATCTCTCCAATCTGGCCACACCGATGGCACTGCTGGCGCTGGGCGCCCAGTTTGAGTTCTCGGCCATCAAGGAGCTGCGGCGGGAGATCATCTTCGGCACGGCAGCCCGTACCGTGGTCTGGCCGCTCATTTCCCTTGGCATTGCCTATTTCTTTTTCCGCGACACCTTCACCGCCGCGCAGTTTGCGGTGCTGATCTCCATCTTTGCCACTCCCGTGGCGGTCTCCAGCGTGCCCATGACCCAGGAAATGGGTGGTGACGTGGGGCTGGCCGGCCAGCTTGTGGTGTGGAGCACCCTCATTTCCTCGCTTTCCATCTTCTTCTCCTGCTTTATCCTGCGTCTTGTGGGCATATTCGGGTAACAGATAAAAAAGCAGCCTCGTAAGAGGCTGCTTTTTCTAATTTTCCATACCGTTTTCGGGGATATTGGCTTCCGCATCGAAATTTCCAAGGGGTGTGGCGGCACGGCCGCCGGAAACCCCCAAGGGCTTGAAATTGCCTACCTGCAGCTCGGGACGGGCGCGACCGGGCAGATCAATCTCCGCCGGACGCGGATACTCTAACTCCCCCGCACCGGGCACGCGCATCTCGGTTTCTGCCCGATTGGGCACCGGGGGGACCGGCACGCGGGGTGTGTGGGGGGCTTTGGGGGTGGATCGTTGCTGTTCCATATACGATGCTCCTTTGCTTTTTGGTTAGTATTTGGAGCATTGCCTCACTTTATGCAATCGCGTAAGAACACACGGAAAATGATCTCAAATTTTGATTTATAGGGGAGTTTGATTTGACAACGCGCCGAGGCTGCATGTGCGCGAGGCCCCTTCCGGGAGGGGGCTCCCGTCACAGACGGGTGGGGGAGCCTGCGTGTATGAAGGATCTTTATCTCGCCATATCACAGGTGCTTTGCCATAGTCGCGCGAGCTCCCTCAGGCAGCCTTCCTACTCCGCTACGCTTCGTGGCAAGTTTGCTTTGCAAACATTGCGGCTGCCAGCTCCCTCCCGGAGGGAGCCTCTCGTCAGAGAG
>SVTA01000104.1 GCA_015064005.1 Oscillospiraceae bacterium
TCAGATGATCAAGGCTCTGGTACGTCAGTATCCTGATCTTATCATTGATAAGGATCATATGATGATCATTTCTCCCGATGAGGGCGCCATGAGCCGTTGTATGTATTTCTCCTCCATGCTGGGTCTGGATATTGGTACCTTCTACAAGCGCCGTGACTATTCCAAGATCGTCAACGGCCGTAACCCCATCGTGGCACACGAGTACTTAGGTAAGGATCTTACCGGCAAGGACGTGATCATCGTTGACGATATGATCTCCTCCGGCGAGTCTCTCCTTGACGTTGCGCTGCAGCTGAAGGAGAAGGGTGCCAACCGCATCTTCAATTTTGCCACCTTCGGTTTGTTTACCGATGGCTTTGAAAAGTTCGACAAGGCCTTCAAGGACGGCGTGATCACCCGCATTTTCACCACCAACCTGGTGTACCGCACTCCCGAGCTGCTTTCCAAGAAGTGGTACGTGGAGGTGAATATGTGTAAGTACGTTTCTTACATCATTGACACCCTCAACCACGACGATACCATCAGCAACCTCCTCAATCCTGCCAAGCGCATCCAGAAGCTGCTGGATAAGCATATGAAGGATCAGGGCGGCCAAATGAAGATGGACTTCAACGGTCAGAAGAAATAATTTCACATAAAAGCACCGTCGGCTGTACAGGATACAATCCCTCTTGCTGCCGACGGTCTGCTTTTGAGAAAGGCAACTATGAGCAAAAAAGAAAAATGCCCCCCTTGTCGCAAAACCTCTATCGGTGGGCAGGCCCTCATTGAGGGCATTATGATGCGCGGCCCGGAAAAGAGCGCCATGGCGGTGCGCCGCCCCAACGGTGAGATCTTTTTCGAGGAGGAGGTCATTGTTAAAAAGAAGCGCCCCGCCTTCTGTCGCTGGCCTGTAGTGCGCGGCATATTCGGCTTTGTTGATTCGCTGACAATGGGCTATAAGGCTCTGATGCGTTCCTCTGAAATTTTTGTGGAGGAAACGCCCGAGGAGACTGAAGCAAAGCCTTCCAACGTGCCCGCCACCGAACAAAAGGAGCCGCAGAGCGCCTTTAGCAAGGGAACGATGACGGCGGTGATGATCATTGCCGTGGTGTTGGCTGTGGTGCTTTCTCTCGGCCTTTTCATGTGGCTGCCGGCCTTCTTGTATTCCAAGCTGGAGCTGATCATGCCGGAGAACTGGGTGGGGAACCGATGGCTGCGTTCCGCCTTTGAGGGCGTGCTGAAGATCCTGATTATTGTGGCCTATATGTCGCTGATGCTTTTGATGAAGGATATCCGCCGTACTTTTATGTATCACGGTGCCGAGCACAAGACCATTTTCTGCTACGAGCATGGTCTGCCTCTTACGGTGGAGAACGTGAAAAAGGAGCGTCGTTTCCATCCCCGATGCGGTACATCCTTCCTCATTTTGATGATGCTGGTAAGCATTCTCATCGGCTTTCTGATTCCGGCAGAATTTGAGGGCATCAACCCCGGCGTGTACAATGTCGTCCGCACTGCCATCAAGCTTTTACTCTTTCCGTTGAACATGGGCATCGGCTACGAGCTGTTGAAGCTGGCGGGGCGGCACGATAACCTCCTTACCCGCATCATTTCCGCCCCCGGCGTGTGGCTGCAGCACATCACCGTGTGGGAGCCCACCGAGGATATGATCGAGTGTGCCATTAAGGCCTTTGTGGCCGTGATCCCCGAGGGGGAGCGGGAAACCGAACCCCAAGCGGAGCAAAAGAACAACGAAGCGTAATACGCAAAGAAATACCGTGCGCCACAGCGCACGGTATTTCTGTTTATGTACTTGATTTTATAAATCAAATATTGTATAATGATAAATAAATGATGCGAGGGGAGGGGAGCGCGTGCGCGTGTTTCATATCATATCCGGCTTTGAAAACGGCGGCGTGGAGATGCTGCTGGAGCGCTGGATCGCCGCCATGCCGCGGGATATCGAATTTCACATCGTGGCCCACGACGTGAGCGTTCCCGCCTGTCGGGATCGGCTGGCTGCCCTTGGCGCGGTGATCCATCTGATCCCCCGTCGCAAGCGGCCTCTTGCTCATCAAAGGGCGCTGCAGGCGCTTTTCCTGCAGTATCGGCCGGAGGTGGTGCACGTGCACACCACGGAATGGGGCTTTCTTGCGCTGCGGGTGGCCGAGCACTGTGCGGTGCCGGTGCGTATTCAGCATTCCCACGCCGCGTGGAGAGGGCCACTTTCGCCCTTTCTTTCGCTACGCTTCTGGCTTGGCCGTCGCGCCGCTACGGATTATTTCGCTTGCGGTGAGGCTGCGGCGCGCACTGCCTTTGGCGAGCGTTTTCTGCAGGAGGGTAGGGTAAAGCTGATGCGGAACGGCATCGACGTGGAAGCATTCCGCTTTGATCCCGCTGCCCGCGCCGCCACACGGCAAGTGCTGGGAATAGAGGAAAACGCTCCAGTCATCGGTATGGTGGCTCGCTTCAGCCCCCAGAAGAATCACGGGGCGGCGCTGGATATTTTCGAGGGCTTTGTCCGTCGCCATCCCGATGCCGTGTTGCTGCTGGTTGGTGACGGCGATCAGCGCCCGGAAATCGAGGCTGCGGCAAAGCAGCGTTTTTCTGAGGGTGCGGTGCGCTTTCTCGGTGTACGGGAGGATGTGTCGGCGCTATATGCCGCCATGGACGGATTTTTGCTCCCCTCGCGGTTTGAGGGCTTTCCCATCACGCTGGTAGAGGCGCAAAGCGCGGGTCTGCCCGCTGCCGTATCGGATACCGTGTCGCCCGAGGTGGCTTTGACCGACCTTGTGCGCTTTGTGGATGTAGAAGATAAAAATGCCTTTTGCGACGCGCTGGATCGCTCTCCGACGCTGCCGCGGGAGGACTACTGCGAGGCCGTTCTGAGGGCAGGCTTCTCGCTTGCCGATACGGCAGCGCAGCTATATCAATTTTATCAAAGTAAAAAATAAGGAAAAGGAGGGGACGCTGTGGGATACGTTGGCATTTTGGCCTTTATGGCGCTTTTGCGTGTACTTTTGCATGAGGATACAAAGCGCAACCGTCGTATCTTCTGCATCGCCTCCGGTCTTTTGCTCGTTTTGTTTTCCGCTCTGCGGCATCCAACGGTGGGGCGGGATACCGTCACCTTTATTGAGGTGTTTTTGAAGGTGGAGGGACGGGACATTTTAGACGTTCTGCAGTTTTCCTCCTGGACGGAGCCGGGCTTTCGCCTGCTGTGTGCGTTCATCGGTCTTTTCACCAAAAACGGCCAATGGCTGATCGCGGTGACCTCTCTGATCATTCACGGCTCGGTGACCTATTTCCTCTATAAGCACGCCAAAAATCCCTACCTCGGTATGTTTCTTTACATGGCGCTGATGATCTATCCCCTGTATCTCTGCATTATGCGCCAGGCGCTGGCGGTGGCCATTTTCCTCTTTGCCTACGGCTTTTTGAAAAAGAAAAAATGGGTGCCCTACGTGCTGATTGTGCTGCTGGCCTCCACCTTCCATACCAGCGTGCTGATCTTTTTGGCCTGCCCGCTGCTGACACTCCTGCGCGTGACCCGCAAGCGCCTGCGGTGGCTTTTGCCTGCCACAGGGGCTGCCGCGTTGCTTTGTCTTTTGTTTGTGCGGCCGATCATTGCCGTGGCACAACGGATTTTTCCGCGCTATGCCGATTATGAGCCCACCACGTTCCTTGCGTTGTATGGTTTTTTCGCCTTCTTCCTTGCTGTGGTGGCTTACGGCCTTTTCCGCTTGTATCTGACGCCGGAGGGTGACACGCTTTTGCCCGTTTTGGAAAACGGCTTTGACGAGCGGAGCTTTCTCACGTTGATGATGCTGCTGGGCGTGGTGCTGGCCGCTATGATGACCGGATTTGGCCAGCTGCAGCGTCTGTTCCATTACTTTGAGGTATTCTATTTGCTTTGGCTGCCGGCCGTAACGCCGCCGCTCTTCTGCGAGGAAAAAAGCCGCCGTCTGGCGGTGCCGCTGCAGCTGATTCCGGTGCTGGCCGTTTCCGTGGCTTACTTTTTGGTGCTACTATTTTTGCGCAGCGGCCTTTGGTACGACGCCATGCCGTACCGCTTCTTCTGGTGATCCCGATCACGTAACGTCCGCCCCCGGCGGGAAAGGAGTGTCTGATGCAGGCAGAACAAACGAATCAAGCGCCGCGCTTCTGGCGCTCCTCGCTGTGCTATCTTCTTGGCAGCACGCTTTCCAAGCTTGCGGTGTTTTTTATGCTGCCGGTCTATACGGCAAGGATCCCCTCGGCGGATATGGGAACCTACGACACTGCGGTGGCGGTGGCGATCCTCGTGTCCTCGGTTCTGTTTCTCGATATTGGCGTGGGGCTGATGCGCTTTATGCTGGAGGAAAAGGGGGCAGGGGAGGACGCCTCCCGGGTGCTGGCCTCCGGCCTTTTCCTGATGTTTCTTTCCGGCTTTCTTTACGCCGGCGGCTGCGGCGTGGCGGCGTTCTTTCTGGAAATCCCGTATTATCCTCTGATCGTGCTGTACGGCCTTTTGAACGCCGTGATGATGGCACTGGGCTACGTGGCGCGCGCAGAGGGCCATCATGCCTTTTTTGCCCTTTCGGGAGCGGTATCCACGCTGCTGCAGGTGGCGGTCAATCTGGTGCTGATCCTCGGCCTTGGTATGGGCTATCAGTCGCTGTACGTCGCGTTTTGTATCGGTGCCGGCGTTTGTATTTTGATGCTCGCCTTGCGCTGCCGTGTTTTTTCGGTCTGCAGATGGCGCCTTGTTTCTTCTGCGACTTGCCGCCGTTTACTCGCCTTTTGCTTGCCCTTGGGGCTGAATTCCGCCGCCTTCTGGCTGCTGAATTCTCTCAACCGCGTGCTGGTCACAGCCTGTCTCGGGGCCGAGGCCAACGGTTACTACGCCGTGTCGCTGAAATTCACGCAGATTCTGGTGTTTGTTTCCACCTGCTTCCAGTTTGCCTGGCAGGAGGTGTCCTTTGCCAAGGGCTTTGACGAGGGCGCGGAAAGCTGCCGCTATTATTCCGAAAAAACGGATCTCTTCCTGCGGATATTTATGGCGATCCTGCTGCTGCTTTTGCCCGCCATTCGCGTGGGACTGTGGCTTTTTCCGGGTTTTATTCACGACTCCTATGCCGAGGCGGTGAGGCTCCTGCCGCTGGCCTTCTTTGGCGCCTTTCTTTCCGTGTTCAGCTCGTTCCTTGACCCCATCTTCGGCGCGGCGAGAAAAACCGGCGTCATCCTGTTTTCCACCCTGGCCGGCGCTCTGATAAACGTAACCGTAATCCTTACGCTTTTCCGCCTCGGCTTCGGTGTGGAGGCGGCCAATATCGCCTTTCTTTGCGGCTGGGCGGTGACGGTAACCATCCGTCTGATCGTGCTTTGTCGCGGGGCAAGGCTGCGCCTTCGTCTGTGGCATCTTTTGTGGTTTTTGCCCCTGGCAGCCTTGGTGGCGCTGGCCTTCTCACATCTCGCCCCCGTGTGGAACGCTGCTGTGCTGCTCGGTATGCTGCCGATAGCGGTGGCGGTGCTTTTGCCGGAGCTTCGGCTGATGCATCGCGCGCTTTCCTCCAAGCTGCGGAAAAGACAATAAAAAGCCAAAGATGGCAAAATAGTTATAGACAAATCCGATTTGTCTATGGTATGATAACAACGATAACATTGATTATCATTGAATTTTACATGAACGAGGTATGAACGATGCAAAAGATCTGCTTGAAAAATCTCCCATCGGAATGGCAAAAGGGCACTGATGCGCTGCTGCCCCAGCTTTCCCTTACCATTGATGCTGAAGGCACCCCTGTTACCGTTGAGGTGGGGAAGGGGCTGTCCCTGACCGCTATGGATGGCGGCATCCGTATTGTGGCCGAGGGCAAAAAGGAGTACTTCCGCGCACTGTCCTACCTGCCCGGCAAGCTTGCGGGCAAGGCTGACGTGGAGGAGAGCTGCAAGGCCACGATGCTGTGCCTGATGGCTGACGTTTCCCGCAACGCCGTGATGAACGTGGCCTCCGTCAAGCGGATGATCCGTTATCTTGCCTTGATGGGTATGGACTCCTTGATGCTTTATGCCGAGGACACCTACGAGCTGCCCGGCTATCCTTATTTCGGCCGTATGCGCGGTCGCTATTCCAAGGAGGAGCTGAAGGAGATCGACGATTACGCCTTCGAGCTGGGTATCGAGGTCATTCCCTGCATCCAGACGCTGGCGCACCTGATGCAGGCCTTGCAGTGGAAGGCTTTTGGCGACGTACACGATATCGACGATATTATGCTGGTGGGCGAGGAAAAGACCTACGAAATGGTGGATGCTATGCTGAAGGTCTGCCGCGAATGCTTCCGCTCCCCCCGCATCAACCTTGGTATGGACGAGGCACACAACCTCGGCCGCGGCAAGTATCTTGACAAGAACGGCTATCGCAAATCCACGGATATCATGCTGGAGCATCTGGAGCGCGTGGTTGATCTGTGCCGCCAAAACGGTTATCAGCCCATGATCTGGAGCGATATGTTTTTCCGCATGGCCTTTGGCGGCAAGTATTACGTGGAGGAGGGCGAGATCTCTGAGGAGGTCATGGCCAAGGTGCCTGAGGGACTTGTTCTGATTTACTGGGATTATTACACCACCGAGAGCCGCCGTAAGCGCTTCTCTCATATGCTGGATTGTCATAAAAAGTTCCATAATCCCACCGCCTTTGCGGGAGGCGCGTGGGCCTGGTCGGGCTTTGCACCTCACGCGCGGTTTTCCATCAAATCCACGGAGATTCAGCTGGAGGCCTGCTACAAGTACGGCATGACGGACCAGATGATCACCTGCTGGGGCGACAACGGCCGCGAATGCTCCAATTTCGCGTGTCTGACCACCCTTCTGTACTACGCTGAGTACGCCTACGGCGGCAAGCCCTGCGCGGAAAAGCTGGAGGCACGTGCGCAGGATTGCTTCGGCATCGGCTTTGAGGATCTGTTGACGTTGGATGCGCCCGACGCTCACGCCAACGAGGCGGAGCATCCCCTTTGCCCCACCAAGTATCTGCTCTTTAACGATCCCATCGAGGGACTCCTTGACGCCCATATGGATCCCGCCCGCGTGGCGACCGATTACGCCGAGGCAGAAAAGCAGCTGCTGGCTTTTGCCGACCACAAGGAGTTTGGCTATATCTATAAGTCCCTCGCCGCTCTCTGTCACGTACTGACCCGCAAGTCGGACTTTACCGTGCGCCTGCGTGCCGCGTATCTTGAGGGCGATAAAGCGGAGCTTGCGGAGCTCGCCGCAGAGCTGGACGTGATTATGGCCGACCTTGATGCCTTCCTTGCCGTTTACCGTGAGCAGTGGTACTATGAGAATAAGCCCTACGGCTTCTCGGTGCAGGAGCTCCGTATCGGCGGTCTGCGGGCAAGGCTTCTCTCCGCAAAGGCGCGGATCGAAGCGTATCTTGCAGACGAGGTCAATGCCATTCCCGAGCTGCTGGAGCCGGTTTTGCCTATGGTGCCGATAGATGGCGACAACCC
>SVTA01000105.1 GCA_015064005.1 Oscillospiraceae bacterium
ATTTCAAATTTTGATTGATCGGGAAGTGATGTGCCGCCGAGGGCGGCATGATGTAGCCCCTTTGGGGCAATGATGTTGTGCGGCTTCGCCACACAATGATGTTCTGTTCGCCTTCTGTAACCTTCATTTGCGCTCGCTTCGAGCGCAAGCATCATGCGGCGTATGCCGCGCATCACTGCGAAGCAACATCACTCGCCGAAGGCGAACAGAGTTGCGCCCTCCGGGCGCATAAACCCCAATTTAACGATCACGGATGCGTCAAAATAAGGAGCTGAGCCACGTTTTGGTGACTCAGCTCCTTCCGGGTGCTCGGTCTGCGGGATTACTTTTCTTTCTCAATCAGATGCCCCAGCTTGCCCTCGGAGATGCCCTGCAGAAGCGCAGTCAGCTCCTCCTCGGTCAGCTTCACCACGTCCTTGGGCGCCTCGGGCACCGCGGGCATCTTGGCCGCGACGTCAAGGGTCAGGCTAAGATCCAGCTCAATGACCGGATCGGGTGCCTCATCGGGCAGGGTCAGCTTGTTCACAGTCAGAGTCAGAGCGGTCTTGTCAAGGCTCAGCTCACCGTCCAGACGGAAGGTCCGGAGGGGATCGTCCGCCTCACCGCGCACGGAAAGCTCCGCATAGGCGGTGCCGCCCGCAACGTCAAAATCCACCGTCACACGCGCGCCGACGAAGCTCTCGTCACCGTCGCGCACCTCGATCTCGCCAACGTACTGCACGCCGTCCTTGGAGGCGTACTTGGTCAGCACCAGCGCGCCGCCGTCGGTTTCGCCGTCTTCGGTAAGCTCGCCGTCGATGCAGATGCGATTCTCGCTGTAGGTGGCCTCAAGGGTAAAGCTCGTTGCCTTCCCGATCTCGCCCTTGGGCGTGACGTCGACGTCCGCGTAAATGGCAGCCATAGCGGCGTTTTTGCGGTTGATGGCGAATTTCAGCGTGGCGCTGATCTGATAGTTCTCATTCAGCTCCTCGTAAAGGGTCTCCCACTCGTCTGCGAGGCCCTCCTCGCCAAGGTCGTTATTGGGCAGGGTCTCCACCATCTTGGCGTACTCCGCAACGATCTTATCCATCACGGTCTTGAGATTTTCATTGTTGAGCGTGTAGGTAACCGTAAGGCACTTTTGGGTCTTGCCGTCCACGTCAAGCTTTTCGGTGGCCGTCTGCCCGTTCATGTGCGCGATGAGCTGATTGAGGAAGGCGTAATTGTCCTCCTGCTCCGCAAAGGCGGTCTCCCACGAGTCTGCCAGGGACTCCATGATCCGGCTCATCTGCTGGCGCATCTCTGCGTCACCCTCGCACAGCAGATCCGCCAGCGCGCTGGTGCTGAAATGCTCCGCCAGCTCCGCGGGGAAAATGCCGACGGCATCGTCGCTGCCAAGCAGGTCGGTGCTGCTGAGGATCAGACCCTTGTCGTCCACAAACAGCCGGCCGCCAAGGCTTTCGCCGTTCATCTGCAGCGTGGCGTCGATCACGCCTCTCTTGCTCTCCTCGTCGGCGTAAACGGTGCCGGAAATGCCCAGCGGTGTGCCGTCCACCTCGGTGTTGTACGCCACGCTGAGCGCACCGCCCTTCATGGCATCACGCAGCACGGAGGAAAGGGGGCTGTCCCCGATAAAAAAGCTCTCTCCGGCGCGAGCCTGCGCCTCGCTCAGCAGCTCTGCGGGATTATTTTCGTAATCCTTCTCACCAACCTTGCTGCAGGCAGGCAGCAGAACAAGACAGGCGGCAAGCAGCGTCAACGTTAATAGCAATGCGATCGTTCTTTTCATCGTCTTCACCTCGTCTGTTGAATTTTCTGCCAAATGACAGAAGGAGGGGGATCACGGGGATCTCCCTCCTTTATTGTATCACATCGGTATGGGTTTTGTCAATCCTCCAAAATCAGGATACCGCCACGAAGTCCCACAGAGCCTTGTTCTCGGTGTAGGGATTTGCCTCCTTGGAGGCATCGAACCAAGCCTTGTAAAGGCTCTCCTCCGCATCGGCTCTCGCGTTGATGCGCCAGACCTCGTCACCCTCGCCGCCGTAGTACATGATATGGAAGCCGTAGGTGGTCTCCACAGCGCCGGCAAAGGAAATTTCATCCGCCCGACGGCCGCCGTCAAAGAGCCAGTTCTCAAACTCCGCCACCATCATGCCCAGCTGAACGTTGCTGTAAAAGACGCTGCCGTCCTCGGTATAGCGCTGACCGTACTCCTCAAATTTTGCCCGATCAACGGTGTAATAAACACTGCCATCCTCGGCGGTGGCCTCGGTGATGGCGCCCTCTGCCATCATCTTATCCAGCAGCGCGCGGGACATATTCTCGGCGGAGAGGGTCTTGCCGGCGGTAAGCAGGCTCTCGGCCAGCGTTTTGACCTCGCCGGTGAGGGAGGCGGTGCTGCTGAGGCCCTTGAAGGTATTGGTCATAAAGAGGATGTGACCCACGTGACGGGCCTTGGTTTCGTTGCGGTGCAGCCCCTGCACAAGGAAGCAGGCGGTATAGCTGGAGCTGACCTTTTTCAGGTTTCCGCTTTCCGCGTCGCGGGCGCTGGCCTCGGTGACGAAGGTCTTGATATCCCCCACAGCCCGGGCGCTGTCAAAGAGCCAGGCGGAAAGGGCGGTCTCGCTCTCGGGCTTTTCGTAATTCTGCATCAGTGCCTCGGCCAGTGCGGCAACGGCCACAGCGTCGGGATCCTCCTTACCGGCAGCCACGGCGTCCTCACGGAAATAGCCAAGCAGCAGCGCCTCAAAGGCCGCTCTGTCTGCCGCGGCGGCAAGCGCCTCCATGCGGCTGCGGTTGATCTGCTGGGCACTCTCGTAGGCCGCCAGCGCGTCAGACACGGCATCGGCGTTTGCAGGAGCATAGGATGCGTTGAACTGGACGATGAGGAAATCCACGCCCGTGTCGTAATCCGCCTTGTTGTTTTCATAAATGGAAAGGATGGTCTCGTCGCTCACGCCGGCGGCGATCCGCTCGGTGACGCGCTCGCTCTGGCGGGAGGCCAGCAGCGAGTAGCGGGAAATGGCCCGCACCTCCGCAAGCGTCACGTCGGCGCCGAAGTTTTTGGCAAGGTAGTCCGCGGTGGTCATGCTGTTGGAGGCGGCAAATTCCTCCACGTCGGCCACGTAGTCCTCCACCATCTGCAGCTCCTCCTCGCCAAGGCTGTAGCCCTCAAGGCTTGCCGCCTCGCACAGCACCATGATCTGCTCCGCGTTCTGACGGGCGTAGCCTTCAAAAAGCTGATACCAGGTGGTGGTGACGGTTTCCCCCGTCACGGAGTCGGTGATCACGCTGTAATTCTGCTCCCGCAGGGGCTTGGTGGTATCCAGCGGCGCGCCGCCGTCGCCCTTGATGAGGGGCAGATAGCCGCCGTAATAGTTGATGAAATTGTGATACTCACTGTAGACGAGGTAGGAAAGCATGGCAACGGTGAGCTTGTGGTGCGCGGTTTCGTAGATCGCCTCATCGGCGTGCTGACCGCGCCCTGTGCCGGGCTCCTCGGGGGCTTCAACGGGCTTTTTGCAGGCTGCGGCGCCAAGCAAAAGCGCCAGAACGCACAGCAAAAGCAGAGATCTTTTCAGAAGCTGCATAAGAGTTCTCCAATCTGTTATTTTGACAATACCCAATTATTATAACACAAGTTTGCGGATTTGGCAAGAAAATTTTTATTGGAGGAAGCCGTCGCCCTCTATACCGTAAAGGCAAGGCAGCCGAGCCACGAAGGGCACGGCTGCCTTGGCGGTGACGCACCGCCGGATCATTTCTTGCCGATCTCGGCAAAGGGACAGATATCGTTGACAAAGGCGGGGAGCAGACGTACGGAGAAGCGGAAGCGCTTTTCGCTGAAGCGGAACTCCGGTCGCAGAGCGGGGCCGCAGGAATTGGTGCCGATACCGGTGTGACGGTAATCAAGGTTCAGCACCGTTTCCTTCAAGGGAACGAGCTCGTAGTCGTGTGCGGTCTCGGTCAGCTGCTTTGCGGTGTAGTGGGCGCAGTTGAAGCTGAAATCCTTTTCGGTCTTGGCGGCAAGGAGGCCGTGTCCCTCGTGACCGGCCACGCACACCCAGCGGGTGTCTGTATGGGCCATATTCTCCTGGGGGCGCACATAATGCTCAAAGTGGTCTGTTACCGTGGTCTCGAATCGACCGAGATAAGAGGAATGGCGCAGATCCACGTAGGAGGCACCGGGTCCCCTGCCGAAGAAGCCGAGGCGCTCAAAGCCCGCGGGGAGACGCAGCTCCACACCAAAGCGGGGCAGGTGATCGATATTGGCGAATTCCCGCACGTCCACGTCGAAGTCAAGGGTGACACCACCCTCGGCAAAGAAGGTGTAGACGGCCTCGGTATGCAGAAGCGGGCGGTAGATGGGGCCGCCGAGGGAGAGCTTGGCCGTAACCTTCACGTATTTGTCGGTTTGCTCGGTCACCGCGCAGCCGTAGCACTTGGTGACGGCGCGGTGCATTTCCTCCTGCATCCATTTGAGCTTGATAGCGCGGTCGTTGTCGGTGGGGGCGCGCCATACGGTGAGGTCGATGGGCGCGGTGATCAGCTCCGTGCCGCTGTGGCAAATGCCGGTGATGCGGCCACTCGTGAGATCCACGGTGTAGACCGTATCAGCGGTCTCCACGGTGAGGGTGTTCCCTGCAGCCTTGGTCGCAATGCGGGCGGTGGCGCCGATGCCCTCCGCGAGAGCGCTTTCCTTGGCATTGTCGGCCAGCAGGAGCTGCTCAAAGCCCACCTCATAGCCTGCCTCCGCCCACGGGGTGGAGGTGTTCTGACGGGCGCTGACGGTCAGGGTGCAGATGCCACGGGCGGTGACGTCGGAGAGATCGGGCAGTGCGTAGCTGCGGCTCCGCTGAGGTGCCACGGCAAGGGAGAGGAAGCGCCCCTCCCGCACTACGCGGCCGTTTCTCTCTACACGCCAGTAGAGGTCAAGATCGGTGAGATCGCGGAAATACCGCAGGTTCTTCACCCGCAGCTTGCCATTCTCCAGCGTCACGGCAAAGGGCTTGATGACCTGCTTGTATTCCAGCATTCCCGTGTGAGGCGTGCGGTCGGGGGCCACCAGACCGTCCACGCAGAAATTGCCGTCGTGGGGGTAGTCGCCGAAGTCGCCGCCGTAGGTATATTTGTGGGTGGCGGGATCGTCGGAGATATCCACCGAGTGATCCAGCATCTCCCACACGCAGCCGCCAAAAAAGGCGTCGTATTTGTAAATGAGATCCCAATACAGCTTCAGGTCGCCGGGGCCGTTGCCCATGGCGTGACTGTACTCGCAAAGGAAGAAGGGCGCTTTGACGGTCTTGTTTTCAAGATAATCGTCGCGGATCACCTCGAGGCTGGGGTACATCCGGCTATCCACAGAGGTAATATCCGAGTTCATATCGTTGCGGGGCTTCGGCTCCACCGGCACGGGCAGACGCTTGCAGCCGTCGTGAATGCGGCGGGTGATATCCTCGCAATGCACCAGATTGCGGGGATCGCGGGCGCGGAGATAATCGGCCATTTTCCGGTGATTGATGCCGGTGCCCGATTCGTTACCCAGCGACCACATCACGATCGAGGGGTGGTTCTTATCCCGCTCGTACATCCGTGTGACGCGGTCAAGATACGCCTCCGACCATTCCTCGCTGTCCGTAAAATAATCCCAGTTGTTGTTTTCGGCAGTGCCGTGGGTTTCGAGGTCGGTCTCATCCACCACCAGCATGCCGTATTTGTCGCACAGGTCGTAGAAGCGGGGGTCATTGGGGTAATGGCTGGTGCGGATCATATTGACGTTATGACGCTTCAGCAGGAAAATATCGCGCTCCATGTGATCCATGGGGGTGGCAGAGCCGAGAAGCGGGTGGCTGTCGTGGCGATTCACGCCCTTGGCCTTCACCTTCTTGCCATTGAGGAGTACCGTGCGGTTTTTGATGGTGATATCACGGAAGCCCACGGGAATGCGGATGTACTCCTCCCCCGCGGTGAGCAGCAGGCTGTAGAGGGTGGGGATCTCGTCGCTCCAGAGGGTGGGGGCATCCACCGCAAAGGCGATGCTGTCGCCGTCGGTCTTGCCCTCGGCTACCACCGCGCCGTCGGGCGCTTCCAGACGATAACCGACCGCCACCTTGCCCGTGGTCTTGAGGGCGATCTTCACCTCGGCCGAGGTGAAATCACCGTTCAGATAGGTGCGCACGTCCACGTCGCTGATATGAGCCGCATCGCGGTACAGGAGATAGACCTCGCGGAAGAGGCCGGAGAAGCGGAACTTGTCCTGATCCTCTAAATACGAGCCGTCGCACCATTTGAGAACGAGCACGGCAAGGGTGTTCCTTCCCGCCGTCACATAGTCCGTCACGTCGATCTCGGAGGTCATGTGGCTGACCTGGCTGTAGGCGGCGAACGTTCCGTTCACGAAAAGATAAAAGCAGGAATCCACGCCCTCGAAATTCAGATAAACTCGCTTTTTTGCAAGCAGCGCGGCGGGGATCTCCACGTCCTTCATATAAAGGCCGCAGGGGTTCTCGTCGGGCACGAAGGGTGGGTCAAAGGGGAAGGGATAGCGCACGTTGGTGTAGTTGGGGGTATCGTAGCCGCGGGAAAGCATGGTCTGCCAGCTGCGGGGCACGGGAATGGTCTCCATTTCCGCGCGAGGAAAATCGGAAAGTCGGAAATCCTCAACCGCAGAGAGGGAGGGATAATAACGAAAATCCCACTCACCGCAAAGAGAGGTGAAAAAGGCGCTCTGCCCCCGTGCGCGACGGGAGGAGGCGGCACTTTCAAAGGGTACGAAATAGGCGCGGGGCGCTTCACACCCTACGTGCAGGGTGGCGGGCGTCTGGTGATAGCGAAAATCAAAATCCATCATAAATATAGACCGGTTCCTTTCGGTTGGTTTGTGAGGTGGCCTCCCCTTGATTGTAGCACGACGCGGGAGAGATGTCAACGAGGATATTGCGAGGTTTGATAACAATATTGCGCAAATGCCCCAAAAAAGCGCCCGTGTCGCCCAAAAGGAACGAAAGAGGCGAATTTGTTGCGGAAGGCAACGTTTGAAGAATACCTGAGGGGGAGGAGACGCTTTTGGCAAAAAGCGCCTCCTCCCCCTCACCCCCACCTCCGCAAAAGCCTTCAAAAAGGGGAAAGCGGATTTCTCTCGCCATGGCCTTATGCTTCGGTGTCCTCCGAGGATCTTCATGCGTGTTCTCCGTTAAGGATAGCACGCTGAAGGGCGCCTCAACGGCGTGAAAAATTAGCGGAGAAATTATAGCCGGTTGCTTCATAATTGCTCCGCTATAAACAAATAAGTATCCCCGACAGATTTTCAAAGTCTGTCGGGGTTCTCATATCATTAAAAAGCCAAAACACGATATCATTGGTTTGTGTTGATAATATTTGCAATCTCTGATATCAAATGTTCTTTTGAGGTCAACACGCCCTTAACTACAAATTTCTTT
>SVTA01000002.1 GCA_015064005.1 Oscillospiraceae bacterium
GTCGCTTCGCTCGGCTCGATATATTTGCCTTGCAGCAAATTCGATATGTTTTCGCTACGCTCAAACTCGATATGATATAAATCCGCGCTCACGCAGTGAGCATATCGAGTGCGACAGCACATATCGAACGCGTTAGCGTATATCGAAAATCCGCATTAGCGGATTTATATCGATGCGTATCTGCTCTATGGCAGGTACGCTACAGCCGTGCTTTTTTTATTTCAATGATTGATCGCCGCAGTCAGTATGGGAAGTGCCTTCTCGAATTTCGCGCCGTACCAATGGCTGTCGTCGTCTGCGGTAGCGCGCATGGCGGCCAGCGTGAAATCCGCCGCAAGGGTGGCGGCCTCCAGCGGTGCTTTGCCCTGCACCAGTGCGCCGGTAAAGGCTGCGGCAAAAATATCACCGGTGCCATGGCAGCTTTTAGGCAGCCGCTCGTGGAAGTAATAGGAAATTTCCCGATCGCCGCGGCTGAAAACGGCCACGCCCAGCTGCTCCGGCCGGTAGCTCACGCCGGTCAGCACCACGGTTTTCGCACCAAGGGCGAGCAACCGCTCCATCAGATCGCGGATATAGCTCTCGTCGTAGCCCTCGCCCACGTAAGGCGCATCGGTCATCATAGCCGCCTCCGTAATATTGGGCAGCACGATATCCGCCTCGCCGCACAGGCCACCCATGGCGTGCGCATACACCTCGTCAAAGCCAAAATACAGCTTGCCGTGATCCGCCATGGCCGGATCCACGATCTTCACGGCGCCGGGAGCTGCCACCCGCCGGAAGATATCCTTGATCATGTCGATCTGTCTGGTGCTGCCGAGATATCCGGTGTAGATGGCGTCGAAGGCGAGGCCCTCCTTCACCCAATGATCGACGATGCCGGGAATATCGTCGGTAAGATCCCGCACCGTGAAGCCGCTAAATCCGCCCGTGTGGGTGGAAAGCACCGCTGATGGAAGAATGGCTGTTTCCACACCGCAGGCGGAAATGATGGGCAGCGCCACCGTCAGCGAGCATTGTCCAAAGCAGGAAATATCCTGCACCGTTAATACCTTTTTATCCGTTGCCATTGTACACCTCCGGGGTTTTGTTTCCTCATTGTACCACAAATCTGACCCGAGAAAAATACCCAGAAAAGAACTTTTTTATCATACCAGATGGTGGTTCTAAACTTGTCCTCCGCCGCATAGATTGAACCAAAGAACCAACAGGAGGCAAACGGTATGCAAAATGTCATCATCCATCAAGGCTTTCTGCCGGATCTGCTATATCAGCTGCTGCCGGAGCGCCTGCTGGCTTCCATTGCCGAGGTGCTGCCGCCTGACGCCACACCGGAGGAGATCCACCTGCGATGCGGGCGCTGCGCTTCCATCACCGTGCGGGGTAAGAGTCTGCGCCTTTCTGCCGTGTGGACCGGCGCGGAGCTGGAACGGCTGCTGCTGCAGCTTTGTCAGGGCTCGCGCTATGCTCATGAGGAAACCCTGCGCGAGGGATATCTGATGCTGGAGGGCGGTGTGCGGGTGGGTGTCTGCGGCCGCGCCGCCGTTGTGGACGGCAGAGTAACGGACATCGCGGCGCTGACGGCGCTGGTTTTCCGTATTCCCTGCGATATCCCCCAAAACGGTATCGATTTTTGCCATTTGCTGCGGTGTCTTCCGCAAGGGAAGGGGCTGCTGATCTACGCACCGCCCGGTGGCGGAAAAACCACCGCCCTGCGCTGCGCCGCGGTCAGCCTTGCCGGCGGGGAGCATCCCCTGCGTGTGGCGGTGGTGGATACCCGCAGAGAGCTGCTGCTTCCCAACGATCCCTCCCTTTTGGTGGACGTGCTGTCCGCCTATCCCAAGCACGTGGGCATTTCCATTGCCGCACGCACACTGGGAGCGGAGGTCATTCTCACCGACGAGATCGGAACCAAGGAGGAGGCCGAGGCCATTCTCGGTGCCCAGACCTGCGGCGTGCCGCTGCTGGCCACCGCCCACGGAGCAGAGCTATCGGAGCTTTTGCGGCGACCCGCTATCCGCTTGCTGCACGAGGCAAGATGCTTTGGCGCTTATGCCGGGCTATCCCGCACCGAGGCGGGGCAAGCACTGGCCGTGACCTCCTTTGAGGCCGCAGATGCTTTACTGTAAGCTGCTGGGCGCCGGGCTGCTCCTCGGCTGCGGATTGCTGGTAGGTGCGCTGCATGCAACGCTTTTGCGGCGGCGGGTGCAGCAGATGGAGGCCTTTTTGACGCTACTCACCGCACTGCGGGAGCAGATCGATCGCTACGCCGCGCCGCTACAGAGCGCCCTTGAAACGCTGGATGCTTCCCTGCTTGCCGCCTGCGGCATTCACGAGCGCGTCCGACAGCCGGAGGAACTGCTGACGGCAGCGCCCCTTTACCTTTCAAAAGAAGGCGCAGAGGCGCTGAGACTGTTTGCGCGGGACGTTGTTGGCGTCGGCAAAGAGGAGCTGTTGCGGCGTTGCGATGCAGCCATCGAGCGACTGCGACTCTACGGGGAGGCCGCACGGCGCACGCTCCCCCGCGATACGCGGGCGGCGCTTTTTCTGCCATCGGCCACTGCCGCGGTGCTGGCACTGCTGCTATGGGACTAACGGCGCCGCAAGGAAATGGAATGAGCGGCCGGATTTCCGGCCATAGGAGGATCATATCGTGGACGTAAGTTTGATTTTTCGCGTGGCCGGAGTGGGGATCTTAGTGGCCATTGCCGTGCAGATCCTGCAAAAGACCGGCAGGGACGAGCAGGCCACGCTGGTAACCGTATCAGGCATCGTAGTGGTATTTTTAATGCTGGTGGGCGAGATCGGAGAGCTGTTTTCCGCTGTGCGCGAGATCTTCGGCTTCTGATGGGCGCCCTGCAGATGACGGGCGTGGCGCTTCTCGCTTCTATGCTGTTGCTGTTGCTGCGGGAGCTGCGCCCGGCGGCAGCGCCGCCACTGCGGCTGGCGGCAAGCATCTTTTTTGTCAGCGGCGCACTCTCGCTTCTCTCCCCTGCTCTCCTGCGCCTTGGCGAGCTTCTTTCATTGGCCGGCGGCGATGCTTACACCGAACTTTTGCTGACGGCGACAGGAATCGCGCTTGCTTGCGAGCTGGGCGCCGGCTTTTGCAGGGATCTGGGAGAAAGCGGCATAGCCGAGGGGCTGCTGTTCTTTGGACGGGCAGAAATACTGTTGCTGGCACTACCGCTGGTGGATCAGCTGGTGGATCTGGCAAGGGAGATGCTGTCATGGTAAAAAAAGTGGCGAAAATGTGCGGAATATGCCTTCTTTTACTGGTCTGTTTCGCAATCAACGCCGGCGCGGCGGAGATAGAAATCGGCGCGGAAAGCGCCGCTATTGCCGAAGATTGGCAGCACTTCCTTGACGCCATCCCAGAGGAGATCGCCGATCTCCTGCCCGAGGGCTTCTTTTCTGAAGATGTGGAGGGTGCGGGGGAGGCCCTGGCGGAGGCTGGCAGCATTTCGGTGATTTTCGATACCGTTTTACGGTTAAGTGGGATTTCCATCAAGGACGCGATAGGGCTTTTGGCGCGCATTTGCGGCATTTTGGTGCTGGCAGCAGTGCTGCGCACCGTCACCGACGGCAAAAGCGACGGTGTCTGGCGAGCGAGCTCGCTTTGCACCACAGCCACGCTTGCGTTGGTGATCCTGCTGCAGCAAAACACAAAATTCGCAGCAATCGGGGCTTGTTTCGATACCGTTCGGGGGCTTTCTACCGCACTGCTCCCGCTGATGGGCACGCTGTACGCTATGGGTGGCAACGTATCTACTGCCGTTGCGCACCACGGCGTAATGAGCGTGTTTCTGGCCATATTAGAAAATGTCTGCAGCGCCACAGCGCTGCCCTTGGCAGGCATTTGCCTGACCATGGCGCTGTTGGACAGCGTCAGCGACGGCCTTTCCCTTCGTTCCCTCACTGCCCTCATCAAGCGCACCTACACCTTTGCGCTTTCTCTGGTCATGCTGCTGCTTTGTGGAGTGCTGGGGCTGCAATCCACCCTTGGAAAGGGTGCGGACACACTGGCGCTACGCACCATCCGCTTTGCGGTGGGCAGCTTTCTGCCGGTGGTGGGAGGATCTGTTTCCGAAAGCTTGCGCACCGTGGCGGGCAGCGTGGCGTATTTGCGAGGCACAGTGGGGGTTGGCGGTATACTGGTGCTGTTTTTTGCCTTTCTCCCTTTATTTTTATCGGTTCTGTTTACCCGAATGGCCCTTCAGCTGGGTGGCTCGGTGGCGGGCATGCTCGCCTGCCAAAGAGAGGAGCGGCTCCTGGCCGAGCTCGCCGGTGTATGCGGCTACTTCATGGCCATCATCGCCTGCCTGTTCGTCACCGTTTCCTTCTCGCTGACCCTGCTTGCCCACTGCGCGGCAGCCATTTAAAACCGAAAGGAGTGTTATGCTGCAAACAACCTTACTCGGGCTTTTTGGCATCCTCTTGGCCACTTCGCTGATGGGACTCCTATGGGGCGGAGATCGTTCACGCGGCCCTCGCGGCGCCGTGACGTTGATTACGGGGCTCTTGGTGCTGACGCTATTGCTGCAGCCCCTCTTAGCCTTGTTTCGAGGCGATATTGACCTTTCTCTGGAGGGCATACAGCCCCCCGAGGAGCTGGAAGCGCAGTATCGGGAGGCCTTTGAGGAGGCACTGGCCGCTCGAGGTGAGGAGGATCTGCGAAGCGGACTCTACGCACTGCTGAAGGAACGGTATCAGCTGGAAGTCAAGGATGCCCAAATACGCATTTTTTACGATGATGAAAAAAATCTCTCCGCCATCGGGATCACACTGCAGAAAGAGGGACTCCTACAGGATCCGCGACGCATAGAACGCGATCTTGAAAATATACTTGAATGCAACGTGGAGGTGCGATAATGCGAGAAAATATCAAAGTATACGGCATCCTTGACTATTTAAAAGAGCGAAAAAAGCTACCCCTGATCATCGGCGGCCTCTTGCTGGGCATTTTTCTGCTGATTCTTGGCGGCATCAGCACCTCAAAGGGAGAGATTTCAAATCAACCGGATGCATTGGCATTGCGGGCAGAGGAGCTGCGCCTTTTCGAGGCGCAGCTCGAAAAGGAGATTGAGGTGCTGTGCGAATCGGTGGGAGGCGTTTCGGACGCCACGGTGATGGTCAGCTTTTCACGCGGCTATTTGGTCAAGTACACCGCCGATGCCGACGGTGATCCCACCACCGTGGGCAGCGGCAGCAGCGAGGAGGCGGTCTTTGGAACGCTGGAGCCCCCCGCCGTTATCGGCGTGGGCATCGTCTGCCGCGGCGGACACAGCGCCGAGGTGCAGCAGGTACTGGTGGAGCTGGTTTCCACCGCGCTGGGCATCCCGGCCAATCGGGTCTACATCGCGGGAAAGTGACAAGCACCGGGAAACGGAACCGTTTCCCGGTGCTTGTCATATCAGTCTTCTATACAGCGCGGCGCGACCCTTGGTGCCGCATTTTTCAACAGCGCCAAGTCCCGCAAAGACAAAAAGCACGTCGTAGAGGTCATATCCCCGCAAATGGGTCAGCTTGCCGAACTCCTTGGCAGTAAATTCCACGGGAGCATCGGTTGGGAACAGTGCGAGGTAATCCTCCTTTTTTTGCAGGTGAAAGGTATCCAGCAACGCCATGGGCATCAGCTCATAGCGGTGGGAGCCTCGCTTTTTATCTCTGCCCCAGCCGTCAAGCAGCCGATACTCGTCCACCTCCAGCAGCGGCAGGCAATAGGAAAAGCGCGGGGTGCCAATATAGTCAAGGAAGGGCTTCAGCTCCCCGAGCGCCCGCAGGGGCGTTTCGTGCAGGGGAGATTTTTTTCGCACGCTGACCTCGCCGGTGGCGGGATCCATCCAGCTGATCCACTTCTGCCCCATCAGAGGATGCACCACCGTAAGGCGGAAGTCGGTTTCTTCCATATAGAAGGCAACCTTGCGGCGCATGGGATAGAGTCCTCCCGTCTGGATCTCGTATATGTCCCCTGTGGGGGTCAGAATGTCCGCCTCGAAGCGGGTCGGCTTTCCATCCCGTCCGGGCACCTTTTTTTCATGGCACGTGGCGTCGTCCAAGATCCATCGCTTCAAAACGCTGTGGAGCCGCTTTTCCGCCAGCAATCCGATGCTATCTCTTTCCTTCGTCCGCAGCAGCTCCTCATAGCAGAGCCGCGCGAAGGTGATCTTGCCCGCCTCCATCAGGTGGCAATACCCGCAAACTGATTGCGGTAGAGCTTGGCATACTCGCCACCCTGCTGCAGCAGCACCTCGTGGCTGCCGGATTCCGCAATGACGCCATCCTTGACCACCACGATCACGTCCGCGTCACGAATGGTGGACAAACGGTGGGCGATCACAAGGGAGGTGCGGTTCTTCATCAATGCCAGCATAGCCTGCTGAATGTGCATCTCCGTGCGGGTGTCCACCGACGAGGTGGCCTCGTCAAGAATGAGAATTTTCGGGTCGGCCAGCACCGCCCGGGCAATGGCCAGCAGCTGTCGCTGTCCTCTTGACAGGTTGCTGCCGCCCTCGGCCAGCACCGTGTCGTAGCCGTCGGGCAGACGGTTGATGAAGCGATCTGCCTTGGCATGAGCCGCTGCCGCCTCCATTTCCGCATCCGTAGCGTCGGGGCGGCTGTATTTGATATTGGCGCGAATGGTATCGTGGAACAGCACCGTATCCTGCAGCACGATGGCGATGGAGCGGCGCAGCGTCCGCTTGGGCAGCTGGCGAATATCCATACCGTCCACGGTGATATTGCCATCCACCACCTCATAAAAGCGCGTAAGCAGGTTGACCACGGTGGTCTTGCCGGAGCCGGTGGCACCCACAATGGCGATCTTCTGCCCCGCCTTGACGGTGAGATCCAGCCCCCGCAGCACTGGCTCGCCCTCCACGTAATGGAACTGCACCTTCGAGAACTGAATATCGCCCTTGATCTCGGCCGGCAGCACCTCCAGGGTACCCTCGTCGATCTCGTCGGGGCTATCCATGATCTCGAAAATGCGCTCCGCACCCGCGAGCGCGGTGAGAATGGTGGAATACTGATTGGCGATCTGGTTGATGGGATGGGTGAATTTTTTGGAATAGGAAAGCATGGACTGAATGTTGCCGATGCTGACGGTGCTGCTGCCCGAGAACAGGATCAGCGCACCTCCGGTGGCGGCAATGAGTACGTATTGCAGATTGCCGATAAAGTTCATCACCGGGCCCATAATGGAGCCCCACACCCGCGCCTTGACGGCGCAGTCCCGCAGCTCGCCGCTGATACCGCTGAAGACGTGCACTGCATCCTGCTCCTTGCCGTAGGCCACCACGGTCTCGTAGGATGTGACCATTTCCTCCACAGTGCCGTTGAGACTGCCCAGCAGCCGCTGCTGACGGATAAAATATTTCCGCATGAATTTGGCAAGCTTGGTGGAAACAAATATGGAAAGCGGAATGGTCACCAACGCCACCAGCGTCATCACGGGGCTTAACACCAGCATCATGGAGAAGGCGCCCACCAGCGTGATCACACCGGAAAACAGCGCGGTGATGGACTGGGAAATGGCGTTGGACACGTTCTCTGCATCATTGGTCATGCGGGACATCAGGTCGCCGTGGCGATGAGTATCGGTATAGGAAATGGGCAGACGGGAGATCTTATGGAAGAGATCGCTGCGCAGATTATAGACCGTCTGCTGGGAAAGCTTGGCCGAAATGGTGCCCTGAAAATAGCTGAGCAGCGAGCTTGCAAGGAACAGCACGCCCATAGCCACGAGATTGGGCACGAGACCCGCGGTTTTGCCGCTGCGTCCCACGTAGGCGCCGGCAGTAAAATGCACCTTAAAGGTGGTTTTTACCTCAATATCCCCCCAAACGGGGTCGTTTTTTTCGTAGTCAAAGAGAATTTCGCCGGTTTCGGCATTGCGGTAGACAGGCTCGATGGCGTCAATGGCTCTACCCTGCAAAAGCGGGCCGCAGAGATCCGCTGCCGTCACCAACAGCATGATGACAAGCAGACTGATCAGCACGTATTTGCTCCTGCCGAGATACCGCAGCAATCTGCCGATAGTCTTTTTCATATTCTTGGGCTTTTGCACCACGGCGCGGCTGTTCATATTGCCGCGGCCGGGGCGGAAATCCAACGCAGGCGCCGTCTGACGGCGCTCCTCGCGGCGTTCACCGTTATTCATTTGCGGCACCTCCCTTCTGCATCTGGGACGCGTAAATATCACGGTACGTATCACTGATCCGCAAAAGCTCCTCATGGGGGGCGCAATGGCGGATGGTACCGTCCTCCACCACCGCGATGCGGTCTGCACTCTTGACGCTGGCCACGCGCTGGGCGATCATAATGACGGTGGTATCCTGCATCCGCTCGCGAAGCGCCGCCTGCAGCTTTGCCTCGGTGGAAAGATCCAATGCCGAGGTGGCATCGTCCAGCACCAATATTTCCGGCCTTCTGGCTACGGCGCGGGCAATGGAAAGCCGCTGCTTCTGGCCGCCGGAAAGGGACGCGCCCTTCTCCGCGATCATGCTGTCATAGCCGCCGGCAAAGCCGGTAATAAAGCCGTCTGCCTGCGCGACCTTTGCCGCATCCTGCACCTCCTCGTCGGTGGCGTCCTTTCTGCCCCAACGGATATTGCCGGAAACGGTATCGGAAAACAGCTCACTTTTCTGCAAAACGAAGCCCACCTTGCGCCGCAGCTCCTTCAGCTTATAGGAGCGCACCGGCGCGCCGTCCACCAGCACCTCTCCCTCGGTGGCATCGTAAAATCGGGAGATAAGATGCACCAGCGACGATTTGCCGGAGCCGGTGGCGCCCACGATCGCCAGCGTTTCGCCTCTCCGCACCTGCAAGTTGATATCGTGCAGCACGGGGGCGCCCACGGTGCCGGGATAGCGGAAGCTGACGTTTTTGAACTCCACCGCCACAGGGGCCTCCGGCGCGGTCACGGCCCCCTCACCGTCCACGATGACAGGGGCGGTATCCATCACCTCCCGCACGCGCTTGACGGAGGCAAGGGCACGGGAAACCGAGTGGAACATGGTGGTCATCATCATGATGGAAAACACCACCTGCGTGGTATAGGTCACGGCAGCCATCACGTTGCCGGTGCTCATGCCACCCAGGCCCTCGGCAATGCTGCTGCCGCCGAGATAGATGATGGCAATGACCGCAAAATTCTGCACAAGCACCAGAACGGGGTGCGTTATGGCCATCAGACGCTGCACGCGGTAGCTGATATTCCGCAGCTCGCCGTTGGCGGTATCAAAGCGGCCGTTCTCGTATTCCTCCTGCACGGAGGCCTTCACGATACGGGCACCGCTGACATTCTCCTGCACCACGCAGTTGACGCGATCCAGCTTCTTCTGCACCACGGAAAACAGCGGCACGGCACGGGAAAGCACCAGCACCAGCGTCACCAGCAGCACCGGCAGTGAGATCAGCAGCACCATGCCGAAGCGGATATCCAGCGTCAGCAAAAATACGGTGCCGCCCACGAAAAACATGGGGGAGCGCACGAACATCCGCAGCAGCATTTCCACAAACTCCACGATCATAGCGATATCGTTGGTCATACGGGTGACCAGCGACCCCGTGGTGAAGCGGTCGGTCTGCTCAATGGAAAGGGACATGACCCGCGCGTAGGCATCCCGCCGCAGATCGTGGCCGAAGCCCTGTGCCGCGCGAGCCGCGGTATAGGCACAGAAGGTGCCGAAAAAGCCACCGATCAGCGTCACCAGCAGCATCAGAATACCAAACGTGATGATGATATGCAGGCTGGTGTAATTCCCATCGGGGAAAAGAATCCCCATGACGGTGGATGCCAACCGGCTCTCCCCGATATCCTCGCCAATGATGCCGTAATTAACAATAAAGGACATCAGATACGGCAGGCAAAGATCCGCCAGCACCTCGCCCATCATCAGGAGAGGCGAGAGAATGGCAAAGCCCCGATAGGGCTTCAAATAGCGAAACAGTTTACGCAAAGCTCTACCTCATCTTTCCTTTAAGTTTTCATATACACGCTGCAGCAGCGCCGTCAGCTGCGCCTCCTCCGCAGGGGTAAAGCCCTCCATGGCACAGCGATCGTTTTCGGTGATCAGATTGAGATGCTCACGGTCAAAAGCACGGCCCTTTTCGCTCAGTGCTACCAGCATCACACGGCGATCCTTCTGATCCGGCCTGCGGCACACATATCCCTCCGCCTCCATTTTGCGCAGCAGAATACTGACGGTGGGGGTGGAGAAGTGGGTTTTTTCCGCCAGCGTGAGCTGACTTGCCTCGCCCAAAACCGCCAGATGTGCCATCAGCACGCGGGCCGCGTGCTGGGACATCACGCCGGTCGCCTCATTCCGTCGCACGCGGTAGCGCAGCTGCCTGGCCACATCCATGATCAGGCGAGGCGCCTGCGGCAGGGATTGCAGCTCAACACGCTCCGGCATAGCAGGAGCGGGACCGTTTGGAAGATGTTCCTTCATATTGGCCTCCATAATAATTTATTAGCAAACTAATTATAGCAGATTCCGGCAGTTTGTCAAGAGCTTTCTCTTTGATTTTATCCGGATCGCTTTATTTTTTTCGACAGCCGTGTGCCTCGACCGATAAATTGGGGCTTATCGCAATGTTCGCACAAACTTTTTGTAAAAAGTTTTGATCAAACTTTTTCAAAAGTTTGCGGGTGTGGGCGGTGCCCACAAAAACGCCGTTTCTTTTTGATAACTTTTTCTTTGCGGCTCACACCTGCAAAGAAAAAGTGGCTAAGAAAACTGAAAGAGCTTGTGGCTACAGCCATTTGGCGTTTGCAAACTCCTTGCCCGCTTTTCTCTTTGACACCGGAGGCACAAAGAGAAAAGCTACCAAAAGAGAAATGCCCTATATGGGGCTCTGCCCCATGCCCCGCCGCCTTTTGAAAAAGGCGGGCGAAAACTTCCCGAAAGGGCTTGTGCGAACAAAGCGACAAATCAACATTAAAAAAACAAATCTTGGCAACAGTTGCGTATATTGTTATTGGTGAACGGCGTTTTTTCGGGCATAGTAATAGCACAGCGAAATTTGGGGGAATTTTTATGATAAAATTGGAAAACAGGGGCAAACGGGTGGCGTTTTTGGCACTTTTGCTCTGCTTTGCCCTCCTCCTTTCCCTGCCGCTTTCGGCAGTGGCAAGGCGAGAGGAGCGAGAGGTGCTGTTGGTGGGCGGCATCCCGTTTGGGGTGCGCTTTTTTACCGATGGGATCCTTGTTGTTGGGTACTGCGACGTCACCTGCGGCGGGCGAGCCAAGAATCCCGCGCGGGATGCCGGGCTCCAGCCCGGGGATTGTATTATAGAAGTCAACGGTCAACGACCGCAAAGCGTGACGGAGCTCTCCGAGGCCATTCACAACGCGGGCGGCACGCCGCTGACGCTGACCGTGCGGCACAAAGGCGAGGACAAGCAGGTGACCCTCTCACCGGTGGCCTGTGACAAGGATGGCAAATGCCGCACGGGGCTTTGGGTGCGGGATTCCGGCGCCGGCATTGGTACTGTCACCTTTGTGCGGCAGGAGGATCTCTCCTTCGGTGGGCTCGGACACGGCATTTGTGACGGAGAAAGCGGATGTTTGGTTCCCATGGCGCGGGGCAGCGTGCTGGGCGCGGAGATCGGCGGTATCAAAAAGGGCGCCGTGGGGGCGCCGGGCGAGCTGAAGGGACATTTTTCCGCAGGCAAAAGCGGCACAGTGCTGCAAAACACCGAGTGCGGCGTGTTCGGCTATTTCGGGGAGCAACCGACCCTTCCAGCCGGCGCGATGCCCATTGGCTACAGGGAGGAGCTGCGCGACGGCGCAGCGACCCTGTGGTGCACGCTGGATGACAACGTCACGCGGGAATACGGCATTGAAATTTCGGATATTCACAGAAACGCCACGGGCAACAAATGCTTCACCGTCACCGTCACCGATATGGATCTGTTAGAGAAAACCGGCGGCATCGTGCAGGGCATGTCGGGCAGCCCCATCGTGCAGAACGGTAAGCTGGTGGGAGCGGTGACCCACGTGCTCATCGGAGACCCCACCACGGGGTATGGAATCTTTATTGAGAATATGCTGGAGAACATGGCGCAGGCGCTGGGGTAAAGCGGACCGTCGAGGAAGCCGGTCCCTACAAGTGATGCCACAGGGGCGGGCGAAGTGGACCGCACGCAAAAAGGCAATATCATTCCTTCACGGTTTGATATTGCCTTGTGTCATGTTCGAATCGTTATCGCAATTATACCTTGAAGTATTTTTTGATCACGGCATCAACATTTCTTTCCTTAACCGAGCCATCATCATATACTTCTCCGGTTTGATATTTTTGTGTAAAAGAAGCCACATTGCCGCACTTCGCACAGGTACAAGTAAAGTCAACATGCTCTATTCTTATACCTTCAATCTGTTTTCTATCAGAGTTGGGGTTTGTTTTCTTATCTTTGATTTCAATCTCACCGACCTCCCATTCCACACAGGTCTGATAATCATATCTTGCACCGCATTCCTGGCAAAAATTTCTCCGAATTCTCTTCAATTCTCCAGGCACCCACACCGCCAACAAAACAGCTATGGAGATCAAAGCCGCACAAATACCAATAAGAGCATTGCCCAAAAGTAACAGGCTTCCTACTATGAAAACCGCTGCTACTATTCCTGCAACAATAGCTGCCGAAATCCATACCTTTCTCTTTGAGCGCTTATATGCGCTCATATCAACCTTGATTTCATTCTTTTTTTCAACAACATCCATTTTCTTTTCCTCCATTGTGAATAAAATTGTACCAACATAGAATCATTAATGTTGGAGTGCCAATATTGTATCATATTTTTGGGCCGTTGTCAATACTAATAACTTAAATTTTACCTATAAATATCTTCTTTTAAAGTTATTGGTGTTGTATAATCAAGATAAACCAGCATTGCAAAAGGAGAAAAAATGAATATAGATTACAAACTGATTGGCGAGAGAATCAAAAAAGCTCGCAAATCCAAAGGGCTCACACAGGATATTCTTTCGGAAAAGCTGAACGTATCCATTGGTTATGTTAGCCAGGTTGAGCGCGGTATAACAAAAATAAGCCTTGATCTGCTTGGCGCAATCTCAAGCATATTAGAGTTTGATATTGCAAGTTTTATAACCGAAAGCGCTCCAAATTCAAACGATTATGTGGAGTCCGAGCTTCTCTCCGAAATCCGAAAGCTCGACGGGAAGAAAAAGAAATATATACTTGAGATTATCAAATTAACCAATGATATAATGTAAAAAGGTAATGCTTTTCCTGAAACGGATTGGCATTACCTTTATATTTTCGTTAAAATGCGTTGTCCTTTATTGACCACACTCCTGAGCGGCAGCCCCATCGTGCAGAACGGTAAGCTGGTGGGAGCGGTGACCCACGTGCTCATCGGAGACCCGACCACAGGCTATGGCATTTTTATCGAGAATATGCTGGCCAATATGGCCGAAGCGGCGGGAAAATAAGCAATCATAACCACCGGCTGCGCCGGGCACTCGCGTGAGCCTGCCTATCATATTATTCGTGATTCATTGGCTGTAAAAGCACCAAGAACCCGCCCCATGGGGCGGGTTCTTGGCGGTTTTACGTTTGCACAGGGCGGGTCTTCAGGGCAGTATAGGAATCCTCGCTGTAGCGAGGTCGGCTGCCGTCCGGTCCCGATTCCACGCATTTCTTTTTTATGATCTCCACCTACGGTGTGCCTTTTTTCTGCTTTTTACCATACGGCACCGGCAGCTGCGCCACCATAATGGCGGCAAAGATCAGCATCATTCCGATCCATTCCCGGCCGCTTGGAAACGCCCGCAGGGCTACCATCCCCGCCAGCACGCCAACCACCGATTCCAGACTCAGCACAAGGCAGGCGATAGCACCGGGTAGCCGCTGCTGACCGATGATCTGCAGGGTATAGGCAACACCCGTAGAAAGGATGCCGGCGTACAGCACCGTCCACCAGCCCTCCAGCACACCGGAGAGCGTGGGCGCTTCAAAGATGACGGCGAGAACGGCGGAGAGCACCGCCACGGTGGCAAACTGCACGGTAGAAAGGCGAATGCCATCCACGTCGGCGCCAAACACCTCCACCAGCACCATCTGCACCGCATAAAAGAGTGAGCAGATGATCAGCTGGGTGTCGGCCACGGTCAGCGCCGCGCCGTTCATGCAGAGCAGCCACAGACCGCCCAACGCCACCAGCACACATACGTATACGTGGGGATCGGCCTTCTTTTTGAAGAAAAGCCCCAAAACGGGTACGAAAACGATGTAGAGCGCAGTAATGAAGGCCGCCTTGCCGGGCTCACCCGGGCTACCGGTGATCCCGAATTGCTGCAGCGCTGAGGCGGCGCAAAGGATGGTTCCACACACCACGCCACAGAGAATCAGCTTTTTCTTGTGCGCGGCGGTGGAGGGCTGATACACGCCCTGCTTCTTCCGCACGCGGTCCCTGATGAGGAATACGGGTAGCAGCGCCGCCACGCCCACAAAGGAGCGCAGCGCAAGATAGGTAAAGGGGGGAATGGTTCTGGCGCCCACATCCTGCGCGATGAAGGTCGTGCCCCAAAATAAAGCGGCAAGCAGGCAACAGAGGAAGCCGCTGACTTTTCGATTCATCTTAAAAGCTCACTTTCTAACCGATGTTTTATCATTGTAGCATGTCAACAGCACCGTGTCAAGGCTTGCGGCGGTTTTGGATGCCGATCTCCTCGTTCTCATAGCACCCCAGGCGGATACTGTCCCGCCCGAAGCGGCGGCGCAGCTCGTACAGCGTGCTTTCCACGCCCTCCTGCCGCTCGGAGGGGGCGGCATCGGCAAACATATCCAGCTGCTCCTCCACCTCGCCGGCCGCAACCAGACCTCCCGCCGTAATCGTAATGCTGCGAATGGCGTTGCCGTAGCCGTGGGCGATCTTGATCAGCGCCATGGCGTTATCGATCAGATCCTGCCGCAGCCAAGTGGCGCGCTTCAGGGTGATTTGCCGCTGAACGGTGCGGAAATCCGGGGTTTTCACCTGCACCTGCACCACGGTGCATTTCATATCCTCATCCCGCAGGCGGGCGGCTACAGAATCTGAAAGCGCCATCACGCCCGCACGAATCTCGGCCTCACCCACCACGTCCCGCTTAAAGGTCATACCGTTGCCCACGGATTTGGGCGCGGGGCGGTCGTGATACGCCCGCACCGGCTCGTTATCAAGGCCATTGGCGTAACGCCAAAGTGTTTCGCCCGCCTCGCCCAGCTCCCTTGCCAGCAGCAGACGGTCAGCAGCAGCCAGATCGCCAATGGTCAAAATACCGAAGCGTCGCAGCGCCTCGGTGGTGCGCTTTCCGGCGAAAAGCAGGTCCGAAACCGGCAAAGGGTAGGCAACGGTGCGGAAATTCGACCGATCGATGACCGTGGTGGCATCCGGCTTCTTGTAATCGCTGCCCAGCTTGGCAAACACACGGCAAAAGCTGACGCCCACCGAGATCGTAATACCGATCTCCTGCCGCACGCGGGCGCGAATGGTATCTGCCAGCTCTCGCGGTGTCATGGGAAACAGGTGCATACTGCCCGTCACATCCAAAAAGGACTCGTCGATGCCAAAGGGGTCTACAAGGTCGGTATAATCCAGATAAATGGCATTGACCCGACGGGAGATCTCGTGATATCTCCCGTGGTGCGGCGCCACCAGCCGGAGCGCGGGGCACTTTTCCTTTGCCTCGCGAATGGTCTCCGCCGTACGGATGCCATAGGCCTTGGCCAGCTCGTTTTTGGCAAGAATGATGCCGTGTCGGTTCTCGGGATCGCCGGCAACGGCCATGGGCACGCCCGCAAGGCTGGGGTCAAGCAGCGTTTCCACCGAGGCATAAAAGCCATTGCAATCGCAATGCAGGATCACACGGTCCATAGGCGGCTCCTTTCTGTATGATTTGAAATGGTGCAGCGTGTCACATCAGCGACAGCAAAAACGCGGTGTCGGCGGGCAGCCCCGTACCCACGCCAAAGGGCGTACCCTTTGCGGCATAACGGCGCAGCTCAAAGCGCTCGGCGCCGAGATAAGCTGCCAAACGGGGGGCGAAATCGACGTTTCCCAGCCATTCTGTAAAGAGGATTTTGTCGCCCTCTCTACGGTAGAGCGCGACGCATTCGTCGGGCAGTGCCAGTGCGCCGTCACTGCACAGCGACAGAAAAGCCTCATCCGGCGCGACAAAGGGCTCGGTCAGATAGCGCCGGCGGCAGGCAAGATACCTCTCTGCCGTCAGCGCCTGCGGCAAGGTGGGCAAGGACGCCGCTTCCGCTCGCCCCACCTCAGTGACGACGGGCGACAGCGGCAAGAGCCCTGCCTTCTCATAAAACGCAAACAGCGACGGTGTGCGCGGGTGCAAAAATACGGGGAAACCCCGCTTCACCTCGTCCTCGATCAGCCCCTTCGCCAGTCCCTGCCCACGGTAGGCAGGATCGGTGGCAATGCCAAAGAGATAGCGGGCCGGAATGGTTCCCCGCTCGGTTTGCACGGCATACGGTATAGAAAACAGCATGGAGGCCACTCGCCCACCATCACCCACCACGCGAAGATGGCGGGGAAAATATCGGGCAAAGAGCCCCTCTACCAGCGTAGGCTGCAGCTGGGGCAGCGCCGTTTCCAGCAGATGGCGACTTTCTGTGTACAGATCCTTCATGCTTTCACCTCATTTCCACATCAGTATAACCTATTTTTCAGATTTCGTCAAGCCCATTCCCCTTGACGAAACGGTATTTTTGTGGTAATATAATGGTATATAAGGCGCACTTCTGCGGCAATTTGTCCCGCTGCCGTCCGCCGCAACCCGAAAGGAACAAAACCATGAAAAAGCTACTTGTGCTGCTGCTCGCGTTCGCCCTGCTTCTCCCCGCTCTTGTATCCTGTCAGGATGATGGCCCCGACACCCCGGATCTGCCGGAGGGCAATCCCGTGCTGCTGGTGCTGCCTGAGGACGTCAATATGATCTCCATTTACCTATACGGAGGAGGCAACGGTGGCGCCGCTTATTTTGACAAAAATAACTACGGCGTGCTGCTGCAGCTGCTGGAGGAGCTGCGTGCCACTACCGTGATCCCCCTCGCCGACGAGAATGCCCTCGCGTCCTTCCCCTTTGACGATTGCATTGACGTGAACATTTATGGCACCGACGGCGCGCTGATGCAGATCTCCGTTGACAAGCAAAACCGCATCTGCATCGGGCAGGAGGTGTTCGTCCTCGCCGAGGGAGCCCTCAGCTACAAGCACGTGCAAAGCTACTATGAGGAGTTTTGCGAGGACTAATGCCCCGACAAGGCGCGAAAGACGCCTTCCCCCGTGACTGCAACCGCCATATGTGAGCAAAAGGCCGGGAAACGGATACCGTTTCCCGGCCTTTTTTCAGCGCATGTGCATTTTGGCCTGCATCATATCACCCATGTGCCGCGCGGTGCAGGCGGTTTTCTTCAGCAGTCGCTTTGTCTCGCTTTTGCCGCCCACGATCATCCCCACCGTGCCGCCCACCACCATGCCGGTCACGACACCAACAGCCGTCATTGTTGCCTTGTTCATTCTTGCATCCCCCTTTTTTGAATTCAGTTATAGTTTGCATCGGCCGCCGCCGATTATACGCCGTCGGGCTCGCTCAAAAAAGAGAAAAAATTGCAAAAAAATCCTGCAGCATCTTGCATTCCGCAGCGGGAAACTGTATAATGAAAAGGATGAAAATAAAAGGAGCTTACCATGGAGCAAATTTATACCATACCCGTAAACGAGGCCTTTGAGGCCTCCGCCGCCGACCGCAGCTGCGGCTGCCCCATGTGCGCGCTTTACCGCAAGCTGGAGGAAAATGAGCTGGAGCTGATCCTCGGCGCCTCCATGATGGAGCCGGACGTGCGCATCAAAACCAACGAGGAGGGCTTTTGCCGCACCCATTACGACATGATGTTCGTCCGCAAAAACCGGCTCGGCATGGCGCTGACGCTGGAAAGCCACCTGAAGGAGCTGCAGGACGATCTTTCCGCCGGACTTGTGGGCACGCTGACCGGCCGCCCCGACGCTCGCCCCGCCAAGCGGGTGGCAGCGCTGGAAAAATCCTGCTACGTCTGCCGCCGCATCGATTTTCACTTTCAGCACATGGCAGAAACCGTGGTGTTTCTCTACGAAAGCGAGGAGGCCTTCCTTGACAAGCTGACGGCGCAGCCCTATTTCTGTTTGCCCCACTACCGCCTGCTGCTGGAAAAGGGCGGCGCGCGCCTTGGCAAAAAGCAAATGGCCGCCTTCACCGATATTCTTTCCCGCATCACCAAAAATTATCTGGAGACCCTCACGGAGGACGTGAGCTGGTTTTGCAAAAAATTTGACTACCGCTACGATCAGGAGCCTTGGAAAAATTCCAAGGACAGCGTGGAGCGCGCCATCAAGTTCCTGCGCTCCGACCTGCACAACACACAGCAAAAATAACACCGTTTAGGGGGATATTAAAAAATGAAGCTGACAGCAAAGGAAATTTTCGCACTTTCCCACGGTGCGCTCCGCTTTGAGGAGCAGGAGGGCGGTGTCGTGCGTCTTTGTCGCTTTACCGAGAAGACCGTGGGCTTTTACGAAGCCACCAATCAGAATTTTGCCACCAAAACCAAGGCAGGTGCCTGCATTCGTTTGGAGTTTGATACCGATGCCGACGAGTTTACCGTAGGATATACCGTCAGCAAGGCCTCCAGCCGTTCGTTTTTTTACTTTGATATTTTCGTGGACGGCGTGATGGTGGCGCATCCGGGGCAGGATCATTTAGAAAACGCCGTGGGTGAGCTTTCGCAGGAGCTGCCCGAGGGCACGCACCGCGTGGTCATCTATCTGCCCAATCTGGCCTGCGCCGATATCACCCATATGACCTTCCCTGACGGTGCTTCCGTCAAGCCCGTGGAAAAGTCCCTGAAGCTGTACGCCCTCGGTGACTCCATCACGCAGGGCTACGACGCGGAGTACCCTTCTCAGTCCTATGCCAATCTGATTGCCGACAGGCTGTGTGCCACCGCGATCAATCACGGCATCGGCGGAGAGGTCTTCAGCCCCGGTATGCTGGATGCCGCCATGGATTTTGCCCCCGACATCATCACCGTTGCCTACGGCACCAACGACTGGAGCACGCGTACCGCCGAGGATTTCAAGCGGGATGCCGACGAGTATTATCGCCTGCTTCGCGTCACCTATCCCACCGCCAAGATTTTTGCCATCACGCCCATCTGGCGCGCCGACAAGTCCAATGAGACCAAGGCGGGCTGCTTTGAGAATGCGGTGCGCATCGTCACCGAGGCAGCGCAGGCGCAGCCCGGCGTGGTGGTGATCGACGGTGATAAAATGATCCCTCACCTGCCCACCGTCTGCTCCGACGCCTATCTCCACCCCAACGATTTCGGCTTTAAGTTCTATGCGGATGCACTGTACGACGCGATAAAGCCGCACCTGGATTGAGGTATTTATGGCACAGAAATACGGTAATATGATCGATCTCCTGGAGCTGCAGAAATCCTTTATCCTGAACCATCTCCGTCCCGGCGACACCGCCGTGGATTTCACCATGGGCAACGGCCACGACACGGAATTCCTCTCCAAGACCGTGGGCGAGGCGGGACGGGTCTTTGCCTTTGACGTGCAAGAGCAGGCCGTGCGCTCCACCGCCGAAAATCTCGCAAAGGCCGGCTGCCCGCAAAATTACACCCTGATCCTTGACTCCCACCACAACGTGAAAAAGTACGTGGAGGGGCCGATCCGCGCGGGAATGTTCAATTTGGGCTACCTGCCCGGCAGCGACAAGAGCATCACCACCATGCGCGTCACCACCATGCCCGCCATTGAGGCAGCCATCGATCTGCTTGACCACGGCGGCGTGCTGCTGGTGGCGGTCTACCCCGGTCACGCCGAGGGCGAGGCTGAGGGCAAAATGGTGCTGGATTATTTTGCCACCCTTGACCGCCACGTGATCTGCTGCACCCTCATTCGCATTCTGAACTCCCCCACCTCTCCTTTCTTCATCGTAGTAGAAAAGAAATAACAAATGGAGGATAATGCCATGTTTCGTCCCGAATTTCCCAATCCCCAATTTCGTCGCGAGCATTGGGTGAATCTGAACGGTCCCTGGTCCTTTTCCCTTGACGTGGAGGACAACGGCGCCGAAAAGAACTATTTTGAGCGCACAAGCTTTGATCAGACCATCGAGGTGCCCTTCTGCCCCGAATCGCAGCTTTCCGGCATCGGCCACACGGATTTCATCAATGCCTGCTGGTACGCGCGAGAGATCGATATTCCGGAAAGTGCCCTGACGGGTCGCGTTTTTCTGCATTTCGGTGCCGTTGACTACGAAGCGAATATTTACGTTAACGGCAAGCTCGCCGGCACCCATAAGGGTGGCTATACTGCCTTCGCTCTTGACATCACCGGCCACGTCACCGCCGGCAAGAACACGTTGGTGGTGCATGCCCGCGATAACACCCGTGACCCCCTGATCCCCTCCGGCAAGCAGTGCACCAAAACCAACTCCTACGGCTGCTTCTACACCCGCACCACCGGCATCTGGCAGACGGTGTGGCTGGAGTTCGTGCCCTGTGCTTACATCAAATCCTTCCGCTTCTACCCCGACATCCACAACGCCGCCGTTACCGTGGAGGTAAAGGTTGCGGGGGTAGGCAAGCTTTCCGCAAAGGTCACCTACGAGGGCAGGCACATGGCGGCCGAAACCCGCACCGTTTTGGGGGATACCGTTCGTTTCACTCTGCCTCTCGCGGAGCTGCACCTCTGGGAGGCCGGCTGCGGTCGACTCTACGACGTGGAGCTTTGCTTTGGAGAGGACAAGGTCTTTACCTACTTTGGCATGCGCGAGGTGAAATGCGACGGCCTCAAGGTGCTGATCAATGGCAAATCCGTTTTCCAGCGTCTGGTGCTGGATCAGGGCTTCTACCCCGACGGTATCTACACCGCAAAGGACGAGGCCGCGCTTGTCAACGATATTGAGATCTCTCTTGCCGCCGGCTTCAACGGCGCACGTCTGCATGAAAAGGTGTTTGAGCCGCTGTTCCTCTATCACGCCGACCGCCTCGGATATCTGGTTTGGGGCGAGTATCCCAACTGGGGGCTGGATCACACCGATATCCGCGCCTTTTATGCCATGTATCCCGAGTGGGAGGAGGCGGTAAATCGGGATTTCAACCACCCCGCCATCATCGGCTGGTGTCCCTTCAACGAAACCTGGAACATCAATGGCAAGACCCAGGAAAACGACGTACTGTTGGCCATCTACAAGATGACCAAGGCGCTGGACGACACCCGTCCCGTCATTGACACCAGCGGCAACTGCCACGTGATGACCGATATCTACGACGTGCATAACTATAACCAAGATCCCGCCGTATTCCGGGAGAAATTCGCCCCCGAGATCCTTGCCAAGGGCGAGGTGTGGGATCCCAATATCTACCACAAGAACGCCGTGCATCCTCAAGCGGTGCTGTGGGATGGCAAGCAGCCCCTCTTCATCTCCGAGTACGGCGGCATCCGCTGGTCAAACCTCTCCGGCTGGGGCTACGGCAATGCCCCCAAGACCGAGGAGGAGTTCAAGGAGCGCTACAAGGGACTCACCGACGTGCAGCTGGATAATCCCTACTTCTTCGGCTTCTGCTACACCCAGCTTTACGACGTGGAGCAGGAGCAGAACGGCCTTTACACCTACGAGCGCGTGCCCAAGTTTGATATGACCTTCTTCCGGGAGGTCAACAGCCGTAAGGCAGCCATTGAGGACTGAAACGCGCACGCCCGGGATGGCATAATGATGCATCGCCTGCGGCGATATGATGTTTTTCGCTTCGCTCAAAATGATGTTGCTCCACTGCGTTCCGCAATGATGCGATGTTTGCCCCAAAATGTGGCGAAGCCACACATCATTCGCGAAGCGAACATCATTAGGCGAAGCCGTCATCATTTGCCGCAGGCAAACATCATTCAAAAAAGCCTGATTTGTCTACCAGACAAATCAGGCTTTTTTGTTGGAGCTGGTGGTGAGATTTGAACTCACGACCTGCTGATTACGAATCAGCTGCACTGCCCCTGTGCTACACCAGCGACTTTGTTATTATAACACATTTCCCCTACGATTGCAAGAGTTTTTTCAAAAAATCTTGCCTGAAAAGTTTTTGTTGACAAAGCTTCGCTTATATGCTATACTGAAATCACCATTCAAAGAACGGAGGATCTGTTATGAACAACAATATGATGCAAATTCAGCGAGAAGCCAAGTACAAATCTGCCCGTACCTCTCTGATCATAATACTGGCGGCCTCGGTGATCAACATTTTCAGCATCGCCTTTGCCGATTCCTATTTCCTCTTCAGCTCTTATTTTACCACACTGCTGGCTGCCCTCGGCGCTACCCTATATGTGGAAACCGGCTCCATGGCGCTGTTTGTGGTCTTTGCGCTGCTGGCACTGGTGAGCTTGGTGCCCTATCTGCTCTGCTTCATTTTTTCCAAAAAGCACCCCGGCTGGATGATTGCCGCGCTGGTGCTGTTTTCCCTCGATACGCTGCTGCTGCTCCTTGACTTTGTAGCCGCATTGCTGATCGGCGATTTCGGTATGATCATCGATATGGCCTTCCACGTCTACGCCCTCGTTTGCCTTGCTATTGCCGTCAAGCACGGCATGGCATCCAGAAAGACTCCCCAGCCGGAGAATGTACCTGCGGCGCCTCTGGTCGCTACCGAGGGGGAGGCACCGGCAGAGGGCGTCGGCGAGGAGGTCGCCGTCTCTACCAGACGCATTTACCTCCACCGCAAAAATGCGCTTACAGGCTTTGCCCTTCAGTATAACTGCTATATCGACGGTGTACAGATCGACGTACTGAAAAACGGCAATACCGTTGGCATTACGACCAGTAGCGCCGCGCACGAAGTGGGAATCATGGCACCCGGCGGTGAGATCGCCGTTTCCATCGCCATTCCCGCCGATGAAGCGGATCATCACTACTCCGTCCGCCTCAAATCGGGGGCATTTCAGGCTAAGCTGATCGTGGAGGAAATCCCGGATCCCAACGCGCAATAAAAGAAGCAAGTTGAGAGAGGGGGGAGAGGATGCTTTTGCAAAAGCACCCTCTCCCCCCTCTTTTTTGCCCTTTGGGCAAAAAATCCCCCCCCTCTCCCCCAAAACCTTAAAAAGGAAAATAGCGCACATCGCGGGAAGCCGGAAACGGAGAAGAATTTTTAGAGTTACGAAAAAAGCAACTGTTTTTCAAAATTCCACACCGTTTATGGTGATACGCCATGTGCGTTACCCTTTTTTGAAGGTTTTTGCGGAGGTGGGGGCGTGGGGGAGGAGGTACTTTTTGCAAAAAGCACCTCCTCCCCCACAAATCAACCATCTCTCCCCATTCAGCATTGCCGCATCAGGCGGATATAAAACTCCACCGCGCGGGCAGCGGCCTCCGTGCGGATGCGCTCATTGTTGCCGTGAATGGTGCGGCGCTCCTCGGCGGTGAGATCCATGGCGGAAAAGCGATAGACCTTGTCGGAAATCTCCCCCCAATGGCGGCTGTCCGAGCATTGCACCATCAGATAGGGGGAAACCAGCGTCCCCGGCCAGGTGCCGCGAATGGCCGCGCTGACCCGCGCAAAGCCTGCGGTATCGGTGCGGGAAATGCGGCTGGGATCCATCCCCTCCAGCGCCGCGATCTCCACCGCGTCACTTTGGGCAATTTTTTTGATATAGGAAATGGCACTTTCCACGGTATCCGCCGGATTCAAGCGCAGGTTGGATACCATGGTGGCGCTGGGCGGGATCACGTTGGCTGCCTTGCTGCCCTGCATCCGGGTGAAGGCCACGGTGGTGCGCATCAAGGCGTTCAGCTCGCCGCCGCTCTTGCGGCAAATGGCATCCAGCACGCCCCCAAAGCACCAGAGATTGGCAAAGATCATACGGTAAAGGAAGGTGGAATGCCGCCCAAGGGTATCGAACATGGCGGCCACGGGGGCGGTGAGATGACCGGGGAAGGGGTGCGCCTCCACCCGACAGCACACGGCAGCAAGCTCACCCACCGGCGTGTGTGGCGGGGGGGCGGAGGCGTGGCCTCCGCCGGAAACGGCGCGGTATTCGAGATTGAGCATGCCCTTTTCCGCAATGCCCACAAGGCCGCAGGGCGCCTTGACGCCGGGAAACACGTTTTCCACCACAGCGCCGCCCTCGTCCAGCACCATGGAGGGCGTGATCCCCTGCTCCTTGAACCAATCAACAATATTTTTGGCGCCGGGGCCGTTGACCTCCTCGCCGCCGGAGAAGGCAAAATAGATGCCGTTTTGGGGGATAAAGCCCTCGGCGGTCAAGTGATCTGCGGCAGAAAGCACGCCGTTGAGGGTCACCTTGGTATCCAGCGTGCCCCGCCCCCAAAGCACGCCGGCCTCCAGCACGCCCTCAAAGGGGGGCTTCTCCCAGCCGGCCTCCTCCACGGGCACGACGTCGTAATGCGCCATCAGCACCGTGGGGTCGCCCTGCTCCCGCCCCGGCCAATGAAAGAGGAGCGCGCGGCCGGGCAGGCGGGTCAGTGTACAGACCCGGAAAACGTTGGGATACAGCGTGGGCAAAAGGCCGATCAGCCGTTCGAATTCGCCGTCATCCTCCAGCGCAGGATCACTGTAGGAAACGGTCTTGCATTGCACCAGCCGCTGCAGATTGGCAACGCAGCCCTCACGGTCAAATTTCTCCGGCGTCGGCGTCACGTCAGCCTCAACCTTCGGGCGAAAACGCAGCGTGCGCACCAAAACCACCGCAAGAAAAGTTACCAGCGCTCCGCCGAGCACGGCGGGCAGGATCCACAAATATTCCATACCGTATCCCCCTTAAATGAAAATTTGCAGGCAATCGCCCTCAGGAAAGATCATATTCCGGATAATACTGATATCCCAAGGGCGGCATGACGGTGACGTCGCTGCCGGGCACCGGAATTTGCAGCGTCACGGTGCCGATCAGCACCACGTCCTCGCCCTTCAGCTCCAGCGTCAGCGCGCAAGCGGTCACGTAGTCGCCGTCCACCGTCATCTGCAGCGTGCCGCCGGAAAGCGTAAAGGCGGTGCCGTCGGACGCGGCGTCTTGACCGGGACGCGCCTGCCACAGGCTCTCCGCCAGCGGCAAAAACAACGTGGAAAGGGTCGTGCCATCCGGCGAAAACAGGGCAGTTTCTCCCTCCATCTCTACGTTTTCCCATACCGTTTGGGGGTATTCCCGCAAAAGCGCCTCTACGGCGGTGAGATAATCGTATTTCTCGGTAAAGTCGGGCACACGGGATTTGAAGCTGGTGCTGTTGGCGGTCACGTAAAACCATTCCCCTACCTGATAGACCGCGGCGCTTTGGCTCTTGCCGTTTTTGGTGACGGTGGCGGCTGCATTCATACTACCGTCCCGGCGGTTCACGGCAAGCTCGGCCGAAAGGGTCAGCGCCGCTTCTGCGCCTGCCACCGCCAGCTCCACGTCGAGAAGCATGCCGCAGGATTCCAGCGCGGCGGTGCGCTTCATTGCCTTTTCCACCCTCCGCGCCGGGTCATTGCTGCAGGCAGGCAGCAGCCACAGCAGGCAGAGTGCCATGATAACGGCTATCCATCTTTTTTTCATCGCATTTCCCTCTTTGAACGCCAAAACGGTGCGAGCTCTCGCACCGTTTTGGCACTTTTTCATTATGCACCGAGATAGGCCTTGCGCACACGGTCGTCCTCAGAAAGCTCCTTGGCATCACCGGACATGGTGATCACACCATTCTCCAGCACGTAGGCACGGTCGGAAATGGCCATGGCCATCTTAGCGTTCTGCTCCACCAGCAGCACGGTCTTGCCTGCTGCGTGGAAGGACTTGATGATCTCGAATACCTCACCCACCAAAAGGGGAGAGAGGCCCATGGAGGGCTCGTCCAGCACGATCAGCTCGGGACTGGCCAGCAGGGCTCGGCCCATGGCCAGCATCTGCTGCTCGCCGCCGGAAAGTGTGCCTGCCAGCTGGCGGCGGCGCTCCTCCAGACGCGGGAACTGCCGGAATACCATCTCGAGATTACTCTCAATCTCAGCCTTATCCTTGCGGGAGTATGCCCCCAGCAGGAGGTTTTCATACACCGAAAGGTTCTGGAAAATGCGACGCCCCTCCGGCACGTGGGAGATACCCATCGTCACGATCTTGTGGGCGGGGGTGCGGGTGATCTCGGCATCCTTATAGAACACCTTGCCGCTTTTGGCACGGATCAGGCCGGTAATGGTGTGCAGTGTGGTGGTCTTTCCCGCACCGTTTGCGCCGATCAACGAAACGATCTCACCGCGGTTGACCGAAAAGGAAATGCCCTTCAGCGCTTGGATCACACCGTAATAAACAGAGAGATCCTCTACTCTCAATAAGGTTTCAGACATATCGCACTTCCTTTCTCACTCACCAAGGTAGGCCTTGATGACTGCGGGATTGGCCAGCACCTCGGCGGTGGGGCCGGTGACCAGCTCGGTGCCGAAATTCAGCACCGTCAGCTTTTCGCAGATGCCGCCAACCAGACGCATATCGTGCTCGATCAGCAGAATGGTCATGCCAAATTCCCGCTGCACAAACATAATATCGTCCATCAGCTCCTGGGTCTCGTTGGGGTTCATACCGGCAGCCGGCTCATCCAGCAGCAGGAGCTTCGGATTGGTGGCAAGAGCTCTGGCGATCTCCAGCTTTCTCTGCTTGCCGTAGGGCAGATTGGCAGCCAGATAATCGCTGTAGGCATCCAGCTTAAAGACGCGCAAAAGCTCCATTGCCCGCTCTCTCGCCTCCCGCTCGGAGCGCTTGTGGCGGGGCAGACGCAGAATGGATTCAAATACGTTGCAGGGGATCTGATTGGCAAGGCCAACCATCACGTTTTCCAGCACCGTCAGATTGTGGAACAGACGGATGTTCTGGAACGTACGGGCAATGCCCTTGCGGTTGATCTCAGCAGGCGCCTTGCCGCCGATCTGCTCGCCGCAAAGGTAAATGCGGCCGAGGGTAGGCTTGTAAACACCGGTCAGCAGGTTGAAAACCGTGGTTTTTCCCGCACCGTTGGGGCCGATCAGACCGTAAAGCTCACCCTTCTTGATCTCCAGATTCACATCGTCCACAGCCTTCAGACCGCCGAACTGGATGGCAAGATGCTCCACCTTCAGAATGGTTTCGCGTTCACTCATGGGGCACCTCCTCCTCTGCCGGCTTCTTCTTCAGCTTGGACAGCAGTGTGTTCAGATTATACTTTTCGCGGAAGCCCTTGAGACCGGGGGCGTTCTTGTAAATCACGATGGTGATGAGAATGAGGGCGTAGAACACGTTCTGCAGCACCGCCAGGTTGCCGGTCAGCACCGTTTGGAGCTTGGTGTTGATGAAGGTGATCAGCGCCGCGGCAATCAGAGAGCCGTTGACGGAGCCCATGCCGCCCAGCACCACCATAACCAGGATCTCAATGGAGTAATTGTAATCAAAGGTTGCGCTCTGCACGCGGGAAACGGTATAGCTGTAAAGCACGCCCGCCACGCCCGCAAAGAACGCGGAAACGGTAAATACAAAGAGCTTGTACTTGGTGATATCAATGCCCATGGCGCGGGCTGCGATCTCATTGTCCTTGATGGAAATGATGGCGCGGCCGTGCTTGGAGCGAATGAGGTTCTGCGTCACGGCAAGGCAAAGCAGCACCATGACCAGCGCCAGCACAAACAGATACTTGCGGTCGAAGCGGGGGGTTTCCAGACCCAGCGTGCCACCGAACCAGGACATCGGCAGGTTCATCACCACATTACGCACGATCTCACCGAAGGCAAGAGTCACGATAGCCAGATAGTCACCCTTCAGACGCAGCGCGGGCAGACCGATGACAAAGCCAAGCACTGCCGCAGCGCAGCCGCCGGCCACGCAGGCCACCAGCAGTGTGACAATGCTATTCTGATTGCCGGAGGCAGCGGTCATGGCCGCAGCCAGCTTACCGCCCAGATATGCACCGGCACACATAAAGCCGGCGTGGCCGAGGGAAAGCTCGCCAAGGAAGCCCACCACCATGCTGAGAGATACGGCAAGCAGCGCCGCAATGGCGATCTGCTCCAGCAAGAACTGGTTGCCCATCTTGAGGCTGCCGGTCATAGACAGAATGCCAAAGACCAGTGCCACCAGCACGACGACGGCGTAATTTGCGTAGTTGCGCAGGAAGGATTTTTTGAAGAACGATGCAATACGGTTCATACCTTTTCCCTCCTTGCCTTGCCGAGCAGGCCTGCGGGCTTCACCAGCAGAATCACGACCAGAACGGCAAATTCAATGGCATCCGTAAAGGGTGCCAGCTTGGGGACACTGAGCGCCAAGCTCTCGATCACACCCAGCAGCACACCGCCCAGCATGGCGCCGGGAATGGAGCCAATGCCGCCGATCACCGCCGCCGTGAAGGCCTTGATGCCGGGCATGGCACCCAAAGTGCTGGAAAGCGTGGGAGCCTTCATCAGCATCAGATAGGCCGCCACAGCCGCCAGCGCGGAGCCGATGGCAAAGGTGACGGCAATGATGCGGTTGGTGTTGATGCCCATCAGCTGAGCAGCGCCGCGATCCTCGGAAACAGCCACCATGGCGCGACCGGTCTTGGTGTACTTGACGAATACCGTCAGCACGGCCATGATGACCACCGTCACCGCCAGCGTCACCAGCGTACTGTAATTGATACGGAAGCTGCCCAGCACGACGGTGCCGTTGATCATAAACCGGGTGGGCATTTTGGGAGCTGCGCCAAAGATGATCTGGGCAAGACTCTGCAAAAGCGAGCTGACACCGATGGCGGTGATCAGCACAGCCAGTGAGGAGGCGCCGCGCAGGGGCTTATAGGCCAGCCGCTCCACCGTGATGCCCAGCAGCACGCACGCAAGAATGGCAAACGCCAGCGCCAGCAGAGGCTGATTCAACAGCATCAGCGACACAAACATGGCATAGCCGCCCACCATGATGATATCACCGTGGGCAAAGTTCAGCATTTTGGCAATGCCGTACACCATGGTATAGCCAATGGCAATGATGGCGTAGGTGCCGCCGGAGCTAAAGCCGTTTAAAAGTGCGGATAAAAATTCCATAATCTATCTTCCTATTACGACAAGTTTGCTGGCGTGGAAAACCGCGCCAGCAAACCGAAAATGTATGGGGGTGGGACTGCCTATCAGTTGGCAGCAGCCTCCTTGAGCACGTGAACAAGAGCCTCCTTGTTAACGAAGCCCTCGGAGGTCCACTTCACCTCGCCGGTACCGGTCACGGCGCCGCTGTAGGTGTAGCCGCCGTTGAGCTGACCCTTGAGGATCTCGCACATATCGGATGCGGAGGTGTTAGCGTCAACGGTCTTGCCGTCAGCAATAGCAGCCTTGAGAGCGCCAACGATAGCGTAAACGCAGTCGTAAGCGGAAGCGCCGAACTGGTTGAGAGTATCGGTGCCGTACTTAGCGGTGTAGTTGGCAACAAAGGTCTTGGCGTTATCAGCATCGCTCTTGAAGTGAGTCAGCATGGTGATCGCCTGAGGAATGGTGGAAAGATCCAGCACGCTCTCCAGACCGTCCAGACCGTCGCAGCCGTAGTAGGTCTTGATGCCGGCCTCTGCCTTAGCCTGAGTCATGAAGAGGGATGCCTCGGAGTAGTAGATGGGCATGAAGATGAACTCGCAATCCTTCAGAGAGGAAACCTGCGTGGTAAAATCAGCCTTGGTCTGTTCGGTGAAGGAAGCCTCCACAACGGTAATGGTGTCGTTGAGGTTGGCCTTGAACTCGGTGAAAATACCCTGAGAGTAGTCGATATCAGACTGGTAGAACACGCCGATCTTGGTGAGACCCAGGCCGTTTACGTAGTTAGCGGCGGCAACACCCTGCTTCTTATCAGCGAAGCACATCTGGTAGCCGTTGGACTCAGCACGAACGGCGTCAGCAGAGGCGGAGGGGGTCATAAAGAAGATGTTGTCGTTCTTGGACAGATTCTTGAACTCCAGTGCGGGCTGCGTGGTAACCGTACCGAGAGATACCTGCATGCCCCAGTCAACGAGAGCGGCATAGTTGGTAGCAACCTTGGTGGGGTCGTTCACGTCGTCCATGACCTTCAGCTCAAGCTTGATGCCGTTGAGACCGCCGTTGGCGTTGATCTCATCAACAGCCATCTGAGCAGCATTGGCAACGCCCTTGCCGTAAACGGCAGCAGAGCCGGTGAGGGGACCGGAAAGACCGATCTTGATGGTGTCCTCGCTCTTCTTGCAGGAAGAGAAAGCGATGCAGGTGCCGGCGATCATCAGTACAGCCAGCAGCAGTGCGAGAAGCTTTTTCATGGTAATTCTCCTTCAAAATAAATATAAACTTTTCGGCTTGCGCCGTAACGAAGCCATTATATCGCACTTTGGGTCTGTTGGCAATAGTCATCTTGCACAAAAATTTGTATTTTACTCAAAAATATAAACATTTTTTGCAAAAAAACCGAAAAAATGAAAGATTATTCCTTGTTTGGATAGTAAAACAAAAACAAACCGCAACATTCAGAAGAGGGCTTTTCTTTCCGGCAAAACTGTGCTATAATAAATTCAGATGTTTGCCCATACACCACACCCGCCCTTCGCGGCCCCCGCGCGCGAGCCTTGAACGGGTTTATTGGTCATCATTCTACCGGCATTTACATTGACGGCGCGCCTGTTCGGCGTGCCGTCAACAGCCGGTAGGAACGATGATATATAATAAATGTCGCATAAAAATCCGCCACCGGCACAAAATAGCAGCATCGACACCGCCCGGAGGGGGATCTTATGCGCTTTACCTCGTTCGTTTTTTTATTTTGGTTTTTACCCTTGGTGCTTTTGCTGTATGTTGGGCTACCGACGCTACTCCACCGCTTTTTCCGCCCACGATGGCGCGCAGCTTTGCTGCAAAATGGGATCCTGCTCTCGTCGGGGCTCCTTTTTTACGCGTGGGGAGAGCCGCTTTACGTGCTGCTACTCCTCGGCACCGTCCTTTTCGATTACTGCGCCGGCCGCGCCATCGCCCAAAGCAAGCGCCCGAGACCGCTGCTGTGGGGCGCCGTAAGCCTGCACGTGATGCTGCTGCTTTATTTCAAATATGCAGCTCTGCTGATCCCATCGCCACCGCGCATGCCGCTTGGCCTTTCCTTTTACACCTTCCTTGGCATTTCCTACGTGGCGGATGTCTATTCGAGCCGCATACGGTGTGAGGAAAGCCTGCTTTCCTTTGGCACCTATATGACCCTTTTTCCCCTGCTGACCGCCGGCCCCATCGCACGGTACGAAACGGTGGCCGGCCCCCTGCGACAGCGCGCCGCCACCGCCGCGGACGCCGCTGCGGGCGCCAGACGCTTTTTGGCAGGGCTTGCCAAAAAGGTGCTGCTGGCCAATCCCGCCGGGGGGCTGTTCCACACCTTTGCCGCATTCCCGAAGGGAGAATTGACGGTAACGGGCGCGCTTTTGGCGCTCTTCGGCTTCTTTTTTCAGATCTATTACGATTTTTCTGGCTACTCGGATATGGCCATCGGCCTCGGACGCATGTTCGGTTTGCCGCTGCCGGAAAACTTCAATTATCCCTATACCGCCATAGGCTTCCGGGACTTCTGGCGACGGTGGCACATCACCCTCTCCGCATTCTTCCGGGATTACGTGTATATCCCTCTTGGTGGCAGCAGGCGGGGCGTTTTTCGTACTGTTCTGGCCCTTTTTGCGGTCTGGAGCCTAACGGGCCTTTGGCACGGCGCCACGCTTAATTTCCTTTTGTGGGGACTTTACTACTTCCTGCTGATTGTGGCGGAGCGCTGGCTGCCGCAACGGCTAAAAACGGCATTCCCCCGCCCCGTTTGCCGGGTAATCACCATTTTGGGGGTGCTTTTGGGCTGGCTGATATTCGCCTTTGACAGCAGCGCGGATTACCTCACGCTGTCGGCGCTGGGCAGCTTTTTAAAAGGGCTGCTCGGCCAAAACGGCGTTGCCGCCGGCGCCGATCTGTACGATCTCCTGCGGCATCTCCCCTTTTTCGCCGTGGCCGCCATCGGCGCCACGCCCCTGCCACGCCGTCTGTATCATCGCGCCGCCGCGCGATTTCCCGCCCTTTCTCTCCTGCTGCCGGCCGCCGCGCTGCTGCTTTCCGTGGCCTATCTGGCCGATGCCTCGTTCCTGCCCTTCCTGTACGCCCGTTTTTAATTTTCTTCATCATAGAAAGGATACCACATGATCCGTTTGCTTACCCGTCTGTTCGTAAGGGACAGCGAAAACATCAAAAAGCCTGCCGTGCGCCACGCCTACGGCACCATGGTGTCAGTGACCTGCATTGCTTTGAACGTGGTGCTGTTCATCATCAAGCTGATCGCCGGCACGCTTTCCGGCTCCATTGCCATCCGCGCCGACGCGGTCAACAACCTCTCCGATGCCGGCTCGTCACTCATCTCCCTGGTCAGCTTCCGCATTGCCGCAAAGCCCGCCGACCGGGATCATCCCTTCGGCCACGCCCGCATTGAATACGTGGCCTCCATGATCGTTTCCTTCCTCATTTTGTTTGTGGGCGTGGAGCTGGTGCGCGGCTCCTTCGAAAAGCTGCTGGCTCCCGTGGCCACTCAGTTCCACCTTGCCACCGTCATCATTCTGGCGGTTTCCATCCTCTTTAAGCTGTGGATGGGGCTTTTCAACCGCACGATCGGCAAAAAGATCGACTCCGGCGTCATGCGTGCCACCGCCGTGGATAGCCTTTCCGATGCGGCAGCTACCACCGCGGTGCTGCTGGCAAACCTTGCCACCCTGATCCTTCCCGCACACATCAGCGTTTATATCGACCCTGTTATGGGTCTTTTGGTGGCGATCCTCATTTTCGTGGCGGGGCTGCGCGTGCTGAACGAAACCAAAAACTCCATCCTCGGTGAGGCCCCCGGCGAGGAGATCGTGGCCGAGATCTGCCGCGTGGTAGGCGAGTATCCCGACGCCCTGGGCATTCACGATCTGGTGGTACACCAATACGGCCCCAACCGCATTCTTGCCTCACTGCACGTGGAGGTAGACGGCAAAAAAGACGTATTTGAAACCCACGATACCATCGACCTCATCGAGCGGCGACTGCTCGCCGAATGCGGCGTGGAATGCACGGTACATCTTGACCCCATTGTCACCGATGACGAAGCGCTGAACCTCTGGCGCGAAAAGACCGAGGCACTGGCAAAGCTTTTGGATGAGCGAATCCAGGTGCACGATTTCCGTATGGTGCCCGGCCCCACTCACACCAATCTCATTTTCGATATTGCCGTCCCCTTTGAGGTGACGCTGACCGACAAGGAGCTGAAGGAAAAGCTGGCCGCCGGCATTCAGGTGGTCAGCGATACCCACTTCGCGGTGATCACCGTGGATCGGGTCTGATATCGAATCCTTCATTCCCGTTTTGATCCGCCCCAAAAGCGCGCTCTTCTTCCGCATGATAATAGATGTGGGAATAGGAACGCGCTTTTTCGTTTTCCGAGGTCGGGTGCGCCCCGTGTATATTCGATGTAAAAATTATCCGAAAAATTTTTTAGAATTCTTCTAAAAAACGCTTGACAAAGAGAAAAAAGTGTGCTAAAATGAAATCGTTCCAAAAGAACCTCGGCTGTGCCGATGACATTTATGATAAAAAGGAGATTTTGATATGAAGAAGTGGAGATGTACCATTTGCGGTGAGATCGTGGAGTCCGACGTACGCCCCGACAAGTGCCCCCTTTGCAAGGCACCCGGTGAGAAGTTCGTTGAGGTCGTTGAGGAAGGCATGACCTGGGCTGCCGAGCACGTGGTTGGCGTTGGCAAGGCTGAGGGCGTTCCCATGGAGATCATTGAGGGTCTGCGCGCAAACTTCCAGGGCGAGTGCACCGAGGTTGGTATGTATCTGGCTATGGCTCGCGTGGCACACCGCGAGGGCTACCCCGAGATCGGCCTGTACTGGGAAAAGGCTGCATGGGAAGAGGCTGAGCACGCTGCCAAGTTCGCAGAGCTGCTGGGCGAGTGCGTTTCCACCTCCACCAAGGAGAATCTCTCCGTGCGCGTTGCTGCCGAGAACGGCGCTACCGCAGGCAAGTTTGAGCTGGCCAAGATGGCAAAGCAGCATAACCTCGACGCCATTCACGACACCGTTCACGAGATGGCTCGCGACGAGGCCCGTCACGGACGCGCCTTTGAGGGACTTCTCAAGAGATATTTCGGCTGATATTGTAAAAAATCCCGTTCCGCTTGGCGGAACGGGATTTTTTGTTTTCTCGCCCCGTTTGGGGGTTAAAGGATCTTTTCCATACCGATCTTCTGGGGCAGGAGACCGCATTTTTCGTAAAAGCGGAGAGCGCTTTCGTTGCAGCTCCACACGTTGAGCGTCAGATTATAGCAGCCGGAGCGTTTGGCGAAATCCACGGCAAATTCATACAGCGCGCGGCCCACGCCCTGGCCGCGGGCAGCCTCGTCCACACAAAGGTCGTCGATGTAAAGGGTTTTGATATCCGTGAGGATATGGCTATCCTTGTGCTGCTGAAAAATGCCGAAAACGTACCCCGTTACGGCACCAAATTCATTTTCCGCCACAAAAACGGGGGTGCTGTCGTCAGCGATGATGGAGAGCAGCTCCTCGTCGGTATATTTCTTCACACCGCCGTAAAACAGGTCGGGGCGCCCCTTGTGATGCACCTCTAATACCTGATAAAGCAGGCGGTTGATGTCCGCGAGATCCCGCGGCTCGGCTCTTCTGATCAGCATTGGCGCTCCTTTCCGGCTCTGGGGGCGGTTTTCAGCATAGCCTCCAGACACAGGATATCATCCTTATAGGTGCGGAAATAATACACACCGTCCGCGCCGTCGGCGCGCTCCACCCGCACGGTGTCCCCGAAATGCGCCTCACGCAGGTAGGAAAAGGACATGCCCACCACCCTCGTTTGATCGGGATCGGGCAGAAAATCGCATACCATATCGGGGTATTTCGTATTATTCATGTGCATATTGTAATCCAGATCCGACCACACGATGGGGCGCTCGCCTACGGTACGAAAAGCAAGCTCGCGGGGAGCGCGGTGCCGCAGCGGCATTTCGGTGGTAAGGATCGGCTCGTTTTCAAAGCCAAGGGGGGCATCCTCCACCCGCACCAGCGTGCGGTCGGCAATGCGCATCAGCGCCCACATAGAATGGCACCGCGCCACCAGCTCCTCACCCCGGTAAACCTCAAAGCCGCGGGGATAGCTGAGGCCGTGCCCCTCGCAGGTGAAGGTCTCCACCCGGATCTCATCGTAAGCGTATAGCGGCTGCAGGATATCCACCGCAATGCGGCTGAGAATAAAGCCCACACCCTCTCGATCGCGCAGATCGTCAAGGGACCTGCCCACGCGGTGAAACTGCAGATTGCTGGTCTCCTGCATCAGGGCAAGCAGCGCCGAAGGGCGCATCATTTTGCCGGCGTCGGTATCGTGCCAGCGAACGGTATAATGCTCGATATGTTTCATTTTTGAAAGCTCTCCTAAAAACGGGGCTGTTGCGTGCAACAGCCCCGAAACAAACTTTTAGATTACAGAGTATTAGAAGAACCGAGCACGTTCTTGATCTTATGCTGCACCATCTTCTTGACCTCTGCGCGGGCAACAGTCAGGTAGCCGCGGGGGTCGAATACGCCGGGCTCAGCTGCAAATACGCGGCGAATGCCGGCGGTCATGGCGAGACGGATATCGGAGTCGATATTGATCTTACAAACGGCCATGGAGGCAGCCTTGCGGAGCTGCTCCTCGGGAATGCCCACTGCATCGGGCAGCTGGCCACCGAGGGCGTTGATCTCCTTCACGTAATCCTGAGGAACGGAGGAGGCACCGTGCAGCACGATGGGGAAGCCGGGCAGACGCTTCTCGATCTCGGCAAGAATATCAAAGCGGAGAGGAGGCGGAACAAGAATGCCCTGCTCGTTGCGGGTGCACTGCTTGGCGGTGAACTTGTAAGCGCCGTGAGAGGTGCCGATGGAGATGGCAAGGGAGTCAACGCCGGTGCGGTTGACGAACTCCTCGACCTCCTCGGGACGGGTATAGGAGGAATGCTCGGCCACCACGTCATCCTCGACGCCGGCCAGCACGCCCAGCTCACCCTCTACCACAACGCCATGGGCGTGTGCGTACTCTACCACCTTCTTGGTGAGGGCGATGTTGTCCTCAAAGGAATGGTGGGAGCCGTCGATCATCACGGAGGTGAAGCCACCGTCGATGCAGGACTTGCAGATCTCAAAATCTGCGCCGTGGTCAAGATGCAGGGCGAAGTCTACGCCGCTATCCTCAACGGCAGCCTTGGCAAGAGCCAGCAGGTAAGCGTGCTTTGCGTACTTGCGGGCACCGGCAGAAACCTGCAGAACCACAGGGGACTTTTCCTCGGCAGCAGCCTCGGTAATTGCCTGAATGATTTCCATGTTGTTGATGTTGAAGGCGCCGATGGCATATTTGCCCTCATAGGCCTTTTTGAACATCTCCTTGGTTGTAACAAGAGCCATTTTGATTCTCCTTTGTGTTGTAGTTTTTTACCACCTTACATTGTACCGAAAAAGCAGGAAAAAATCAAGGGCTTTTGCCAAAATAATGCAAAAATTTACTTTTTAGCGGTCTTTTGCGGCCGTCAGGTATAAAACTCGGGACGTTTCCCCTCCCCCTCTGCGGCGGATGCCACCGCTGCCGGCACGCCGCTGCCGATTTCCGTTGCGGCGGGCTGGTGCTCCTGCTCCCGCGGGGGGTGCACGTCACCGCGGGGCACCAGCCCCAAGCTGACCGCGATGGCGGTGTCAATATCCGCCATCAGCGCCTCGTCCAGATGCCCCATCTTCTCCTTCAGGCGGCGCTTGTCAAGGGTGCGCACCTGCTCCAGCAGCACAATGGAATCTCTCGAAAGCCCCGCCCGCTCTGCGTACACGTCGATGTGGGTGGGCAGCTTGGTCTTTCCCATACGGGAGGTGATGGCTGCCGCGATCACCGTGGGGCTGTAGCGATTGCCCACGTCGTTTTGTATGATCAGCACCGGGCGCATGCCGCCCTGCTCTGAGCCGACCACGGGGCTGAGATCGGCGTAATAGATATCTCCGCGCTTTACAGTTATCATAGCGTTTCCTCCGTTATGTTTCGTCTGGTTCTATTTTTCGCAAAAAATCCCTCGCTTAATCAGCGCATTGCGCTTTTGGCGGCGGTTTTTTGCTCCCCTTCACTGCCATTTTATGCAGGCGGTGTCGCAAAGGGTCGAAATCAGAAGAAACAAAACGGAGCCACGCCCAGGACCGTGTCCTGAAAAGCAGAGGCTCCCGGCATGCCGGGAGCCTCTGCTTTTTGATATATGATCAGAACTTTGTTAATTTTACATCCTTTGGCAGCATTTTTTTGAGCGCGCGATAACAGTGGGCCTTTTTGGAGATCCTAATTTCCTTCAGCGCGGGGCAATCATCGAAGGCAAGCGCGCCGACCTTGGTCACCGTATCGGGAATCTCAATGCTCTTTATGCTCTCACATCCCTTAAAGGCCCAATCTCCTATTTCAAACAGGCCGTGGGCAAACGTAACAAGCTCCAGATTCTTGCAGCCCTCAAAGGCGGATTTGCCGATCTTATGCACAGTGCCCGGCACGTTTACACTAAGAAGCTCTGTACGGTTCAAGAACACGCACGCGCCGATCTCTTTGGCAGACACGGGAATCGTAATGCGCTTGCACTCGCCGCGGCAAGCGCGGAGAACGCCGTCTACGATATCAAACAGAGGCTTCGGCGCAGGGGCAGCCTTCGGCGCGGGAGGCGGTGTGGGGGTTGTCTTCTCAGTCTTCAGCAGCACGCCGTTTTCGTCTACGAATTTCACCGTTGCGGGGAAGCTTCTCTTACTGCCCTCCTTGGCGTAGCTGACGCCCTCCGGCAGATGTAGCCGCGTGAGGCTCTTACAGCCCTTGAAGGCCTCCTCACCGACGGTTTTCAGCGATTTGGGCAAGCCCACGTAGGAAAGGGAGGTGCAATCCTTAAAGGTGGCAATGCCCACGGTGGTCACGCCCTCCGACAGGATCACCCGTTTCAGGCCGGAGCCCACAAACAAATTGCTGGATACCACCTCAACGCCACCGGGGATCGTAATTTCCTCCAGCGCGGGACAGTCCGCAAAGGCCCATGCGCGGATGGTAACCAGACTCCGGGGCAGGCGAATGCTTTTCAGCGTGGCGTTACGCTTGAACACCTCCGAGCCAATGACCGTAACGCCCTCGGGGATCTCTACCCGCTCCTTTTGCCCGTGATAGCGCTCCAAAACGCCGTCAACCACCGTCATTTCATCGTTTTTCAAGTTGAAAAGCCCAGGGGCAGCGGGCGCGGGCGCAGGTGCGGGTTCGGCAGGGGCCGGCGCAGGCTCGGGGGCGGGAGCAACGCTGGATTGGGCGGCAGACGGTGCGGGTTTTTCCGCATTTTCGGGGGGTAAGGGCGACTCCTCACGGCAGTCCGAGATCACATCCGCCTTGACCAGCTCCCTCATAAAGGAATCCAGCGAGTCGTGACGGTGATAGAACATGGCCTGGGTCAGTCCCAGCTGCATTTCCAAGCCCATCGGGAGCTTCACGTCCTCCAGGAACACTGTCAGCATCGAGCGGTCACGGCTCAGCGCAAAGGTGATCTCCTGGCGGCAGTTTTTCGAGGCAATGGACGAGGGCGACAAAAAGGCCAGCACACAGTCGGCACCCGCCAGATGCGACGCAATGTATTCGGGCCACTCCGTGCCAGCCTCAATGCCCGCATCGTACCAAACGCGGAACCCTTGATCGATCAGCGACGAAATGATCGGCAGCACGCGCGCGGAATCCTTGTGCGCATAGCTGACGAATATGTAGGGCTGCTTTCCCTCGTAGGCCGTTGGCGTCCGTTCCATCATACAATCTCCCAAAAATTGATATATGTATTAGTATAGCACGCTTTTTCGACAAAATCAAGACGCACACAGCAACAAGTTGAAAAATTATTTCCCCCTCGTCCGAATTTATTCAAAATCTTGCGCTGTATAATCTTGTAATTTTATGATAAATATGTTATACTGAAGAGGATTGCACATCATAGCACGGAGGCTTTATGGAAATCCTTTCGCCACAACAGAAAAAAGCACCGCCCTGCATCAGCCGGCGGGACGCGGAGCGCCGCAGCCTTCTGACGGAGGAGGAGCTGCTGAAAATGCATCTGCAGCCCACGGCCGATCCCGTCGCCTGCACCGCCAAAAGCGACGGCGCGGTGGTCTATTACTATCATCCCAACAGGGTAAAGGAGGCGCCCCCCGCCCATTGGTACGAGCGCCCCACGGCGCCCAAAAGGGAGCTGCCTGCCGAAGCGGAGCCGGTGACCGTTTCAACCGAGGCGGGAGAGCTGCGCCGTATCAGCGGTCGCCGCGCCGAGCTTTTGGGATATTTCTCCGCCGAGTCGCTTTTCCAAATGTATTACGAGCCCACCCAACCGCCCGTGGCGTGCATGGTGCGCAAAAGCGGCGAGGTGGTACTGCTTTACGACAAGGCCACCTGCAGCAGACTGCCGCTACCCTGTGTCAAATGCGGCAACAGCACCCGCTACCGCAGCAAGCTCTGCTATGACTGCTACGCTGAGGAGTTGGCAGATCGCCGCGCCAAGGGTGACGCCAAGCGGGCACAAAAATACGGAAACGACCCGAAACGGGTGCTGTTTTTTGACCTGGAGCTGACCGGTGTGTTTGAGCGGGACGAGATTCTTTCCGTGTCTATTATCAACGGCCTCGGTGAGGTGATCTTTGATTCCTACACCCGCCCCGTGCGCAACCGCAAATGGAACCGCACCGAAAAGATCCACGGCATTACCCCCGCCATGGTACAGGATGCCCCTACCCTTGCCGAGATCGCGCCCCGTTTGCGGGAGATCGTGGCAGGTGCCGATCGGATGATCGCCTACGGCACCTCCACGGACTATTCCCATCTGCGGAAGATCTACAGCACCAAGACGGAGCGCAATCAGCTGAAGGACAAGCTGGTGGACTGCGCCGCGGAATTTTCCCGCTATGTAGTGGAGCATGAGATCGAGCTTTCCCACCACTCCCTCACCGACGCCATGGCTCACTTTGGCTTTGACTGGAGCGGGATCGCCCACACCTCCACCGCCGATGCCCGAGCCTGTCGGTTGGTATTTGAAGCACTTTTCCCCCATTATTACGAAAGCGAGGACGCTTGAATGGATCGTTTATTTGGATTGGAGCACACCACTGCCGACGAGGGGCTTTCCCTTCTCGTTACGCTCTATGACGACGTACTGGTGGCTATGTACGAGGAGCTTCTGAAGGAGGAAAAGATCCCCTATCTGAAAAAGGACAGAGGCACCGGCAGCGCCATGCGCATCATGATGGGACAGAGCTTTTACGGCACGGATATCTACGTACCCGAGGAGCTGCTGGAAAAAGCCCTCGAACTGATTACACCCCCGGACGGTGCGGATTTTGAGGAAGAAGAGAACGCACCGGAGGATACGCAGGAGAGCGAAAAATGAAAGAGATCTTACTTTGCAAATACGGCGAGATCGTGCTGAAGGGCGCCAACCGCCGTTACTTTGAGGATATGCTGGCCAAGGAGCTGCGCTACCGCGCAGCCTCCTTTGGCAATTTCAGCGTCCACTACGCCCAAAGCACAGTCTACGTAGAGCCGCAGGACGATTTTGCCGACCTTGACGGTATGTTTGAGGCCGCAAGACGGCTGTTTGGCATCGCGGGCGTGGTGCGCGCCGCCGTGGCCGAAAAAAATATGGAAAGCATCCTTGCCACAGCCAAGGCCTACCTACCCGATTTTCTCCAAGGCAAAAAGACCTTTAAGGTGGAGGCCAAGCGCTCGGATAAGACCTTTCCGCTGGATTCCCCCGCCATTTGTCAGGAGGCGGGCGGTGCGGTGCTTTCGGTCTGCCCGTGGCTACGGGTAGACGTACATCATCCCGACGTGACCGTGCGTGTGGAGGTGAGGGAAACCGCCGCTTACGTCCATGCAGGACAGTTCAAGGGCGCGGGCGGCCTCCCTGTTGGCACCAACGGCAAGGGACTGCTTCTGCTTTCCGGCGGCATTGATTCCCCCGTTGCCGGCTGGATGATGGCCAAACGGGGTGTGAAATTGGAGGCTCTGTACTTTGAATCCATCCCCTACACCAGTGAGCAGGCACGGCAAAAGGTGCTGGATCTGGCGGGCCTTGTAGCCCGCTGGGGCGGCAGCATGCAGGTCAATGTAGTATCGCTGACCAAGATTCAGGAGCTGCTGGTGAAAAACTGCGATGAGGAGTATTTTACGCTCCTTTTGCGCCGCTACATGATGGCCATTGCCAATAAGGTGGCAGAAATGCGGGGCTGTGAGGCGCTGATTACGGGCGAGAGTCTGGGGCAGGTGGCCTCCCAGACCATGCAGGCATTGAACGTGACCAACGATATGGCGGCATACCCCGTATTTCGTCCTTGCATCGGCATGGACAAGGAGGAAATCGTGCAGATCGCCCGGATGATCGACACCTTTGAAACCTCCATTCTCCCCTATGAGGACTGCTGTACCGTCTTTACCCCCCGTCATCCCAAAACAAGGCCCGTGCTCTCCAAGGTGGTCGAGCAGGAGCAGAAGCTACCCTTCGATGAGCTCTGTGAGGAGGCGCTCGGCACCCTGCAGACCTTTTACGTCCGCGCGAAATTTTAACCCAAAAAGGAAGTGTAACTGATGAAAACCAAAATTGATATTTTTTCCGGCTTTCTCGGCGCCGGTAAGACCACACTGATCAAAAAGCTGATCGCCGAGGCATACGAGGGCGAAAAGCTGATGCTGATCGAGAACGAGTTCGGCGAGATCGGCATTGACGGCGGCTTCCTTGAGGACGCCGGCATCAACATCACCGAAATGAACTCCGGCTGCATCTGCTGCAGCCTGGTGGGTGATTTCAGCACCGCGCTGGAAAAGGCCGTACGCGAGTACGCCCCCGACCGCATCCTCATCGAGCCCTCGGGCGTTGGAAAGCTCTCCGATGTGATCCGCGCCGTGGAAAGCGTGGGCTCCGATAAGCTGGAGCTCTCCTCCTTTGTGACCGTGGTGGACGCTGCCAAATGCCGTATGCATATGAAGAATTTCGGCGAGTTCTTCAACGATCAAATCGAAAGCGCCGGTGCCATCGTGCTCAGCCACACCAAAAATCTTTCCGAGGAAAAGCTCACCGCCGCCGTAGAGGCGATCCGCGCCCACAACGAAAAGGCAGTAATCGTCACCACCGATTGGGACGAGCTCAGCGGCGCACAGCTCCGTGCCGCCATAGAAGGCACCGACACGCTGAAGTCCGCCATGGAAAGCCTTGAAGCCGAAAAAATCTGCCCCGTTTGCGGACATTCTCACGATCATGAGCATCACGACCATCACGAGCACTGCCATGAGCACGAGCATCACCACCACGATGAGCACGGTGATTGCCACGAGCACCACGACCATGATCATCATGAGCATGAGCATCATCATGAGCATGAGCATCATCATGAGCATGAGCATCATCATGAGCATGAACATCACCATGAGCATGAACATCACCATGAACATGAACATCACCATGAACATGACCACCATCACGAGCACGGTGAGCACTGTACCTGCGGCTGCCATGATCACCACCACGACCATCACGGTCACGAGCACCACCATCATCACGCCGACGAGGTATTCCAGAGCTACGGCGCCGAAACCGCCAAGCGCTTCTGCCCCCATTGCATCGGCGAGGCGCTCGCCGCTCTTGTGGACGAGGCAAAATACGGCAAGGTGCTGCGCGCCAAGGGTATCGTAGCCGGCGAGGATGGCTGGATCCACTTTGATTACGTGCCCGGCGAGCCCGACGTACGCGCGGGCTCTGCCGGCGTGATCGGCCGCCTGTGTGTCATTGGTTCCGACCTCAACCGTGAAGCGCTCTGTGCCCTCTTCGGCGTGGAGCTGAAATAAGGAGCGGCCATGGCAAGCAACGGCATTCCGGTCTATCTTTTTACCGGCTTTCTCGAGGCCGGTAAGACCCAAATGATCCAGGATACCCTCACGGACGAGGGCTTCAACGACGGCTGCAGCATTCTGCTGCTGGTCTGCGAGGAAGGCATCGAGGAATACGATCCCTCCCGCTTTGCCCACCCGAACGTGCGGCAGGTGCTGGTAGAAAACGAAAGCGATCTCACCCCCAAGCTGCTGGAAAAGCTGACCCGGGAGCACAAAATTGACCGGGTAATGGTGGAATACAACGGCATGTGGCAGCTGGACAGCTTCTACGCCGCCATGCCCCGGAGCTGGTATATCTTCCAGCAGATCCTGTTTGCTGACGCCACCACCATCCTCAGCTACAACGCCAATATGCGCAGCCTCACCGTAGACAAGCTGCAGGATGCGGAAATGGTGATCTTCAACCGCGCCGACAACGCCGACCGCATGGCGCTGCACAAGCTGGTGCGGGGCATCAGCCGCCGGGCGCGCATCGCCTTTGAAACCTCTGCGGAGGAGCTGGAATACGACGACATTGAGGATCCCCTCCCCTTTGACGTCAACGCCCCCGTGGTGGCTGTCAACGACGAGGATTACGCGCTCTTTTATCGCGACCTGGCCGATGAGCTGCCGAATTATCACGGAAAAACCGTGAAATTCAAGGGCATGGTCGCCCGTGACCGTCAGCTTGGCAAAAAAGCGCTGGTGGTGGGCAGACACGTAATGACCTGCTGCGAGGACGACATTACCTTCAGTGGTCTTGTGTGCAATTTCGAAAAGGAGATTGGATTTGAAACCGGCGATTGGATCGTGGTGACCGCCAGGATCAGCGTGGAGCCCCACAAGCTCTACGGTCAGCCGGGGCCGGTTCTTTACGCCACCGACGTGGCACTCTCCTCCGCCCCCAAGCAGCAGGTGGCTACGTTTTATTAAAAAGGCCGCAAACGGTGCGGAAAAACGCCGCTTGCTCCGTGAATTTTGATTTGTTTTCCTGCGAAAGGAGTCGCTTCATGAAGGAAATTCATCTGATTTGCAACGCCCATATCGATCCCATCTGGCAATGGGATTGGCAGGAGGGCGTCAGCGCCACCCTTTCCACCTTTCAATCCGCCGTCAACCTTGCCAGGGATTTTGATTATATCTTCTGCCACAACGAGGTGACGGTCTACAAATACGTGGAGGAATACGCCCCCTTGCTGTTTGAGGAGATCAAGGCCTTGATCAAGGCGGGCAAATGGCATATCATCGGCGGCTGGTATCTCCAGCCCGATTGCAATATGCCCTCGGGCGAAAGCTTTGTTCGTCAGATCCGCGAGGGACACCGCTATTTCAAGGAGAAATTCGGCGTTACCCCCAAAACGGCCATCAATTTTGACCCCTTCGGGCACACCGTGGGGTTGGTGCAGATCATCAAAAAATGCGGGCAGGACAGCTACATCTTCATGCGCCCCTACAGCCACGAAATGAAGCTCCCCGCCGAGCAGTTTATCTGGGAGGGCCTTGACGGTAGCGAGATCAAGGCTTGGCGTTCCCCCTCCTACAACACCCCCCTCGGCAAGGCCGCCGAGACCGTAGCGCGTCGCGGCCTTCGTCAGCCGCAGGATGTGGTGGCGGTTCTGTGGGGCGTGGGCAACCACGGCGGCGGCCCCTCCCGCAAGGATCTGGCCGACATCAAAGCTCTGCAGGAGCGAAGCACCGAGGCACGCTTTATCCACTCCACGCCCGAGGCGTTTTTTGAAAAAATCAACCCCGTTGACAGGGTAAATTCCTCTCTGCTCATTTCCATGCCCGGCTGTTACACCTCCATGAGCCGCATCAAGCGCGCCCACGCCAAGCTGGAAAACGAGCTGTGGACGGCAGAAAAAATGCTGACCGCAGCCCACGCGCGCGGTCTGCTTGACTGCTATCCCGAAAAGGAGATCCGCACCGTTACCGAGGATCTTCTGAACGCGGAATTCCACGACGTATTGCCCGGCACCGTCATCCAAAGCGGTGAGGAAAATGGCCTTTGCCTCCTGCACCACGGTCTTTTGGAGGCGGAGCGGCTGAAGACCAAGGCCTATTTCGCCCTTTCCGCCGCCGAGCCCCCTGCCGCCGAGGGCGAGTTCCCCTTGCTGATCTTCAATCCCCATCCCTACCCCATCCGTGAAAACGTGGAGTGCGAGTTCGTGCTGGCCGACCAAAACTGGGAGGAATCCGTGCACTCTGCGGTGACGCTTCTCGATAAGGACGGTAACCCCGTAAAATATCAGCTGGTCAAGGAGGAAAGCAACCTCAATCTTGATTGGCGCAAGCGCATCGTCTTTGAAGCGGAGCTGGCGCCTCTTTCCATGACCCGATATAGTGCCTACATCAAATTTGAAGAGCCGAAGGAGCAAAAACAAGAAGGAAATTTGGTGTTTGACGACGGCAGAAAGCGCGTGGAGATCGACGGCAAAACAGGGCTTCTCAAGAATTACACCGTAAACGGTGTGAATTTTGTGGAAAACGGCTTCGAATTGGTGAGCTTTGATGACAATGCCGATCCGTGGGCCATGGGTGCGCATCAGCTGAAGCGTCTCGGTGAAAACGAGCAGCCCTTCACCCTTTCCGCGCACCCCTCCGGCGTATTTGAGGGGATGCAGAGCCTGCAGGTCATTGAGGACGGCGATATTTATCTCGGCATCGAGGCCTTCTTTGAAAAGGATAACACCCGCGCCCGCATCGGCTATAAGATCTACAAGAACAACGACTTTGTGGACGTGGACGTGACGCTCTTTATGGGCGACATCAACAAGATCGTAAAGCTCAAGCTCCCCGTGGGCACGGAGGGTGAGCTGCTCGGCCAGACCGCCTTCGGCACTGTGCCCCTCTTTACCGATGCCCGCGAAAACGTGGCCCATCGCTTTGTGGCAGTGGATGGCGGTGAGCAATGCCTTGCCCTCTTCAACGATGGCGTATACGGCAGTCATTTTGAGAACGGTGCTCTGTACACCTCTCTGGTACGCGGTGTCACTTACTGCGCTCACCCCATTGCCGAGCGTCAGCTGATCCCCACCGACCGCTTTGTGAAAAAGATCGACCAGGGCGAGCATCAGTTCCGCTTCCGTCTGGGCGTCGTAAAGCGCGGCGAGCTGGAGCGTCGGGCGCAGGAGTTCGTACAGCGACCCTACGGCTTCAACATCTTCCCCACGGCAAGCAACGTAACGCCTCTGCCCTTTGAGATCTCCATCGGTGACGATACCGTCTCCCTTATCACCGCCAAAAAAGCGGACGGCAGAGACGCGCTGGTATTCCGTTTGCTGAATAACACCCCCAACGGTGTGGAAACAAGCCTCACCGCAGGTGGTGTAACCCTGCCCCTCTCCTTCGGCAAATACGAGGTCAAGACCGTCGTTCTTGAAAACGGCACGCTGACCGAAAGTGCCGAGCTGGTGATTTGATCCAAGCAAAAAACAGACCGTATCCCACCCCGTTCGGGGGGATACGGTCTGCTTTTTCCATTTTGTATTACAGCTCGTCAGCCTCGGCAGAGGTTGCCGCGTCAAAGATATCGGTCACGGCCTTTTCCGGCTCCTTGGTGAGGAAGGAAACGGCCACGGCAAGGATCGCGCCGATCACAAAGCCGGGCACGATCTCGTAGATGCCGGTGTTGTAAACCAGCGCGGGGCGCAGGGTGCTGGTGAAGAGCAGCAGCCACAGGATATCGGCTACGGCACCGCCGATGATGCCGGCCACGGCGCCCTTGTAGTTAAAGCGGCGCCAGAAGAGGGAGAGCAGCACTGCAGGACCAAAGGCTGCACCAAACAGGCCCCATGCGTTCTCTACCATGTTCATGATATTGCTGGCCCATGCGCCGCTGTCGCCAAGACCGCTGGCAGCAATGAGGAAGGCCACCACAGAAACCGCAAGCACCACCAGACGGCTGGCCCAGGTTACCTCGTTATCGCTGGCCTTGCCCTTGCGGATAAGGGGCTTGTAAAGGTCGGAGGCAAAGGAGGAGGAGGCCACCAGCAGCTGAGAATCGGCGGTGGACATGGAGGCCGCGATGATGGCGGCAAGAAGCAGACCCGCGATGAAGCCGGGGAAGATAAACTGCACGACCTCAATGAAGATATTCTGCTGATTGCCTGCCAGCAGCAGCTTTTCGGCAAGAGAGACATCGCCCATCATGTAGGAGCGGCCAAGGAAAGCAATGAAAATGGCGGCAGAGAGGGTCAGCACCAGCCAAACGATGGCTACGGTGGCGGATTTTTTGATCATAGACGCCTTCTTGATGGACATGAAGCGCACCAGAATGTGGGGCATACCGAAGTATCCAAGACCCCAGCCGAGGCCGGAGATGATATCGGCGGCGGAGGCGGTGAAGGGGTTGGAATTGAAGGCGGTCACACCCTCGGCAAAAGCACCGAGGTAGCTGTTATCGCTGACACCCATGGCCATGGCGATGGGCACGAGCAGGAGGGCACACAGCATCAGAAGACCCTGGAAGAAGTCGGTCCAGCAAACGGCCTTAAAGCCGCCGAGGAAGGTATAGCACAGTACGATGGCGGCGAAAATGGCCATGGCCAGCATCTCGCGACCCGCAAATACGGAGGGGAGCACCGCCACGAACACCTTGGTGCCCGCATTGAAGGCGGAGGCCACGTAAACCGTAAAGCTGACAAGGAAAATGACGGCGCAGGTCACCTTCAGCACCGGGTTGGCGGTAGCAAAGCGGTTGGTGAGGTACTGGGGCAGGGTGATGGAGTCGCCTGCGGCCTTGGAAAAGTTGCGCAAACGCTTGGCCACCAGCAGCCAGTTGGCGATAGTGCCCAGTGCAAGACCGATGCCGATCCAGACCTTGCCCATACCGAAGGCCAGAATACTGCCGGGGAAGCCCATCAGGAGCCAGCCCGACATATCCGAGGCCTGGGCGCTCATAGCGGTGACGAAGGGACCCATCTGACGGCCGCCGAGGAAGTAGTCGGCATCGTTTTTACTGCGATCCTTCAAAAAGAAATAGAGACCGATGCCGAGCATCAGCAAAAAGTAGAGTACAAAGGCTAAAAATTGCATGGTGAAAATCCTTTCCTATTAAGAGAATGACAACAGTATAGCATAAAACAACAAAGAATGCAATAGAGAATGCCGTATAGAATGCATTCTATACGGCATTCTCTGTTTTCGGGTGAAAGCGTTTATTTGCAACAAGCTGTGGCAAGAATAAAACATAGAACGAGAACTATACCGAAAACAAAATTATTTTTTTAGCGAGGAAAGAAGCATCGGCAACGTGCGGGTTGCGTAGTCTGCAAGGGCATAATCCCCTCCTCGCAGGCACCACTCGTAGAGCATCGCCCGCTCGGTCATGGCGTACAGTCGCACGGTCTCGCTGACGGTCAAGGCTTCAGTCAGCTCGCCCCTTTGCCTCCCCTCGGTAATGATGCGCCGCAGCAGCTTGAAATAGACCCGATTGTGATCCAGCAGCTGCTTGCTGCCCTGCAGGGTCAGCTGGGTGGAGAGCAGGCGCGCGAGCAGCGCGATGTCGATACGGTTTTCAATCATTGAAAACAGCTCTCTGTTCAGATACAGCAGCGTGTCGAGCGCAGAGGCCGTCGGATCCAGCGCCGCCGCCAGCTCCTCATATTTTTCGTCAAACAGATAGGCCAGCGAGCCGATCAGATCATCCTTGCTCGCAAAATAGTGATAAAACGAGCCCTTGGAGGTGCCGGAAAGCGCCACGATGTCCTCCACGGTCGTACCCTCGTAGCCCTGCTCGTAAAACAGCTTCCAGGCTGCGTCAACAATGCGGCTTTTGGTGCCGCCGGAGCTTTTCTTTGCCATGGCGTTTCCTTATCTGTGATAGAGCTTTTTCGTCTGATAGCGAGGCTCGCAGGTCATCTGCACACCCAGCTTCTTCAGCACGTTCTCGTCGGTCTGCGCAAGGATCACGGTAGAATGCGCGTCACAGTGCCGCAGCTGCCCGAGACAGTCCAACGCCCGTTTGGCGGGCTCCTCGTGCACGGCGGAAATGGAAAGCGCGATCAGCACCTCATCGAGATGCAGACGGGGGTTCTGGTTGCCAAGCCGCTCCACCTTCAAATCCGACACGGGGGTGAGAATGTGGGGGGAAATGAGATCCACGTCCTTCGGGATCCCGGCCAAAGTCTTCAGAGCGTTGAGCAGCATAGCCGAAACGGCACCCAGCAGCTTGGTGGTCTTGCCGGTCACGATCCGACCGTCTGCCAGCTGCAGCGCCACGGCAGGAGCATCGGTCTCCTCTGCCCGCTGCACGGCGGCACCGATAACGCTGCGGTAGGTGGCGTCGATGCCAAGAGATTGCATCAGCATCTTGATCTTGTTTGCCTCCGAGCCGTCGCTGTCGCCCTTGCGCTGAGCGCAGAGCGCATGATAATAGCGTCGCAGGATCTCATCCTTGGCTCCCTCGCACACAGCCTCATCATCATAAATGCAAAAGCCCACCATATTCACGCCCATATCCGTGGGAGATTTGTAGGGGCAGCTGCCGTAAATGTGCTGCAGCATGGCCTTGACCACAGGAAAGATCTCCACGTCTCTGTTATAGTTTACGGCGGTCTGACCGTACGCCTCCAGATGGAAGGGATCGATCATATTCACGTCCTTCAGGTCGGCGGTAGCGGCCTCGTATGCAAGGTTCACCGGGTGCTTGAGAGGTAGGCTCCACACGGGGAAGGTCTCAAATTTGGCATAGCCGGAGCAAATGCCTCGCTTGTGGTCGTGGTACAGCTGAGAAAGGCAGGTCGCCATCTTACCGGAGCCGGGGCCGGGGCCGGTGACCACCACCAGCGAGCGGGAGGTTTCGATGTAATCGTTGATGCCGTAGCCCTCGTCGCTGACGATGCGATCCACGTCCATGGGGTAGCCGGGAATGGTATAATGTCTGTACACCCGCAGTCCCAGGGCCTCCAGCCGCTTCTGAAAAGCAGCGGCGGCAGGCTGATCGGCATAGCGGGTCAGCACCACGCTGCCCACGTAAAGACCAAAGTCCCGGAAGGCGTCGATCAAGCGCAGGGTGTCGAGATCGTAGGTAATGCCAAGATCGCCCCGCACCTTGTTCTTTTCAATATCCGCCGCGTTGATGGCAATGACCACCTCTGCCTCGTTTGCCAGCTCCGCCAGCATACGGATCTTACTGTCCGGCGCAAAGCCCGGCAGCACGCGGGAGGCGTGAAAATCGTCAAAAAGCTTGCCGCCAAACTCCAGATAGAGCTTGCCGCCAAACTGCGCAATCCGCTCTCTGATGTGCTGGGATTGCGTGCGAATATATTTGTCGTTGTCAAAGCCGATCTTGAACATAAGTCCCCCTCGCGCGTTTGAAATCAATATCAATAGTATATCACATTCTCCCCGCCTCGGCAAGGGGTTTTTTCTTTTTTATAAAAAAGAAAATTTATTTGTAAGGGGGAGGCGGGCTTCGGAGGGGGAGGAGGGCACTTTTGATAAAAGCGCCCTCCTCCCTCTTTGATCCCACTACGGCAATTTTCATTTTTTGCTCCATAATAAACATATTTTGAACGCGTTGTGCGTTCACATATCACATTTTAACACAAAATAGGTGTAAAGTAAATATAAAATAAGCATAAAATGAGGTTTATATGGCTACAAAAAGCTTATCCATCAGAATTGAAGAGGAAATGCTGGACAAATTGCACGTGATCGCTGATTACGAAGGCAGAAGTGCCAACGGTCAGATATTGGTGCTGATCCGTGATTTGATTGAGGCTTATGAAGCAAAGCACGGCGAGATCAAAACCGGTAAAAGATCCTGACGAATGTAAAAAGAGAGGCTGTTTTCAAACAGCCTCTCTTTTTACAACCGCGCAGGCGGCAAAGATCAGATTATTTCAGATCAAAAAACGTACCGTTGAGGTAGAGGTCGTCCACCGCTTCGAAAACAGGGTGGGAGATCGGTTGATTTTTTGCCGCCAGACGGGTGGCAAACTTGGTAGGGATATCCTCGTAGCCGATCTGACTGAAGCGACAGTCGGTAAAGCCGATATGATCCACGTGGCAATCGGCTCTGCCTCTGACCACGGGCATTCCTACGGAAAAGGCGCGAATGCCGCTGAAATACACGTGGCGGATGCCACGACAAAGGTTGTGGGGGTCGATCCCGATAAAAACAGGCGCGTCGTAATTGCGGTCGATGGTGATATTGGAAAAGCTGATGTTTTCAATCAGCGTAGCCTCGTGTCCCTGGTCGCTCATGCGCGCCTCGGCGGGATTGGCGGGCAGATACATGCAAATGCCCATGCGGGATTCGGTGATATTCAGATTGGAAAAGGTGCAGTTACGCATGGTGCCGTCGTTGATCCAGCCCACCCGCACGGCGCAGGTGTGGCTGGTCAGGTTGCAGTTGCTAACGGCCACCTTTTCGCATACCGTATCCTGTCCAAGCGGCGCGGAATAGGCACGCACCACGATGCAATCGTCGCCGCAGGTAATATTACAGTCCGAAATTGTCACGTTCGCAGAGCAGTTGACGTGAATGCCGTCGTTGTTGGGCATATCCACGGCGGCGTTGATCGCGGCACGGTGAAAATGCACGTTGCAGCAGCCCGAAACCCAATAGCTCCAGCCTGCAAACTGATTCTGCATGGTGATATCCTCCACCAGCACGTTCCGACAGCCCATCAGCATCACCACACGGGCGGGAGCAAGGCTGGTATTGCGAGGGTCGAGAGGGTGAGGGTATGCTCCCACCATGGTGGTGGCCTCGGAAAGCGGCGTGCTGCCCTCGGGCAGAGGCATGGGCTTGCGCACGAAGGACATCAGCGGCCGAGCCGCCATTTCTGCCTCGGTCATGGGCACCACGTAGGCCTCGCCCTGGCAGTCAATGACACCGCGCCCCGTGATGGCAATATCCTCGCAGTTTTCGGCATAGATAAAGCACCGCTTGTTAAAGCGAGGGGCGTATGCCGTGTCCCAGAAATCGGTCTCCACGTCGGGAAAATCCGCAGCATTTGCGGAACCAAGCAACACCGCACCCCGTTCGATATGTAATTCCACGCCGCTTTTCAGGTCAATGCGCCCACAAAGATACCGCCCCTCTGCCAGAGTCACACGGCCACCGCC
>SVTA01000106.1 GCA_015064005.1 Oscillospiraceae bacterium
CCCACTGGGGAAGGCTAAAATTAGTACGCTTCGCTAAGATAAAATGAGTGAGAAAATCATCCTACAGTGGATAAGCAAGCAGATTCTTATCTTAGCACAAACAATTCCAAAGCCTTCCCCAGTGGGGAAGGCTGAAGAACTCGTTTTCGAGTTCTTCTAAAAGAACGCAACGCGTTCTTTATGGGACACACCGTAGGTGGTGGATGAGGTGTCATCCGCGACACACAGCGCGGCGTGCGATAGCCTTCCCCGGTGGGGGAAAGGCTGAAGAACTCGTTTTCGAGTTCTTCTAAAAGAACGCAACGCGTTCTTTATGGGACACACGAAGTGGTGGATGAGGTGTCATCCACGACACACAACGCGGCGAGCGGTAGCCTTCCCCAGTGGGGGAAGGGGGACCACCGTAGGTGGTGGATGAGGTGTCATCCGCGACGCACAACGCGGCAACCTCCAATTTATCCCTCCGTTTCGCATAGCAATTCATGATTTTTCAGGAAAGGATCGCTTATGGCAGAATTCATCACGCTTTCGCATTTTGGCGCGGCGGCGCGGCATTATCACATTTACCGCATCAAGGCCAGCGCCCTCTCCCATCAGCCGCATTACCACAATTATTATCAGATCTGCTTCGTGGTCAGCGGCGAGATCCTGCACGGCCAGGGGGAGGGTGCAGTGACGCTTTCGGCGGGAGACGCCTTCATTGTGCCGCCGGGCTTCGTGCACAGCCTTCATTTCGGCAATGTCTTTGCGGAGGTTTACTCCTTTGCCTTCGAGGAGGCACTCTTTTCGCCCGGATTTTCCGGAACGGGCGCGTTCCGCTTTATGAAAAGCCTGCGGGGCGAGGCAACGGAGGTCGCCGCACCGGACGTGCGGTTGCGTGTGGTGCTGAACGATACCCAGCGCAAAAGCATGCGGGCGCTGCTGGATACCTTGATCCGCCAGCAGGGCGACGACTGCCCAAGAGAGCTTTCCGCCGCCCCCGGCATCACGGAGGCCATACTCTATCTTCTCGCACAAAGCTATTACAGCCAGCCACAGAATGCGGAGGGGCTGGATCGTCTGATGAGCTACAACAACACGCTTCAGCAGTGCATCTCCTTCGTGGATGCCCATTACCGCGAGTCGCTGACGCCGGAGGGCGTGGCGTTGCGGTTTGGACTTTCCCGCTCCTCCTTCTGCATGGTCTTTCCCCGCTTTGCGGGCATGCCGCTGCGGCAATACGTAGCCACCAAGCGAGTAGAGGAGGCACAAATGCTGATCCGCACCCACCCGGAGCGCTCCCTCGCCGCCATCGGCGCTGCCGTGGGCTATGCCGATGCCGCCACCTTTTACCGCAATTTCCTGCGGATCACCGGAGTATCTCCCGCCAAGTACAGGGAGCTGAACGGCGCATAAATCGTCGGTTTTTTCGCGTTTCCCCCTTGCCAAACGCCAAAAACTGTGCTATACTAAAATGGTATTTGAAATCTCACGAAAAAGAGGTGCTTTTATGTCCAACTATAAAATCGAAACCAAATGCGTGCAGGGTGGCTACACCCCCGGTAACGGTGAGCCCCGCCAGATCCCGATCATCCAGAGCACGACCTTCAAGTATGCTACCAGCTCCGATATGGGCAAGCTCTTTGACCTGGAGGCCAGCGGCTACTTCTATACCCGTCTGCAGAATCCCACCAACGACAGCGTCGCCGCCAAGATCTGCGAGATGGAGGGCGGAACCGCCGCTATGCTGACCTGCTCCGGTCAGGCCGCCAATTTCTTTGCCGTCTTCAACATCGCCTCCGCAGGCGATCACGTGGTGGCCTCCTCCTCCATTTACGGCGGCACCTTCAATCTGTTTTCCGTGACCATGAAGCGCATGGGCATCGACTTCACCTTCGTTTCTCCCGATGCGAGCGAGGAGGAGCTGAACGCTGCCTTCCGCCCCAACACCAAGGCCATGTTCGGCGAGACCATTGCCAACCCCGCCCTCACGGTGCTGGATATTGAGAAATTTGCCAAGGTCGCTCACGCCCACGGCGTACCGCTGATCATTGACAACACCTTCGCCACCCCCGTCAACTGCCGTCCCTTCGAGTGGGGCTGTGACATCGTCACCCACTCTACCACCAAGTATATGGACGGCCACGGCGCGGCTGTGGGCGGCTGCATCGTGGATTCCGGCAAGTTTGACTGGACGAAATATCCCGAAAAGTTCCCCGGGCTCTGCACGCCCGATGAGAGCTACCACGGCGTGACCTACACCGAGCGCTTCGGTCTTGCCGGCGCCTTTATCACCAAGGCGACTGCCCAGCTGATGCGCGATTTCGGTTCCATTCAGGCGCCTCAGAACGCCTTTATCCTCAATCTTGGCCTTGAGAGCCTCCACGTGCGTATGGCGCGCCACTGTGAGAACGGCCTTGCCGTGGCAAAATATCTGCAATCCGACGACCGCATCGCTTGGGTCACCTATCCCGGCCTTGAGGGCGATAAGTATTACGACCTTGCCAAGAAGTATATGCCAAACGGTACCTGCGGCGTGGTCAGCTTCGGCGTCAAGGGCGGCAGAGCCAAGGCCGAGGAATTTATGAAGCACTTGAAGATCGCCGCCATCGAGACGCACGTGGCCGATGCTCGCAGCTGCTGCCTGCATCCGGCCAGCGCCACCCACCGTCAGATGAACGACGAGGAGCTGGTGGCCTGCGGCGTCTCTCCCGATCTGGTGCGCTTTTCCTGCGGCATTGAGAATGCCGAGGATCTGATCGCCGATATCAAGCAGGCACTGGACGCTTGCAACCAATAAAATCTGACCCTTCGGGGAGGTGAACGTTATGCCCATCAAGATTCCGAATCTTTTACCCGCTACCCAGACGCTGCACGAGGAAAATATCTTCGTCATTACCGAAAACCGCGCCGTGACGCAGGATATCCGTCCGTTGCGCATCGTGATGCTGAATCTGATGCCGCAGAAGATCGTCACCGAGACGCAGATCGCGCGATTGATCGGCAATACCCCTCTGCAGGTGGAGCTGGAGCTGCTCCAGACCGCCACGCACCAAAGCACCCATACCTCCTCGGAGCATATGCTGGCCTTTTACAAGACCTTTGACGAGATCCGTGATCAGAACTTTGACGGCATGATCATCACCGGCGCGCCGGTGGAGCATATGGAATTTGAAGAGGTGGATTACTGGCCGGAGCTATGTGAGATCATGGAGTGGAGCAAGACCCACGTCACCAGCACCCTGCACATCTGCTGGGGCGCCCAGGCGGGGCTTTACTACCATTACGGCATTCCCAAATATCAGCTGGATGAAAAGCTTTTCGGCGTATTTGAGCATCATCTCGACCACAAGCGCTCCATCCTCTTCCGCGGCTTTGACGATACCTTCCTGGTGCCCCATTCCCGTCACACGGCCACCCGCCGGGAGGACGTGGAGAGCGTGGACGGCCTTAAGATCCTTGCCAGCTCCGACGAGGCGGGTGTCTTTGTGGTCTCCACCGAGCGCGGCCGGCAGATCTTCGTCACCGGTCACTCGGAATACGACGCCGATACGCTGAAAAAGGAATATCTGCGGGATAAAAATTTGGGGCTCCCTATCGCCGTGCCGAAGAATTATTTCCCGGGTGACGACGATACCAAGGCGCCCATCGTCCGCTGGCGGAGCTGCGCCAATCTCTTTTATTCCAACTGGCTCAACTATTTCGTCTACCAGACCACGCCCTACGATATCACGCAGATCAAATAAAAAGATCGCCGCAGCGGCCGCTGCGGCGATTGTTGCTTTTTCAGGCAAGAGGCTGATTCCGGTACGCGCGGGGGGAGAGCCCGTAGCACTGTCGGAATTTTTTGGAAAAATAGAGCGGATCTGCAAAGCCAAGCAGGTCGCTGATCTCTCCGATGGAGAGCGACGGATCCTTCAGCAGCCTCGCGGCCTCGGCAAGGACACGGTCTGCCACGTATTGCTTCACGGAGGCGGAGAGCTCCCGGCGGAAGTGCTTTTCCAGCGTGCTGCGGGAAACGAAGACCCCCTCGGCGATCTGCTCGGCGGAAAGGGAAAAGGAAAGATTGGCGTTGATGAAGCGCATGGCCCGCTCGATGCAGGGTGAAAAGGAGCGGGGGGTCAGCCGCAGGGCTTTTCCATCGCAAAACAGCTGCAGGAGCTGCAGCAGCCGTCCGTACAGCTGCAGCTGCGCCTCAAGCCCGCTGCCTTGGGGCAGAAGGAAGGCGGCACTCAGCGCCTCCGGCACCGCCACGGTCAGCACGTCGCGGTCGCTCTCCAGCAGCTCGAAGCCGTTCTCGCCGCATAGCCTGATGTGGAAATACACGTGCTCCATGGCGTGCGGGCACTCGTAGGTGAAGGAATGCCCCGGCGGCAGGAGATACCAGTGTCCCGCCTCCAGCGCGTGGGAGCGGCCTGCGGCGTGGATATACGCCACACCGCGCACGATGTAATACAGCCGCGAGCAGTCGGGGGATTGTACCGTGCCCCGCCACGTACTGTCCACGGTGGCGCGGCCGACGGTGATGAGAGAAAGCTGCAGGTGATCCTGCTTGTTCGAAAAGGCCTTTTTAAAAATCATATGCTCAATTTTCCATGTTTTTCATTTCTTTTTACATTGCAATCAAAGCCGGCAGCGGCTATAATGATGATGTACTTTACATAAAGTATAGCACGTATGAAAAATTTGTCAAGTAGAAAACGGAGCATTTTAGAAAGGAGCTATTTATGCTGCTGCGCGAACGCTGCTGGCTCTGGGGGCATCCCGAGGGTCGCTACAATAACGAATACGGTAACACATTGAAATCTCGCATGACCCCGATGGAGTGCTGCCTCTATCTCGGCATTCGCAACACCTTTATGGTGCCCTGCGAGTGGGAGGTGAGTCAGCGGCAGTACAACAAATCCTTCAAGACCCTCAAAAACGTGGGCTGGGGCTATAACGTTCATAAGAGCTGTGACAGCGGCAAGATTGAGGAGGCGCTGCGTGAGGCAGCGGATTTCCCCAACGTTACCGCCGTAGCGCTGGACGATTTTAAAAGTCGCGATCTGTATAAGAGTTACCCGCTGGAGGAGCTGCACGCCCTGCACGACCGGCTGCACAACAATTCCGTGCGACGGCTGAACAGCTGGATGATCCTCTATACCTTCCAGATCGGCAACGATCCGGCAGAGGACGAGGCCTTTCAGCCCTATATGGACGCCTTTGACGGCATTATCCTGTGGACGTGGAAGGAGAAGGACGTCCCCCTCATTCCCGAAAAATTCGAGCTGTTCAAGCAGCAGACGCCAAGTAATCACCGTATGATGGGCGTGTATCTTTACAATTTCGGCGAGAACAAGCGCGCCACCCCGGAGGCGGTGCAGTGGCAGCTGGATTTCTGCCTTGACAAGATGCGCAAGGGGGAGCTGGAGGGCATTGTCTTCCACACCAACACCATGGCCGATCTTGATTTTGAGGAATACGAGGTGGCAGTCCGCTGGATGGAGCAGCACGGCGACGAGATCCTGCCGGAGCTGTAACACGAAGGAAGAGGAGCGCGTGGCGCTCCTCTTTCTTTTTAAATGGCGAAATGTTGCAAAAAGTGCCCCAACGGGTAGAGTTTTCTTCCAAAATGCGGTTTTGGGGACAAAATTGGCAAAAACGCAAAAATTATGATGAAATTGTGACGAAAGAATGAAAAATGTGTTGACAACCATCGGGGAAGGTGCTATAATTTTTCCAGTAGTTATCAAACTACATCAATGAAAAAGGAGAATTAACAGTTATGAACAAGTTTGCAAAACTTCTTGGCTATGATCCGGTAGAGAAGCAAACGAGCGTCAGAACCGAGCTGACGGCGGGCGTGGTTACCTTCCTTGCCATGGCGTACATTCTGACGGTTAACCCCGCGCAGATCCTCGTTGGTGCGGATGCGGCTTATTGGCCCTCCGTGTTTATCGCAACCGCGCTGGGCGCGATCATCGGTACGCTTCTGATGGCCTTCCTTGCAAAGATGCCTCTTGCGCAGGCGTCCGGTATGGGTCTGAACTCGCTGCTCGGCGGTCTCGTTGCTTTCTATGCAGCCAGCACATACGGTGTTGTGTTCACTCTCGGCCAGGCATTTATGATGGTGCTGATCTCCGGCGTTCTCTTCCTTGGTCTGACGCTGATCAAAATCAAGGGAAAGTCCTTCCGTGAGCTGGTGTTCGACGGTATGCCCGTTGCCGTAAGAGGCGCGATCTCCGTTGGTATCGGCCTTTTCATCGCATACATCGGCTTCCAGAACGCAGGCGTGATCGTTCACAACAACTTCACCCAGGTTGGCTTCGTTGATCTCACCAACTGGGGTAGCCAAGTTGTCAATACCGGTGCAATCTATTGGGGTGGCGCCAATGGCGTTATTGACTCGACCTCCGGTACCGTTGCATATCCCGCTGCAAAAACCGCTATCGTTGCTTTGATCGGTCTTTTCCTGATCGCAATCCTTGATAAGCTGAAGGTAAAGGGCTCGATCATCATCGGTATCCTCGGCGCAACCATCGTCGGTATCCCCTTCGGCGTAACCGATCTTTCCGTTCTTGCAGGCACCGAGACCGTTTCCTGGAAGTTTTGGGAAAACTTTGCAAACTTCTTCGCAGGTGACAAGACCGTGTTCGGCTCCTGCTTCGAGGTATTCAAGACCGGCCTCGTTCCCGAGGGCGGCAGCGTATTCACCGTAATTATGGTGATCATCACGATGTGCATGATCGATATGTTCGACACGATGGGCACCATCGTTGGCTGCTGCGGCGGTAACAGAATCCTCTCCGATGAGAACAACAAGCCCCACAACTACGACAAGATCATGATCTCCGACGCGGTCGCAACCTGCGCAGGCGCGATGCTCGGTACCTCCACGGTAACCACCTTCGTTGAGTCCGGTGCGGGCGTTTCCGCCGGCGGACGCACGGGTCTTACCTCCTTCACCACCGCTTGCATGTTCTTCCTTGCAATGTTTGCAATGCCTCTGTTCGCCGTTATTCCCGGCGCAGCAACCGCATCCGCACTGATCTACGTTGGCGTTCTTATGATGAAGAACAACATTAAGGTGATCGACTTCTCCGATGCCATCAAGGCAACCTCTGCCTTCCTTACGATCGTTGTTATGGTTCTTTCCTACTCGATCACCAAGGGTATCGGTATCGGTCTTATCTCCTACACCCTTATGTCCGCGATCGCTTACGTGATCGACGCGATCAAGTACGCAGCGACCAAGAAGGGCGAGGCTCCCAAGTGGAACGTTTCCGTGGTTGCCCTCGTTGTCACCGCGCTCTTCCTCGTT
>SVTA01000107.1 GCA_015064005.1 Oscillospiraceae bacterium
GAATATGGTTTGGCATAATTACGTAACTCTCGACCGACAGATCCTCGTAAAAATCGTTCAATTGATGGATGTATTTTTCTGCGATTTGTCCGTATTTTGTTAATTTGATTTGCGGACCGTCGGGGACGCCGGTCCCTACAACGCGCGAGAGGATACACTTTCGCTCTTTCGTACATATCGTGAGAAACACGGCTTGATTCCGATTATAGTCCGCACCTTTCAACCGGGTAGTCTTGCGATTTTTCAGTTCGTCCATTTTCATCACCCATCCCATTATAACACAAATCGGCAGAGGAAACAAGTCCTCTGCCGATTGTTTGTGTCTGCCTATTTTTCCGCTAAGAATGCAGAGGCAAGGCTGCTTTTTTCTTTTGGACGCTATTCGGGCGCCCTCCCCCGCCAGAGCAGCTGGATGAAAATGCCCAGCATAATAACACCAAGCCCCACGAGAGCGAGGGGCTGTATCTCCTCCTTCAGGAACAGAAACGTCCACAAAAGGGACAGAACGGGAGTGAGATACGCGAGGTTTGAGATCTTGGCGGTGTTGCCCGCTCCCAGCGCAAGAATCCAGGTAATGGTCGCAACGCCAAGGGTCATGCCGCCGTTCCACGCGAGTCCCAGCAGCTGAGGCGCGCGAAGCGGTGGGATCTCGCCGGTACAAAGCACAAAGGCGCCCGTAAGGATGGCCACAGAGCCATAAGAAACCATGGTGGCGATGGTAGGATCATAATCATGCTTCTGATTCAAGGCGCAAAAGGCGCCGTAGGAGACCGCCCCCAGCACGCAAAGACCCGCGCCGGCAAGCGAGCCGACATCAAAGGCAAAAAGGCTCTCGCCAATGACAAAAAACACGCCCAAAAAGGAGAGCAGCAGCCCCAGAAGCTTTGCGGGGGTCATTTTTTCCTTTAGCAAAATACAGGCAAACACCACGCTCATAATGGGCCAAAGATAGTTGACGATAAAGGCCTCTGCGGCGGGCATACGGGCAGCACCCGCATAGTAAAACACGTTGTACAAAAGATTGCCCGGCAGCCCGATCAGCACCATGTTCAGATAATCCCGCCAGCGGTAGCGCCGGAGGAGCCGGAGCTTTTTGCTGAATATACCAACGAGCAGCAAGCCCAGCACGGCGAAAAGCGAGCTCAAAAATAGGGCTGTCATGCTATCCATTGCGCCGAGGAGCAGCTTGACCACCGTGGCCATACTGGACCAGCAAAGGATCGAGATGCCGGCAAAGACATAATATTTCTTCATCGCGCCGCATCCACTCCCGACGTCTCCAGCTCTTGTATCCTCTGCTGCGCCTGCCGGACGGCATAGAGCTTGTTGCCACAGCGTACCACGTCACGCAGATTGAGGAGAGCGGTTTCTCTGTCGTTTTGCAGAAGGCAGATCCGCGCTCGCAGCAGTGCCGCAGATACTCTGACGGTCAGCTGATCGGTGGGAAGCTGCTGAAGCAGCCGCGCCGCCTCATCTCCCTGCCCTTGCGAAATCAACTGTTCTGCCGTGGTGAGTGTGATGACATCCTTCAGCCCACGCTTGAGCTTGTTGTCGGGCATGTCGTTGTAGATCTGCAAAGACTTGCTCAGCCAGATCTCCGCACCGGCCGCATCACCCAGCAGATCGCAAAGATCCGCCAGATTGTGATAGTAGATCACCTTTATGGCAGGTGCCGCTCCGGCACTTTTGTCGATATTGAGACCGGAAAGAAGCTCCATAGCTCTTTGCAGCTCCCCCAGCTCCCGAAGCGCCACGCAGTGATTGATGAGCAATGCTTGCCGGTCTGCCTCGTGGTGCTTTGCCGTCAGCAGCTGTGCCGTGATGTGGAGAAGCGGCTCAGGATCGCCCTGGCAGCTCAGCGCATCCAACGGCTTTTTCAGTACCACTGCGTGGGCCACGTGAACGAACAAATAGTTGAAGCATAACAGAAGGCCGGCCATCAGCACCAGCCCCCAAATAGGGCAGCTCAACAGATAAAGCAGGTAGCCGTATGCCACGATCTCCACCGCGCTGATCAGGCAGAAGGCCGGCGTCTTGTGCATCGCAACCCACATCTGAAATGCAGACATTTTGATGTCCCCCTTTTCTTCACGCAATTTGAATGTATTATAGCACACGTGGGCGGAAATGTAAAGGGCAAGACGGCCGCCGGAGCGAAATTTTACTTTACATCCCATGCGGAATGTGCTATAATAAGCGAAGAAAGGCGGTGACACAGTGAAAAGGAAAACGCTTACCAAGGAGGATATACAGCTTCAGCTTCAGGCCGAGATCAGAAAGGATCGCAAGCTTGCCACGCTGCTCACGATCCTTGTGGCTCATGGAATCCCGGGCTATATCTGTCTTGCCATCGCATATATCAACGGAAGTCTCACCGCCGGACATCGCTGGGCTCCCGCTTCTCTGCTGCTTCTTCCCATTGTTTTCGTATGTATGATCGTATTTCTCCTGAATGTTTACTACATCGATCTTTACAGGGCGAAGGCAGGAAAATTTCAGATCCTGGAAGAACAGCTGTGCCAGCGGATGAAAGAAACCAATCTCTATTACCGCCAAGTGAGAAACGAAAGCACCCTTTATTTCCGCTGCGGCCGTGTGGCCGTGACAGAGGAGGTCTATGAATATTCCCGCGAGGGGGATCGCTTCTATGTTGTGATAGTAAGACCCCGAAAGGCACCGCGCCTGGTTTATCATACCAAATATTACAAAATAGACACAGAGCAAAAGTGACAGCAACCGTCAAGCGACGAAACGGAAAAGCAGGTAAACAAATGAAGGAACTATTGAACGAAATTTTGTATGAATGCGCGCCCTACACCGCCGAGGGGCATGTGGCCACCTATATTCCGGAGCTGGCCAAGGGGGATCCCTCCGATTTCGGCATCTGCGTGATGGAAAAGGGCGGCGGCATTCTGGCAGTGGTGCCCGGGCGCATGGGCATTGGCATGTATTCCCCCGCCCTTGACAAAAAGGGCAACAGTGTGGCGGCAATCAAGGCACTGGAAAAGCTCAGCCGCCGGATGGAGCTGAGTATTTTTTGAGGAGAAAAAACGAGAATGGCCAAGCATAAAAGAACTGATTTTGCTTCAAAATTGATCAGCTGCATTCTGTTTGCGCTGCTTCTGCCCTTTCTTCTGCTTTTGCTCGTCGGCATGGTGCTCTATCTACCCGTGGACTATATCAAATTCAAGCGCTCCCGCTACCAAAAGGATTTTCCCCGAAAATACTCACCGTGGTGCGGATGCCATATAGACAACGAAATCTATACGCTGGTGCAGGAGCACGAGCTGCCCATGACATACGTCAAGCCCCACGTTGGTGATGACTATGCGCAGCCCGGCTATTTCCTGTATCAGAACGTGCTGCTCTATCTTTGTCCGCCCCTTGATTCCTTCTTGTTTGACGAGAAGAAGGACGAGTGGCTTTTTGATCCGGGCATGCCGGAAACCGATGAAAGCGAAGAAATCGAGGAAATCGACGAGGAAAACACCGATCATTGCCTCACGCCCAAGGAGGCTGCCGCATGGTATCTGGCAGAGTTTGCGCGCGACACGGGCAGCCACGCCTGCGACAGGGTGATGTTCTTTTGTGAGCGCGAGCGGTTAGAGGCGGACTGTAGCCGGGCGGCTGCAATCGCGCAGCTGGCTGCCGAGGAAGGAGTCATCCTTTACGGCAAGGGAAAATTGGTCGACGCCCTGCGAGATATGACGGAAAAGACGTGAAAGCAAAAAACTGCAAATATACAGAAAAGCACGGATGACCGCAGTCATCCGTGCTTTTGATTTGAAAACCGTCAGATCGGCTTTGCGTTGGCGAGGAGGTATTTCTCCGCCTCGGGGCACCACATACCGTTGTTCTTTTCCACGATATTGGCCAGCTCTCTGTAAAGAGGATCGGTCTTGCCAAGCTCAGCGAGATCTGCAAGCGCCACCAGAGGCATGGAAATGAAGTTGTAGATCAGCTTCTTGCCGCCGGGGATCTTATCGAGATTCAGCACGGTATCCACCACAGCATCCAGGCCACCCACGTGGGTGATCATGGCGGTGGGATTCAGCTTACCGCTGTTCATCATGTCGATGGACTCGATCATATCGTTGGTGTTACCGCCGGTATTGCCGCAGATGTGGGTGAAGCTGTAATGCACCTTGTAGAAATTGAACATAGCGGAGAAGTTGGGATCAATGGGGCCTGCAAAGAAGTTGAGGCATCCGTCAAAGCCCAACACGCTGTCGGCAAGCTCGATCACGGGCTTGACAGGAGCGTAAACGAAGGCATCGTTGTAGCCCTTGCCGCCGGACAGCTCCATCAGGTACTCCTTGGCGTTTTCCACCGCGTTGGTGTTGACGTAAACCAGCTTGACACCGCACTTGGCAGCCTCCTCCACCGTCATAATGGACGCGGCGCGGGCAAGGCGGGCGTCGTCGATGTCGGTGACCACAAGCAGGGAGGGCTTTCTATCACAATGGATGGCGTAGTCAATGGCACCGAGACCCATGGGGCCTGCCGCAGCCATCAGAATGGTGTTGCCGCCCTCCACGATGCCCATGGTGTGCTGGTGGGTGGAGTTGTTGGTGTGGTAGTTGGTGTGATAGCCTGCAACGATGCAGGAAACCGGCTCTGCAAGGGAGCCGTAAAAATAGGTGTCGTTGTCATAGCGAAGCAGGCAATCGCACTCCATGACCTCGTTGGGAATGACAACGTACTGGGAGTTGCCGCCCACGAAGCGATAAGAGTATCCGGGCGCGGCCAGCGTGCCCTTCCAGCCCAGGGCGGGCTGCACCACAAAGCCGTCACCGGCCTTGAATTTATGCTGCCACTTCTTGCCGACGGCAAGGATCTCGCCGCAGAACTCGTGGCCGAGAATGGTGGGGTTTTCCGCAATATCGTTGGGAACGCGGGCATGAGCCGCGCCCTGAAGTGCCGCCTTGTGCGTTGACATGCAAACGCTGTCGGAAACCACCTTCGCGAGGATCTCGTCATCGCCCATTTCGGGCAGATCAAACTCCTCCAGGCGGATGTCGTTGGCAGCGTACATACGGACTGCTTTTGTTTTCATATGTATCTCCTTTGCAATCAGATCTTGGTTCTGCCCATCGCTTCACAAAGGGCAATGACCTCTTTTTTGCTCCGCATGCCGCTGACGGCATCGGGGGCAGAAAGAGAGGCGATAGCGGCAGCAGAGCCGAGGTCAAGAATTTCCGCGTCGGAGAGCCCCTCGTAGATGCCCACAAGCGCACCTGCGCAGAAGGCGTCACCCGCGCCGGTCTTGCCCTTGATAAAGCCCGCAGGGGGATCAAAGGAGGCAAGGGTGGTGAAGCCGTCCTTCGACAAACACACGCCGCGATCGGGCATATGCAGGATCACGCGCTCGGAAACGCCCATTTCCATCAGCTTCGCGCAAATCGTGGGCAGATTTTCCGGTGTGGGCTCCATACCGGTCAGATTGCCCGCCTCGGTTTCGTTGATGATCAGGTTATCGGTGTAGGCAAGGGCAGGGATCACCAGCTTGTAGCGATCCGAATTCTCGCTGACTAGATCAATAGAGGTCTTGATGCCCAGCTCCTTGGCCTTCTTGAGGATCTTCACGCCGTCACCGGCATCGATGCGATCCAGCAGCAGGAAGTAGCCGAGGTGGAGCATGGCGGCGTCAAGATGCTCGAGATCGATGCTATCCGCACCGAAGTCGGCGCACACACCCGCGTGGGTGAAGAAGGTGCGCTGACCGCCGATGATGCTCATCACATCGGTAAAGCTGGTGCGCCCCTCGGCCTTTTTGACACCGGAGGTATCAAGACCGTACTTTTCAAGCTCGGAAAGCACGAAAGCGCCGTCGCCGTCGTCACCGATAGGGCCGATGGCATAGATCGGCAAGTGGGGCATCAGAGTTTTGAGGTCGATGCCTACGTTGGGCACAAGGCCACCCACCGCGTTGCGGAAGCCGACGATCTTCGTCAGCTCCCCTGCGGCGGGATAGGCAGTAATTTCGTTGATGTGGTCAACGAGAATGCTGCCCGCAACGGCAATACCTTTACGCATCACGCTCACCCTTAGTTGGCTTCGGGAACCAGCGGGCCGGCCAGCTCCTCCAGGAAGAACAGCTTACCGGGCAGGGTGGGAATGTAGCTGGAGGTGATGAAGCGCGTGGGACCGTAGCGGAGGGTCATCCACAGGGACATACCCTGCCACTGCATGCCGCGGCCAAGCGCACCGTCAGCACCGCCGATGATGTAGTCAGCGGCAAACATGAGGCCGGGGCCCATGGTGTTGGCGCGGCAAGGAACGAGAGAGGTGCGGCTCTTGAAGGAGGTCAGCGCGTTCTGCTCAATGGTGAGGGGATGGAGCTTGGCACCGATGCGATGGGTCTGCTTCAGCCACTCTGCGTCGGTTGCGAACTCGCTGCCAAAATGAGGCTCCCAGAAAGCAATGTGGCACATTCTGCCGATACCGAATACCAGCACCAGCTTGGCACCCTCAGCCTTCAGAGCCTTGATCTTGCCCTCGTAGGTGGGGAGGTTGTCCTTGGTGGCGAAGTTGCGGTGGTCGACGGGAACGGTCAGCTCACCCAGGGGATTGTAGAAGGCGTTCTCCATAGCGCTCTGGAAGGAGGCCTCGCCGGTGATGGTGTTGCCCTCGGCGTCAGCCCACTCGTCCATGTTGAAGCACCAAACGTGCTTGCAGGAAACGTTCCACTCCTTAAGGAAGTAAACGGCCCACTTGTACATACCCATAGGACCTACGGGCAGGATGAATACGATCTTCTCGCCGCGCTCGCCGGCCTTCTTGATCTCGTTAGCGATCTCATGACCCATCTTGACGTCAAACTCGGCAACGTCGCGGCAGGGCAGGGGCTGGAAATCCTTGTGCCAGAAGGACTGGCGCTCGGTGATGGTCTCGGGTGCGTTGGCACAGCAGGCGTCGATCTTCTCAAAGTCCCAGCCTTCGGGGTAGAAGCCTTCCAGGAGGCTGCCTTTTACGGTAGAATTGAAATCCATGGTTAAAATCTCCTTTATGTTTCGTTTAATTTTTTCAGTTTAGTGGCAAAACGGTATGAGTTTCAGGGGAGCAGGCGCTTGGTGGTGCCCTTCAGGTACACCTGGCACTGACGGAAGCCCTCGGCGTAGTCGG
>SVTA01000108.1 GCA_015064005.1 Oscillospiraceae bacterium
GAACTTCTTCGTTATGTAAAGGTTCGGATTATGTGCTTTTGGTGGAGCATAGGGGATTCGAACCCCTGACCCCAACACTGCCAGTGTTGTGCGCTCCCAGCTGCGCTAATGCCCCGTTTTGCAACGCATCTATTATAGCAGAAAAGAACACGCTTGTCAATACCTTTTTGAAAAATAATTTGACAATTCACAGAATTTGTGTGATAGAGCCTCCGTAGGTAGGGAGTGCAGGGTTTGGATGGAGAGATCGAGATCGTTCTCACCGAGGAGGCGCTTTTTGCAAAAAGCGCCTCCTCTCTCTTTACCGTTCACTCACAATGGCGGCGCCAAGGATCAGCACCCCGCCCACCACGGTGGGCAGCGTGAGGGGCGCGGAAAAAAAGGCGGAGAGCAGCACCGCCAGCAGCGGGTCAATATAGCTGAACACCGCCACGGTCTGCGCGGGCAGACGGGTCAGCGCGCCGAAATACAGGAGATACGCAAGACCCGTATGCACCACACCCACCAGCAACAGCAGCAGCCACGCGGGCAGGGTGGGGGCGGCGGAGAGCGGCAGCTCGGTCAGCAGCACGTAGGGCAGCAGCACCAAGGCCGACACAGCAAACTGAAACAGCGTTTTTTCGGCGGGGTCGAGCCCCTTGATGCGCTTGTTGAGCAGCACCACGGCAGCGTAAAGCAGCGCGGCGGCAAGTCCAAACAGCACGCCACGGGGGTCAGTTCCCTGCCCGTCTGCCTCCAGCACGCCGGAAACAGGCACCATGCCCGCCAACGCCACCAGCACGCAAAGGATCCGCTTCACCGTCAGCCGCTCCCGCAAAAGCAGGGGCGACAGCAGGATCAGCAAAATGGGCGCCATGTAGTAGCAGAGGGTGGCGGTGGCCACGCTGGTATAGCGATAGGCCTCAAACAGCAGCAGCCAGTTGGCACCAAGGCAGGCGCCGGAAAGCAGCAGCGGCCAAAGCACCCGCCGCAGAGCCTTCAGATCCGGCCGACGGCGGCGCCAGAGCAGCACCAGCAGCAAAAACACCCCGCCGATCACCGACCGCGCCAGCGCCACGGTGGCGGAGGGCAGCGGGATCCATTGGCGAAAGATGCCGATGGTGCCGAACATACTCATGGCAAGGATCAGCGCGAACAGCGCGCCCTGCCTCGATTTTTTATTCTCCATCGGTGAGAGGCAGGCCGGTCAGCGCCAGGATCGTGTCTATATCGTAGCGGGGGATGATGACCTGATAGTCCTCCCCCTCCCTGCGGCAGCGCACCGCGCAGTAGCTGCCCAGGCAGTAGGTATCCTCGCCCTGCTCCGTGATGTCGTAGCCGTCATAGGGCGCGGCGGTGTGGGGCTGATCCTTCATCCAGCCGCTGACAGTGATGGGCTCATGCACCTCCACGATGCCGGTGATCTCCACAAAGGGAATGGCCAGCACGTCCTCGCCGTCAAAAAAGCACAGGCTCTCCGCCTCTGCAAACACGGGGCAGCTGCCGTTGGCATAGACCTCTCCGTCCCCGCGCAGGTGGGTGTTGTAAACGCGGGTGGGCACGTCCACCGAAACGGCATCCTCCGGCACGTCCATGGCCGCGCGACAGCGTCGATCCATCTCCTCGCTCTCCCGATTCAGCACCGCAAGCTCTGCCTCGGACTCCTCCTCACTGCGGCGCAGGCCGTTGCCGCGCACGTGCAGCGCAATGGCCGCGAGCAGCGCCAGCGCCGCCGAAGCCAGCAGGATCACGCCCACGGGCAGCGTGCCGGCAGAAAGCATTTCGATGCCAAAAATCGCAAGGAAGCCCGCCAACAGCAAACACACCAGCCGCAGCGTGCGGTAGAGGCGGGGCATTTCATTCAGCGCCAGCGCGAGGCTGCGCTCCGCCAGGGCGTCGTTTTCCGCCCGCAGCTCCGGGGGCAGCACCCGCACCTTGAAGCAGTCACCGTCCCAATGGTCGTTCTTGAAGTTCATATCAAAAATGTTTTTCATAAGCGCTCCTTTCAAGGCGATCAGCCCGGCTCGTTAACGCAACCGGGCACAAAGATTTTCAAATTTTGATGTATCGCTTTGTTCGCACAAGCTTTTTTGGAAAGTTTTCGCCCGCCTTTTTCAAAAGGCGGCGCGGTGGAGGGCGCGGAGCCCTCCTCGCCCTCCGCAGAGGGCGAAATGCTCTCGGCATTTCTCTTTTGGTAGCTTTTCTCTTTGTGCCTCCGGTGTCAAAGAGAAAAGCGGGCAAGGAGTTTGCAGGCGCCAAACGGCTATAGCCACGGGAGTTTTCAGCTTCCATAGCCACTTTTTCTTTGCAGGTGTGAGCCGCAAAGAAAAAGTTATCAAAAAGAAACGGCGTTTTTTGTGGGCGCCGCCCACACCCGCCGCCTTTTGAAAAAGGCGGGCGAAAACTTCCTGAAAAAGTTTGCGCGAACAGAGCGACGAGTCCCAATTTGACGCTGACATACACAAAAGCAAAGGAAGCACGTATCACCGTGCTTCCTTTCGCTCTCACAGATCCTTTGCCATTGCGATGTTGGAGGCAAGGGTGTTCCGCAGTGCGCTGCAGAGATAGTACAGCGTCTTGGCCTCGTCCTTATCTACCATGTCCGCGTTGACGAAAAGCTCCAGCCAGTATTCGGTCTCATAGCAGTATTTCACTGCCTCCTTCCACTGAGCCACCTGCTCCGCGCCGCCGTAGGCATAGCTCGCCTCGTGAATGTTAGCGCCGATATCGGTCACAGCCTGCTCCAGGCGAATGACAAGAGAACGGTGAGAGGTAATGCCCTCACACAGCTTCAGCACCTTCACGGTAAGATCCATAGATTGCTCACGCAGATTTACGCCAGCCATAAGTATGATCCGCCTTTCCAAAAGTTATCTTATACAGTATAGCATACATTTTACCAAAAAGCAAGCATTTTTCCCAATTCTCTTGTTTTTTGTTGTAAAGGGTCATTCCTCCGACACATTTTTGCGCTTGACGGCCCCGCGCACAATGCAATAAACGATGCGGTAGTGCGCCCACACAATGCCCCAGCAAAGCAGGGTGCCGAGGGCGTAGTTCCCCTCCGGATCCAGCCCGGTCACCACCGACAGCAGCACCAGCAGCGGCACCACCACTGACAACGATGCCGAAACGATGTTGCATACCGTGAAGGCCGGACGCTTGTGCGGATCGGTCAGCAGGTAGCGCACCAGGATGAAAGCCTCCAAAAGCACCACCTCCGCCACCGCGCACCCGATGCTGAAGATGATAACCAGCAGCACCGCTGCCAGCGCCGCCAGCACGGCTCCCGCGCTGTTTCCGTCGGGATGGTAGGCCTCGTAGATCAAAAGCCCGCACCACAGGATCAGCCCCGCCAGCATGGCCAGCGCCACCACAAGATATACGGTGTTGATCAGCCTTCTTTTCTTTGCGTTATCCATGGAAAAGCCTCCTCTCCTTTGGTAGCGGAAGGCGCCGCGCGCCCCCCACCTGCCTTCATTATAGCAAAGCGCGCCGCCGCTGTCAAGCCCCTGCCCCTCGGCAAAAAAAGGCAGCACGCGAAGGGCTACGGCTCGTGGGAGAGATCGTCAAAGGCGACAAGGTTGGGGCGCAACTTGGCGATATGATCCCGCACGGGCCCGTGCCGGTACCCCTCGGAGAACATAAAATTCACCCAGCTTCTGTGCTGCGAGCGCTCCTGCAGCTCCTCGGGCCCCTCCAAACGCTGCAGCAGCCTTTTGTGCATCACGTCGGCTCTGGCCATGCGATATTGCTCCTCGTGGGAAAGGACCTCCCGCACCTCTTCCGTATTACGCGTCCATTTCATCTGCTCGCGGAACACATCCTCCTTGTCCTTTGCATCCAGAATGGACGCGCAGGAATAGATCTCCTCGTAGGAGCCGATAAAATCAATATGGTAGGATTCGCCTCTCAGCTTTTTGCTTTCGGCCAGCGTGCGGCTGATCTCGCCGTGTCTGACCACGGTCTGGATCATGGGATCACGCCCAAGCCTTGCAAGCATCGCCCGCAGAAAGCGACAAATTACCCAAGCGTGATCCTCGCGCTTTGTACCTTGGGGGTGGCAGGACGGCCGGCCTTATCGTATTTGGGGCTGTCGGTCATTTCAGTGGTGACGCCCATAAAGTAGCTGCTTTCCATGCCCTCGATCTCCACGGTATTGCCCTCCAGCGTTACGATGCAATGGAGCGGGTCGTTCCAATGAACGCAACGGTTGAGGTGCTTATACTGCGCGGCGAGGTCGGCGGGATAGAGGTCGTGAGTCACCTTCAGCCAGTCGAAGCGGGTGCTGTTCATATCAAAGAACAAGACACCGTCCATCACTCGGAGATGATCCCGGTGGTGGTGACCGTTGATGCACATCAGCACGCTGTGGGGACGCTTTTTATTGGCGGTGTTGATGATCTCCAGCACCTCCTCACGGTTTTTGACGCCGTTCGGGCGCTCAAAGCTCTCATGGCTGAGGATGACCACGGGATGAGGGGCAGAATCGATAGCCTCCTTCAAAAAGGCGATCTGCTCCGGCGGCAACCAGTCTCTTTCCTTCGGTGCCTTGAAATAGTTGCCCTTGCCGTAGGGGATGTACTCACCCTCGTGCAGAAGATAATTGGGGTTCAGCACCACAAAGCGGTAGCCCTTGCAGTCAAAGAAGTAATGATCGTGGGGCATACCGTAAAGCGCCACCGTTTCATCCTTGGTAAGCTTGTCGGCGTCGTGATTGCCGAGGCAGTGGTAGGTGGGGATGTCAAAATTGTTGTAGCGCTCGATCAGCTCCGTGATTTGTGGTTCATAGGAGCAGCTTGCAAAATCACCGGTGTGAATGATAAAATCCACCTCGGCTGCCTTCGCGTGGTCAAGGAGGACGGTCATGTCGGCATCGCCGCCGGACATAAAGTGGCCGGGCGCGTGGTGAAAGTCGGAAAACAGCAGAAATTTCATGTCATATCTCCTTTTTTGCAGGTTTTTGAATACCTATTGCTTTTTATTAAAAATCATGATAAAATATAGAAAAAACGAGGGGGCTTGAACATGGAAGCGGCGGAAACGAGGATCATCCGGGAATACGTAGCGGCGGGTGGCGATCTGTATTGTCATCACACCCGCACACCGGCTATGGGACACAGCTATCATAACGCCTCCAAGGCCCATCGGCAGTATGAGCTTTTGTTGCTTTTGGAGGGGGAGATCTCCTATGTCATCGAGGGAAAAGCCTACCAGGTACGGCCGGGGGATATGATCTTTGTGGCGCCGGGCGAGATTCACGCCCTGGAGATCGACGGCCGGTATTCTTATGAGCGGATGGTGCTGCTGTTTGACACCCGCGCCCTCCATCGGATGGCGGAGGAGCTGCAGGTTACCCTCCCCGGCTTTGCGGAGGGGGCAAGGCAGCATTTGCATATCATCAAGAGGGAGCTGGTGACCGCCTTCGGGCTGGATCGCATTCTTCGTGAGATCGTTTGCTGCGAGGAGGAGCCTTACCGCTGCGTGCTGGCCGAGGCGCGGCTCATAGAGCTGGCGGTGCAGCTTGACCGCCTCATTCATGCCCACGGCGAGGCGCTGGCGTTGCCGGACGTGCGGGATCCGCTGATCGCCGGCGTGGTGGAATACATCGACGGACACGTGGGCGAGCCGCTTCCGCTCTCCCGCCTGGCAGAGCGGTTCTATGTCAGCGTATCCACCCTGAGCCATCGGTTTTCGGCGGTAATGCACATTTCACCCGCCCAATACGTGACGCTGAAGAAGATGCATTGCGCCGCAGAGCTGCTGCGAGAGGGGCACAGCGCCACCAGAGTGGCAGAAATGGTGGGATACGACAGCTACGTTTCCTTTTTCTATAATTACAGCAAGCTGATGAAGGAATCCCCCGCCGTTACCGCCAAAGGCGAAACGGCGCGGATCAGATAGCCGTAAGAGAGTGGAACCCACAAGCCTTGCGACAGAAAATTTCTGCGTCTTTTGCCGTCCTTTGCCTTGCAAGATCCTACGCTTGCCACATTTGTTTAAGCAAATGCGGCAAGCGTTTTTGCATCCGTAAGAGAGGCGGAATCCCTGTCACAGTAGAGCGTCACGTCGGGGTGTTCCTTCAGGAGCGTGGCGGGCACCTCCTCAGTGAGGGGGCTTGTCAGCGTGTTACGGATGGCCTCTGCCTTCACGGTGTAGGGCACGGCACAGATGATGGTGGCGCAGTCCATGATTTTTTGGCAGGTCATGGAAATGGCCTGCTTGAAGGCGGCCTCCTTGCTCTCAAACCAGCCCTCGCGGAGCTGCTGATTGAGGCAGGTGTCGGAGAGGGTCACGATCTTGTAGCACCGGGAGTCAGAAAAATCCGCAGGCGGGTCGTTGAAGGCGATGTGTCCGTTCTCGCCAATGCCGATCAGACCCAGGTCGATCTGCCCCTCGGAGAGGGCGTCGGTCAGTGCCGCAATGGTGGCCTCAGGATCAGCCCGGCCGTCAATCAGGTGGTATTTGCCGGGATGCACCACATCCACGAAGCGCTGACGGAGATAGAGCTGAAAGCTGGCTGGGTGCGTGGGAGAAATGCCCACGTACTCGTCCAGATGGAACATCTCTACCTTGTCCCAATCCACGGCCTCCTTGGTAAAATGCTGGAAAAACGTAAATTGAGAAGCGCCCGTGGAGAGCAGGAGCCTGGCGTGCCCCTTTTCCCGAATGGCGCGTTGCAGCCGCTCGGCCGCTTGCTTGGCAGCGGCGGCGCCCAGCGCCTCTGCGTTTTCAAGGACTTTTACTTTCATTTTATCAGCTCTCCCTTCCATATTACGTGTTGGATCTGATAATCGTCGTTGAGCAGGACGAGATCGGCGCGCTGTCCCGGCGCGATCCTGCCCCGGTCGGTATAGCCCATCACCCGGGCAGGTGTCTCTGAAAGCATACGGCTCGCCTCGGGCAGCGGTACGCCTGCCTCCTTTACCATGGTGCGCAGCAGCCGATCCGCGGTGGCCACGCTACCGGCAAAGGCCGTGCGATCCGGCAGCTTGGCAACGAGGTCATCCTGGAGGACGGCG
>SVTA01000109.1 GCA_015064005.1 Oscillospiraceae bacterium
CAATTTCGAGCTTGATTGCTCATTTACTATTTTTTAGAGTTGTATTTTCTCTTTCAGAATTGTCGAGATATTTTCGCACTTGCTGTGCTTCATACTATCTCTCGTTGTTCAATTTTCAAAGATCATCGCCGCCGTTTTCACAGCGACCCCGTTATTATACCACAACCCTTTCCGCTTGTCAATACCTTTTTTAAAAGTTTTTTCAACTTTTTTCAAGCTATTTTCAAGCCGCCGTGGTCGCCCTCTCAGCGAGAGCCTTTATATATTATCACCCGCCGTCCCTTTTGTCAAGAGGGTTTTTGAAATTTTTTGAATTTTTTTCGGGCGAGGCTATTGACAGCCTCCAAAACGGCAATATATAATGGGCATATATAATAAATGTAGTTTTCCCGCGAAGGAGGCAATTTATGCACCGTTTTTTTGCACCCGTTGCCATTGATACCGTAAACGAAAGCTCCTATCCCGTTTTCGTGCAGCAGCTGCGCGCGGCGGAGGTCGATCGCGTCGTCCTGTGCTGCGTGGGAGAGGTGGCATCGGAAAGTGGCACGCTTTACGACGCCCCCGAAAGGCTCGCCCGCTACATCCGGCAATTTTCGCGCGACGGCTTTGAGGTAGGTGTTTGGCTGGATTCCCTCGGCCACGGCGTGGTGTTGAATCACGCCAAGGCGGCGGAGATGCTGCCCTTCTCCCCCATCGTAGGGCTGAACGGCAAATCCACACCCCATGCCATCTGCCCACTGGATCCGCAGTTCCGAGCCCATTACGCCAAGGCGCTGCAGATTGTGGCCGCCATGCATCCGGATCTGATCATGCTGGATGATGATTTTCGCCTCAACACCCGCGGCAACGTTTACGATATCGGCTGCTTCTGTGATCGGCACAACACCGCCTTTTTTGAGCGCATCGGCAAGAAGCTTCCCCACAAGGAATTGGAAGCACTGCTGTTTTCGGGCGGCGAAAACCCTTACCGCACCGCCTGGCTGGAGGTGCAGGGAGAGAGCCTTCTTTCCTTCGCCCGCGATATGCGGGCGGCGGTGGATCAGATCGACCCTACCGTGCGGCTGGGCGCCTGTATGTGCCGCGATACCTGGGATCTGGACGGCACCGACGGCGTTGAGATCGCCCGGGCGTTTGCAGGTGACACCAAGCCTTTTTTGCGCACCATTGGCGCCCCTTATCACGATCGACGCATCGCGGCGGCAGTGGAATACACGCGTATGCAGGCGGCATGGTGCCGGCAGGCGGATGAGAATATCGAGATCATCGCCGAGGGTGACGTGTACCCTCGCCCCCGCTATAACGTCCCCGCCCGCCTCCTCGAGCTGTTTGATCTGGCGCTGATCGCTACGGGCGAGGTGGACGCCGATCTGAAATATATGTTCGACTACAACAGAAGCGTATCCTACGAAACCGGCTACGTGGAGCGACATCTGAAAAACCGCAGCCTGCGCCGGGAGGTGGATGAAATATTCAAGGGCAAAGCGCCGGTGGGCGTTTACGTGCCGGAGGCGATGCACAAGCTGAAGGAGTGGGATCTGCCCGCCGAAAAGTCCTCCGGACTCTGCCTGTATCTCCACGGCGGCTTTCTCAGCCGGGCGGCGCAGCTACTGGCGGATGCAAGCATCTCTACCGCCTACGCAGCCGGCGAGTACCCCGTGGCGTTGTTTGGAGAGAACGCGCGGCACGCCCCCTTGGAGGCGCTTGCCCACGGTGCGCTGCTGGACGCCAAGGCTGCAGCCATTTTGCGGAATCGCGGTATCGACACAGGCTTGATCCAAGCAGAGCCTGCCACCGCCACGGCGGAGTATTTCCCGAAGGAGGATGATACAATGCCCATCTCCGATGGGCTTTCCCTCCACGCACTCACCTGCGCGCCCACGGCACAGGTGCTCACCACGCTGTTGCCCGAGGGAACACCCGGCGCATATCTCTATGAAAACGCCGCAGGACAGCGCTTTTTCGTGCTGGCGGAGGATAGCTATCACAGCACCTGCAGCCCGCAGCCCAATTATCACGGCAGCTATCACCGTCAGCGTCAGCTGCTCGACGCCATTCCGTGGCTTTGCGGCAAGCCCCTGCCCGCCGTTTGTCCCCAAAATCCCTACCTATATATAATCACATCCCGCGGCGAGGAAAACGCTCTCTCCGTAGCGCTGCTCAACAGCTTCGAGGACGAGATCCCAACGCCCACCGTTACATTGGATCACACATATAAAAGTATCCGCTTCGTCAACTGCACGGGCGAGCTGCGCGGCAACACGGTCACGCTCTCGGAGATCTCCCCCTACGGCTTCGCGGCCTTTGAGGTTACCCCCTGAACGGTATGAAAAAAGCGCTTTTGCGACGCAAAAGCGCTTTTTTTATACGGCTGTATATCAACGCTGCAACAGCGTGTCCAGCCCCAAAAACTCCGCAAGAGCACCAACGGCAACGCCTACGGCAAACAGCACGGCGATCAGCAGCAGCGCCTCCCGCTTGTTGCGATGGGTGCGCAAAAGCACCAGCAGCCCCGCGCCCGCGCCGGGCAAAAGCCCCGCCAGCAGCGCGCCTATGGAGAGCACGCCCTCGGCATAAAGCGTAGCGATCGCCACAGACGCGGCACAGCTGGGCACAAGGCCGATCAGCGCGGACACCAATATGCCAAGAAACGGCACGCTTTGCACAAACGCCACGATGGATTCCAGGGCAACGAAAGCAAACAGTGCCTCCAGCGTCAGATTGATCAGCAGCACAAAAACGCCGACCCGCCACGTATGACGCAACGCAGAGCGCAGCACGCCCTGCTCGCAATGGCAGCCCTCCTTCCGGCAAAGCTCCGCCACGTGCGCGTTGCTTTTTCGTCGATGCAGCAACGCATCTGCCGCAAAGCCCACCGCCGCAGCGGTGACGAGCTTAATGGCCAGTACGGCAAGGATCACCCAAGGGGATATTCTCCGACCGATAAACACGGCCAGCATTTCGTCAGAGGTGGCAAGGAATACCGCCAGCAGGGTGCCCGTTGTGATCACGCCACCTGCGTAAAAGCCCGCCGCAGCGGTGGAAAAGCCACATTGCGGAAGAAGGCCCAGCGCGGCGCCCCAAAGGGGGCCTATACGGCCACTTTTTTGGACGATGTTCTCCACCCGTTCCCCGGCTTTATGCTCCAACAGCTCCATCAAAAAATAGGCGAGAAAGAGAAAGGGCAGCAGCTTTAGCGTATCCAAAAATCCGTGCTCCAGCACGTGTGCCACCTCGTGTAGCATTTCCGGCATCACGTCTGCCCTCCCTTTGCGTGAGCAGCACAGGCGGCACAGGTGCCGTACAATACCGAGCGGCCGTGATCCACGCGAAAGCCGTGATCCTGCAGCAGCTTGATGCTGATCTCGGTACTGCAATGACATTTCAGATGCGAGATCCGGCCACAGACAAGGCACTGCAAATGCAAATGCCCATCGCAGCCACCGGCCGCTCCCACGTACTGATAAACAAAACCGCCATGTTCCGCGTCAGAACGGGAACGACGCACCTCACCCGATGCTGCCAGCGCGGAAAGTATACGGTACACCGAGCTTTTGCCGGGGGCATCGCCCTCGACGGAAAGCCCCGCGTATATTTCGTCAGCCGTCTGCGGCGGCGCCTCGCAGACCCGCTTCAGATAGCGGATCAGGGCCGCGCGCCCCACGGTTTGATACTGTTTTTTCTCCATTTTGAACACCTCAATATGAGAATTATTCTCATATTGTATCACAATCCAAATGAAATGTCAACCCAAAGCCGCAAAATTCCCCGCCGCACTTGACAAACAGACGTCTAAGTGCTACAATAAAAAAGATATATCAAGCGAGAGGTGTGCTATGACAAGACCCCTGTTCATCGTCTTTGAGGGCATTGACGGTTGTGGAAAATCCACCCAGCTGCGGCTTTTATCCGAGTATCTGCAAAAGCGGGGCAGAAGGGTGGTCACTACGGCCGAGCCTACCGACAGCGCCACGGGCAAAATGCTCCGGGAAGCGCTTGCCGGCCGGGATCCCCGCACGGCTGCCGAGATGGCCGCGCTCTTTACGCTGGATCGCATCCATCACAATATAGCCGAGGATGGGATCGAAAACTGCCTGAAAAACGGCTGTGATATGCTATCTGACCGCTACTATTATTCCTCTCTTGCCTATCAGGGAAGTCTGGTGGACTACGAGTGGGTTCGCCACATGAACGTGGATTGCCCGGAGATCCGCCGCCCGGATCTGTGCATTTTTCTGGACATTGCGCCCACCACGGCGCTTTCCCGCATTGGCCGGCGAGGCGAACAGAAGGAGATCTACGAAAAAGAAGAAACCCTCTCTCTGGTCCGCGCCACGTTTATGCGGGTGTTTGACACTCTTACCGACAACGTGGCCATCATCGACGCCGGAGGCACGCCCGAGGAGGTGGCAGCGCAGATCGTTGCCGTTGTGGAACCGCTATTAAATTAAAGGAGATAGATGAAATGATGAAAGCAGTTATGTACGGTGCCGGCAATATCGGCCGCGGCTTTATTGCGGAGAGATTTTACCTTTCCGGCTACCATACCACCTTTATTGACGTCAACCTGGAAGTGGTCAACGCCATGAACGAGGCGGGAAAATACCCCATTTTCGTTACCCGTGGTGACGCATATGTGCCCGATTGGGTAGAGAACATTTCTGCCGTTAACGGTAGAGATGAGCAGGCTGTGGTGGCCGCTATCGCCGAGGCTGACGTGATGGCTACCGCCCTTGGCGCCAACATTCTCCCCTTCGTGGCGCCCCTCATTGCCAAGGCCATTTCGGCGCGCAAGGCCGCAAACAAGCCCCTCAACATTTTGATCTGCGAAAATCTGGTGGGCTCCGGCGAATACCTGAAGGGGCTCGTCGCCCCCCATATCCCCGCGGAGGATCAGGCCTTCTTTGAGGAGAACATCGGCTTCGTATCCGTATCCGTCGGTCGCACCGTGCCCCCCACGGCAGACGAATTCAAGGCACAGCATCCCCTGGCCGTCTGCGCTGACGTCTATAGCGAGCTGCCCGCAGACGCCACGCAATTCCGCCCCATTGGCGGCGAAATCCCCCCCGTTAAGGGACTTGTCCCCTTCTCCCCCTTCTCTTTCTACATCGAGCGCAAGCTGCTGGTGCACAACATGGGCCACGCGCTGACCACCTATATCGCTTATCAGAAGGGGCTGGAAACCATCTACGACGCCGTTTGCGACGGCGAGATCAAGTACGTTCTGTTCCGCGCATTGATCGAGTCTGCCCGCGCCCTTGCAAAGCGTCGCGGCGTGCCCACCGACGACATGATGCAGTTCGTGGAGGAGCTGATGGTACGCTTTGAGAACAAGCTGCTGGTGGATACACTGGACCGCGTGGGTCGTGACCCCAAGCGCAAGCTCTCCCCCGACGACCGTCTGGTAGGTGCCTTCCGCATGGTGAAGGAGGAGGGCGGCTGCCCTGCTCACATCGCCGTAGGCATTGCGGCAGGCTATCTGTTCGATATGCCCGGTGACGCTGCCGCCGCAGAGATCTCTGCCTATACGGCCGAAAACGGTATCGAAAAAGCCCTTGCAACCTACAGCGGCATTACCGATGCCGAGGACGTTGCCATGATCAAGACCTTCTACGATCTTTTCGTTGCCAAGGCACCCTTCGCCTGCTTTGTAGAGAAGCTTTCCGAAATGAAGGGCAAGACCGCACATCATTAAATATTAAAATAGAAAAATCCACCCCGACGGGGTGGATTTTTCTGCTTTTGATCACTCTCTGATCAGCGCTGCCGCCTTATCGCAAAGCGGCTCTGCAATATGTCTGTAGGTATCAAAATCGTGATGCCGCTCCATGGCCCAGGTGCGCTCGGCAAAGGCGGGCATATTTTCCAGCAAGCGTGTGATCAGCTGCTCGTACTCCATCCCCCACGCGCAAAGGGTAGCGCCCAGCACCTTTTCCGTGGGTGCCACGTGAATGGGATTGAGGGTCGCCACGGAATGCTCCCACCAATGCTGCCAGTTATAAACGTCCCAGTTCAAAATATCCTGCGCGTTCCAACGGCGCTTTTGACTGGTAACGAAATACAGGGGCTGCCAGGAGGCGTTGATGATCCGGAATCCGTTCCGAAGCAGCTCGGGTGCGGTCTGATAGTGAGATTCCCACGCAATGACGACCGTTTCCTTGGGAATATAATGAGAGCTTTCCGAGGAAAATCCCTCCCAGACCATGGGCGTTTTTCCAAGGGAAAGCACAAAGGACGCCACTCTGCCCACGTATTCGCCGTAGAGATCGCGTGCGCTCCGAATACCGTTTTTCTCCATATAAGCACGGCAATCCACGCATTGCTCCCACATCTGATAAGGTGCTTCATCGCCGCCGATATGAATGTAGGGCGCTGCCGGAAACAGCTCTGCCAGCTCTGCGATCAGCTTTTTCACGCCCTCAAAACTGCACGCGCTGCCCGCGCAAATGAGGCCGGACGGGTCAATTTCGGCTCCCAGCTCGTTATAGAATTTTCCGCCCTCGCAATCGGTATGATTGGCAAATACGTCGGGATACACCCGCGTGAGCGGCGTGGCGTGGCCGGGACATTCAAATTCGGGCACCAGCAAAATGCCACGCGCTGCCGCATAGGCGTTCAGCTCCGCCATTTGCTCGAAGCTGTAATATTCTCCCGGTGCGTTCAGCTGTGGAAACGCCCTGCTGGGGTAGCAATAATGCCGGGAATCCGCCAGATGTAAATGCAGATATTTTACCTTATAGAAAAAGCAGAGATCCACGTATTTCAGCAGCTTTGAAAAGGGCTGAAGCGTCCATTGCGGATCTGTCATGAAGGCGCGGTATTCCTTCTCGGGGCGGTCCTCGATCGACACGCTCTGC
>SVTA01000110.1 GCA_015064005.1 Oscillospiraceae bacterium
ACCCAGAATCGAACTGGGGATAGAGGTGTTGCAGACCTATGCCTTACCGCTTGGCCATGGCGCCGTATTCAGAATGCCTAACTATTATAACAGATAGTCAGGCGCTTGTCAACCCCTTTTTTGCGATTTTTGAAATTTTTTTGTGCGACAAAATGCACGGGGAGGGGAAGGGGGAGGGAGTGGTTGACATCGCAAGAGCATTGTGCTATACTGGGGGCGGAAGGGCGGTGAAAAAATGGCAAGAAAAGCTCTCAACAAAACTAAAATTGCATTGTGGATACTTCTTCTGCACGTGGCATATGCGAGTCTATTTGCAAGTTGTGTAATTGCGGAAATGTTGTTGGTGGACAATAGGATATTTGGCCTGATAACCGCAATGCTTGCAATAGTTATCTTTCTTCTGACATTTATGTTCCCAATTATCAACATCGGCAGTATTATTTTTCAGGTCTGGGCTCTGCGCCGAGGCGAATCGAAATGGAAAAACATACTAATGATGATGATTACCGTGGTATGTGCGGCAGTGATTTTTGCGCTTGGCGTTCGGTTTTGGCAAGGCGCGATGAGTGTATAGATGCCTTAATTCCACATGTAGCCGAATGGTACTTCTGCGGATCACGGGTGCTCTACAGCCTTCCCCAGTGGGGGAAGGTGCCGAGCGAAGCCGAGGCGGATGAGGTGTCGCCGCCCAAGGCGGCGTCCGCGATTTTGTTATGACTACACGGATTATGGCGGATTACGGGTGCTCGTCATTTTCGGCCTTCGGCCGAAAAGCTAAGTTTTGCTCCGCAAAACTTGCCCCTGCGGGTTCTCGCCCCCGTAAGGAGCGGCATAACAAAACCACCCACCCCGAATGGGGTGGGTGGTTTTGTTATGGAGCGGATTACGGGGCTCGAACCCGCCACCTCGACCTTGGCAAGGTCGCGCTCTACCAAATGAGCTAAATCCGCAGGTGGGCTTGGGGGAATGGGTGGCGACCCGGATGGGACTCGAACCCACGACCTCTAGCGTGACAGGCTAGCGTTCTAACCAACTGAACTACCGGGCCGGATAGGTACCGCCCCCAATTACTTGGGGGCGGATCCGTCGTGGTGGAAACAATAGGGCTCGAACCTATGACCCTCTGCTTGTAAGGCAGATGCTCTCCCAGCTGAGCTATGCTTCCGTATCGCGACGGGCATTATTATAACACATCCTTTTCTGTTTGTCAACCCTTTTTTTGAAAAAAATAAAAAATTTTTTCTCTTCCTGCCCAAAATAACACAAAACGATGCTTTTGGAGGTCAAAACATGAAAATCTTTTCTTTTTTTCAAAATCGCATAAAAAAGTACCGTCACCTTGACTTTTGGAGCAAAATGCGGTATGATAATATTGTATAAAATATTTCTCATCATTGTATGAGAGCAAGGAGATCAATATGGATGTATTAAAGGAGCTTTCCCTCATTGGTATTGTACCCGTTATTAAAATTGAAAATGCCGCCGACGCGGTTCCGCTGGCCAAGGCTCTGCTGGAGGGCGGTCTGCCCTGCGCGGAGGTCACCTTCCGCACTGCGGCCGCTGCCGACGCCATTGCCGCCATGACCAAGGCCTATCCCGAGATGCTGGTGGGCGCAGGCACTGTTCTCACCCCCACCCAGGTGGATGCTGCCGTGGCCGCCGGTGCCAGATTCATTGTCAGCCCCGGTCTCAACGCCGAGGTGGTGAAGTATTGCCAAAGCAAGAACGTACCCATCGTGCCCGGTATCAACAACCCCACCGGCATCGAGGAGGCGCTTTCCCTCGGCCTTAAGACTGTGAAATTCTTCCCGGCAGAGCCCTCCGGCGGCGTGAAGATGATCAAGGCAATGGCCGCCCCCTACGGCGACGTGACCTTTATGCCCACCGGTGGCGTGGATGCCAAGAATCTGTGTGATTATCTCGCGTTCCCCAAGATCATCGCCTGCGGTGGTAGCTGGATGGTCAAGCCCGAAATGATCGCTGCCGGCGACTTTGACGGTATCAAGCGTCTGGTGCGCGAGGCCGTGGATGCCATGCTGGGCTTTGAGCTGCGTCACGTGGGCATCAACTGCCCCGACAAGGCCGCTGCCGACGGTGCTGCTGCCACGCTGAAGGAGATCTTCTCCTTCCCCACCGACGAGCGCAGCGCCTCCTGCTTTGCCGGTACCGGCTTTGAGTTTATGAATACCATCGGCAAGGGCGCAATGGGCCACATCGCCATCCGCACCACCTCTGTGGAGCGCGCCGTGTATCATCTGAGCCGCCGCGGCGTGAGGTTCGATCAGGACTCCGCCCGCTACAAGAACGGCAAGATGACCTTTATCTACCTCGCCGACGAGATCGCAGGCTTTGCCTATCACCTGGTTGAGTGACGGGTGAAGAATAAAGGAGGAAGGGAGACCCTTTTTGCAAAAAGGATCTCCCTTCCTCTTTGTTTTCGCCTTCGCGAAAACAAATTCACCTTTCCTCACCAAAAACCTCAAGAAATATTTCTTCTCAGCCGTAAATGCGGTTCTTCAATGCCTCAAACTCCTCGCGGGTGGCGCCGTGGCGCACGTCCTGATCCACGGGCGTGAGAATATCGCCCTTGTAAGAGCCGTCGGCGCGACCGGGCACGTCGCCTCGCTCCATGCTGTTACCGGGAAGGCCCGTGTGGTCGGTGCCGCCGGTGACGTACATACGATGGGCTTCGGCAAATTGGCGGGCAACGGCCTCGTCGTGCTCGTCGATGTCGGGGTGACAGCACTCTACGCCGCCGAGGCCCTCGGCGTACAGGGCGGAGAGGTAGGGCGTTTTGTGGTGCGGATGGGCCAGCACCGCCACGCCGCCTGCGTTTTTGATCATACGGATCACCTCTGCGGAGGTCTTTTTGGGATAGGTGGCCTTGACGCTGACGCGAGGGGTGCGGAAGCCCTGCATCCATTGCCAGTAGTCGCTTTGCTGGTTTTGCCCCTTAGCAATCAGCGTGGCGAAGATATGCTCGTTGCAAAGCCAGGCGTTTTCGGGGGAGCGAGCTACCACCTCCTGCCACGTAATATCTCGGAAAATGCCCTCCGCGCAACAGGCCTCAAAGCGGGCGCGGGTGACGGTCACCATGGATTGCCGCATTTCCTCAATGGCGGTGGCGATGCCCTTTTCGGTAGGGTCGAAATCGTAGGCAAGAATGTGAAAATCCGTATCGGGCCCCTTGGCGTAAAGCTCCATGCCGATCATGGTATCCAGCCCTGCTTCAGCGGCGGCTTTTTTTGTTTCCGCCGTGCCGTTTGCGGTTTCGTGGTCGGAAAGAACGATGGCACCGTAGCCCAGCTCCTTTACGATGCGGCAAAGCTCGGCGGGAGTAAGAATACCGTCGGAATGGACGGAGTGCAGATGCATGTTGGCGTATTTCATAGTGGCCTCCTCGTTGGTGGTTTTCCTTTATTATAGGTCGCTCGCGTGAGCTTGTCAACCCTTTTTTGAAAGTTTTGGGGAAGGGTGGTGAATCACTTTTCGCGAAGGCGAAAAGGGAGAGGCAGGGGAACCCCTTTTTCAAAAGGGGTTCCCCTGCCTTTTCTGATTTTATGTTCGCTTTTGAGGAGCAATGCAGTATTGCACCCGATCATGGAAGGGGATTCATAAGTTGTCGAAGAAAAAGGGCGGGGGCTGATGCCCCACGCCCTTTTTGCGTATAGGGCTCTGCATTTCGAAAATGTTTCGTAAAAAAAGCACTTGACAAGCGGTTTTTTATGGGCTACAATGCAGTTGAAGATGCGTTTTGGGCATTTTCAATCTTTACAAAGGGAGTGAAGCTGTGAAAGAATACATTTCATGCAATCAACGGGAACTTTTTGCCGAAACCGACAGCGGCACCATTCAAAACGCCATTGCGGCGGCAGTAGCCGACGGATGCCGTAAAGTTTTGATTCCACGCTACAATCTGCGTACGGATAAGACTGAATGGCGCATCGATAAGGCAATTGAGGTGCCCTGCAATATGACCGTGCTGCTTGACAACTGCTATATGGTGCAGGAAACCGGCGTATATGATAATATGTTCCGCAACGCCAATGCTTACGCGGAAAAGCGCACACTTGAAAACGAGGATCACGATATCAGCATCCTCGGCATCGGCAACGTATGCCTTTCGGGCGGCGTACACAACGGACTTCTGGAGCGTACCTGCGGCAAGAACGGCTTGCAAATGGGTTCCGTCGTCAACCAGATGCTTCTGTGGATCAACGTACGCGATCTGCGCATCGAAAATATTCACTTTGAGCACCAGCGCCATTGGGCGATCAATCACATCTACTGCCATAACGTCAAGCTGAAAAATTTGGATTTCTTCGCCTACCCCCACGTGCCCAATATGGACGGTATTGACCTGCGCGTCGGCTGTCACGACTTTGAGATAGAAAACATTACGGGCAAAAGCGGTGACGATACTATTGCCATGACTGCCATTCTGGGCGGCACGGAATCCCGCGGATATGTGGAGGGCAAATCCACCGATATTTGCAACGTAAAGATCAGAAACGTGCTTTCCGATCCCTTCCGTATGCTCAACGTGCGCGTCCTGACCCAGGACGGCGTGCAGGTGCACGATATCGACGTGGATACCGTAATGGATACCTCGACTTGGGAGTCCAAGGTCTTCTGTAAGGCCGCCCTCGGCCTCGGCACGCAGGGTGCGCTGTATGTGAAAGTCTGCCGTGCCAAATTGGGCGACCTCAGTCGCATCACGGCCAGAAACATCTACACCCGCGGCTCTATGGCCGTACGGTTTGACGATGCTTGCGCCGACTCCACCTTTACCAACGTCAAGACCTTCAGCACCTGCTTTACGGCCATCGGCACGGTGGGCTTTGGTTGTGTGTTGAAAAACATCACGGTGGACGGCCTTTACTACGGCAGCAACAAGACCGACAGACAGCGCGGCTGGGTGGATGGCTATCAGCCCTCCGCCATCGTCCGTATGCCGCAGACCACGGGCGAGCTTCTGGTGAAAAACGTATACAGCGACGGCATGGAATATCTTTGCCAAGGCACGGATGAGCTGAATGTAACCTTTGAGAATTGCGATATGACAAACGTGGGTGCAATTGCGGACCAAAGGTCAAAAGCGACGATTACCGTCAACGGGGAGGTGTATCAAGGTGATTGATCTGTTGAATTTAAAGCTGCGCGGCTACGTTGCCCCCGAGGATTTTGAGGGCAGTGATGCCGAAAGAATACAAAAGGCGCTGGATCTTGCCAAGAGCGCGGATATTGCCAAAGTGGTGCTGACGGGTACGTATCGGGCCGATGTGCCCCTGACCGTTCCCTGCGGGATGCACGTGGTGCTGGACGGTGCTACGCTGTACGGCGATCTGCAAAACGAGGTGATCAAAAATTTCAGCTTTGAGCAGGATCGCATCTATATCGAGGGCAAAAACGGCAAGCTGGTGGGCAATATCGATTTTTGCCACACTCGCCACGCGGTGCTGGAAAATTTGCGCATCGACGGTAACGTGAGTTTTCGCGTCTCCCGCGATCTGCGCGTGGAGTACGTGACGATGAGCGGTATGCTGAACATTGGACGCGGCTGTCAGAACGCCATTATGCAGCACATCACGTGCCGCGGCGCGCAAATGGACGCAACCGACGGCGGCTACGATATTATGGGCCGCGAGCGGTTGATCAAAAATATCCTTTTGCGCCATAGCGTGCTGACCGACGGTGCCTGCCTTACGGCCGCCGAGGACTGCGGATTTTTGAATATCCAGATCGACGGCATCTGCATTCAAAAAACGGGTGTGGTGTTGGGCAAGGCGGGTGTTACCCTGCCTGCGGAGCTGTACAAAAATCTGACCTTTGCCGATATTTCCGCCCCCGAGGGTGTGGTGCTGCACAACGAGTGCCTGCACGCGTATATCAAATAAATACGGTGAAACAAAAAGGGGGATGCGGATGCATCCCCCTTTTGCACAGCAGATATGGAACGATGAAACTAAATTACTTCAGCTCAACGGTAGCGCCGGCATCCTCAAGAGCCTTCTTGATGTTCTCGGCCTCTTCCTTGGTAGCGCCCTCCTTAACAGCCTTGGGAGCGGCCTCAACCAGATCCTTAGCGTCCTTCAGGCCGAGACCGGTGATCTCGCGGACAGCCTTGATAACGTCGAGCTTCTTAGCACCGAAGGAAGCAAGGATAACGTCAAACTCGGTCTTCTCCTCAGCGGCAGGAGCAGCAGCGGCAGCAACGCCAACAGCGGCAACGGGAGCAGCGGATACGCCGAACTCCTCCTCAACAGCCTTAACCAGCTCGTTCAGCTCAAGCAGAGTGAGAGCCTTAACACTTTCAACAATAGCGGTAATCTTTTCGCTAGCCATTTCAATTTACCTCCGTAATGGAATTTTTAAAATTTTGATTTGCGTGAGAGCCGTCACGCGGCGGCAAGCGCCATTACGCGGCGCGGTGCGTTTGCTGCATTATTCTGCAGCGGCGGGAGCCTCCTCGCCGTTCTTGTCGATGATTGCCTGAAGGGCGTAGGCAAGACCGTACAGAGGGGACTGGATGCTGCCGAGGAACTTGGCGACGAGAACCTCTTTGGAGGGGATGTCGGCCAGAGCGTTCACGGTAGCCTCATCGATGACGGCACCGTCAAGGTAGCCGGCAAGGATTTTGAAGGATTCAACCTTCTCTGCGTACTTCTTCAGAACCTTTGCAGGAGCAACTGCGTCATTTTCGCTGATCGCGATAGCGGTCATACCGTTGAGGTACTGCTTCATGTCGCCGTAGCCAACTGCCTCACAAGCGCGGCCGGTCAGGGTGTTCTTGACAACCATATACTTCACGCCT
>SVTA01000111.1 GCA_015064005.1 Oscillospiraceae bacterium
TACGTATGCCTCAAGTTCTTTCTCGTTGCTTTTATTCTTTTGCCATCCTTGCCGTTTACGATTACGTAAAACAGAAAATACGCGGAGCTTATCACAAGAAGCGCAATATTAAGTGCCGTAAAGCCAAGCCCTGCGAACAAGGCATATACAAGATAGCCTATGTATAAAACCTGAGTTAAAATCGCAAAAAACTGTGAAAGCATTTTAATATCGTTTATAGTTTTTTTAGTAGCAACTATAGTATAATCTAGCACAACCAACACTCCTCAAATCTTCGATAACTCAGTATAGCATAAAATAAAGAAAATTTCAAGCATCGGGAAGCTTAAGTCTGTTTGCGATATAATTACAGATTTTGTTTATAAAAAGCACCGCTCAAAATGTGCGGTGCTTAATTTGACAGCATTATTTTGTGGTCGTTTCATCTGTTTTTGATTCCGGGATAGGCAGTCCTTTTTTACTGTTATTTCCCTTGTGCAAAAGCGTTTCTGCAATTTTACCGACAAATTTGGACTTTTTCCTGCACTTTCCAAATTTGCAACACCTGTGGCAAGCTCAACGCGCTCTGCGCCCGGAATGCGAACCAGATTCGCAAACTATGTTTGCGAGCTGTTTCGCAAGAGTTCCACCAAAAGAAAAAGGGGCGCCACACGGCGAGCTGCGATAAAGCAGGTCTGCCGAACGATGCTTGCCCTTACGGGCAAGTGATGTCGGCTTCGCCTAATGATGTAGCCTACGTCAATGATGTTGTGCCTTCGGCACAGTGGGCAAGCATCACATCATTGCGACCAACGGGAGCAACATCATTACGAACGGAGTGAGTAACATCACTTTTGCGTAAGCAAAAACATCACTTATATTCCTTCCGAAAACAAAATATCGTATAACACACTATACCTTGCAAGCAAGATCGTATGAAAAAGGGGCGAGAAAATCTCGTCCCTTTTCTGCTTTGATATAAAACTGCTTTACGGTAGGTGCCCTCACGGCATCCTTTTTGTGTGAAGGGGGGAAAACAAATGTGACAAAGCGCTCTATCCTGTAATCAAACGCCAATCCCCCTTTTTCGCAGCCGCAAAAATTTGTATAATACTTGGAAAAATACGACATTTCGACAAAACGCTTGACAAACTGTTACGAATGTAATATAATAATTAAGATATATGTTCATATTGTATTTTGTATTTTGCTTGAATATGATAAATTGCAGGTGCATAAAAGGAGGGTTGATGTGAACCTTTTTTCTGTAAGAAGACTGCAAAAGCTTGCCTTGCTGCTTTCCGCAGACGTCGCCTCCGTGGCTGTGGCGCTGCTGCTGACGCATCTACTGACGGTCAGTGTGCTGCCCCTGCCGGAGCGCTACCCCATCTGGCTTTGGGCCAGTGCCGTGCTTCCCTTCGTGGCCTACGCCCTGTTTGGCCTTTACAATATACCGATGCACACCGCCGGATTTTCCGAAATGCTGCGCTCCCTTGGTGCCGCCGGCAGCATCGGCGCAGCCGAGGCGCTGCTGTTGCTTTTCGGCAGGTGCAATCATTGGATCTCCGCGCTGCTTTACACCTTTTTGCTCTTTTTCGCGCTGCTGGCCTCCCGCTTTTCCGCCCGGCTACTACGCACCCTGCGATTGTATCTGGCCGTTAAAAAGAAGCTGATCCGCGTGATGATCGTGGGCGGCGGCGACGCCGGCTCGATGATCATCAAGGAGCTGAAAAAATCGGACAAGGTCAACATTTATCCCGTCTGTGTGATCGATGACGACCCCGCCAAGCTACACACCCGCATTGAAGGTGTGCCCGTTGTAGGCGACCGCCATCAGATTGCCTGGGCAGTCAATCGCTACTCTGTCAAGCGCATTTACATTGCCATCCCCTCTGCCCGCGGCAAGGATATGAAGGAGATCTCCCAGCTCTGCGCTGCCACCGGCTGCAAGGTTCAGGTTCTGCCGGGCATCACTCAAATCCTGAACAACACCTCCACCAAGCAGCTGCGTGACGTGGAGATCAATGACCTGCTCGGCCGCGACCCAATGGTGGTCGGCTCCAAGGAGGTGCGCGATCTGATCCACGGCAAGCGCGTGCTGGTCACCGGCGGTGGCGGCTCCATCGGCAGCGAGCTCTGCCGGCAGATCGCCATACGGGAGCCTGCGGAGCTTGTGATCTTCGATATATACGAAAACAACGCCTACGATATCGAAATGGAGCTGCGTCGGGATTACCCTGAGCTGCAGCTGAAGGTGCTGATCGGCAGCGTGCGGGACGAGCAGCGCGTCGATAGCCTGTTTGCCACCGCAAAGCCTCAGCTGGTTTTCCATGCGGCCGCCCACAAGCACGTACCGTTGATGGAGGAAAGCCCCAATGAAGCGGTGAAAAACAATGTTTTCGGCACCTGGAACGTGGCCAAAGCCGCCGACGCCCACGGTGTGGATCGCTTCGTGCTGATCTCCACCGATAAGGCGGTAAATCCCACCAATATCATGGGCTCCACCAAGCGCATTTGCGAGATGATCGTGCAGTATATGAGTCGCCACGCGCAGCACACTGAATACGCCGCCGTGCGCTTCGGCAATGTGCTGGGCAGCAACGGCTCGGTGATCCCACTGTTCAAAAAGCAGATCCAAAAGGGCGGCCCCGTGTGCGTCACCCACAAGGATATTATCCGCTATTTTATGACCATTCCGGAGGCCGTGGCTCTGGTGCTGCAGGCCGGCACCTACGCCCGGGGAGGAGAAATCTTCATTTTGGATATGGGCGAGCCGGTTAGGATCCTGACGCTGGCCGAGAATCTCATCCGTCTGTCGGGCTACAAGCCCTATGAGGAGATCCCCATCGTATTTACCGGGCTTCGTCCCGGCGAAAAGCTCTACGAGGAGCTGCTGATGGCAGAGGAGGGTATGAAATCCACCGCCAATCAGCGCATACACATCGGTCGCCCCATTGAGTTTGACGAAAAGCTGTTTCTGGAAACGCTCGACAAGCTGCGGGAGCAGATGAAAAATGATCAATACGACCTGCGCCCACTTATCCGGGTGCTGGTGCCCACCTTCCACACGCCGGAAACGGTAGATGACCCCACCGGTTCTGTCTGACCTATCAAAAAGGAGAACTAGAATGAACGAACAAGCTACAGTACCCACCACCCGCGAAAACAGTAACGAGATCAGCCTTGGTCTGCTCTTCTCTATCTTTGTCAAGCGCTTTGTCTTTCTGGTGGCGGCCGTTTTGATCGGTGCGCTCGGTGCGCTCGCCTTCACCAAAATCTTTATGACGCCCATGTACTCCTCCACCGCCCAGTTCCGCGTGGACAACACCTCCACCAACGTATCCACCTCCGGCTCCGGCTACATTGTGGGTATGGAGTATACCGCCAATAACTACGTAGAGGAGATCAAGGGTAACGTCTTTCTTGCCGAGATCGTCAAGCGCTACAACAACAGCATTACCGACGAAAACGGCGCCTTGACTGCGGAAGCTGTGGAAAAGGGCCTTTCCACCCTGACCGTGGAGAAGCTTTCCTCCATGATCTCGGTCGCCGCCAAGGCAGACACCAACATTTTCACCGTAAAGGTTGCCTCCCCCAACAAGCAGGAGGCCTACCTCATTCTGAAGGTGTTTGAGGAAAACACCCCCCATATGCTGGCCGAGGACAAGGAGTTCTTTGCTGTGGCCCTGAACAACAGCGGCAGCATTGCCAAATCTGCCGATTCCCCCAACACCACCGTAAACGTGCTGCTGGGCGCCTTCCTGCTGGCTGTGATAACCTACGGCGTATTCTTCCTCATTGCCATTCTTGATAACACCGTTTACGACGAGGATGCTTTAAAGCAGCGCTTTACCGTACCTGTGGTAGGCACCTTGCCTGAATGGAAAACCGCCGAAGAAATGGCTCAGCAAAAGAGCGTAACAGAGGAGCTGAGGGGCAAGGTGCAGCGCCTGCTCCGCAATCCGCTGGAGCGCCGTGGCTCCGCCGAGTTTGTGGATCGTGATTACGACGGGCGCCTGCTCTCCGCTGAAACTCCCTTCTTCATTGCCGAGTCTCTGAAGACCCTACGTACCAACCTTTCCTACGTAGGCGCCAAGGATGAAAGCGGCTGCTGCGCCTATGGCATCGTTTCCGCCTATCCCGGTGCCGGCAAGAGCCTGATGGCCGCCAACATCGCCATCAGCTTTGCGCAGCTGAAAAAGCGCGTACTGCTGATCGACGCGGATATGCGTTGCCCCGTGCAGCACAAGATCTTCAAAGATATCCCCAAGGAGGGGGCCGGCCTCTCCGAGGTGCTGGCCGGCATTGACGGTGCCACCTTGGAAAGCTGCCTCTATCACAGTGAGAAGTACGGCTTCGACCTGCTCCGCAGCGGACATATCCCTCCCAACCCCTCCGAGCTTCTGGCCTCCAAGCAAATGGAGGAGCTGCTCACCAAGCTGAAGGGGATGTACGATTACATTTTCATTGACCTGCCCCCCGTGCTGGAAACCACCGACGCAGGCGTGCTGTCGACCATGGTCAATTCCTACGTGCTGGTGGTTCGCGCCGGCCATTCCCGTCACAATGCCGTTGCCGAGGCTATTGAAAGGCTTGAGGTCACCGGCGGTCACTTGGGTGGCTTCGTGCTCAATGATGTGAACTACAAGCGCGGCTTCGGTTACGGGCGCTATGGTCATTATGGTCGTTATGGTCGTTATGGTCGCTACGGTCGCTACGGACGCTACGGCAGCCAGTACGGACAGCCGACCGATCAGCAGTAAAGGGGCTTTGCTATGAGAGAGACCCCGAGGATTCCCGGCACGGAGCTTTATCGCGGTGCGCTCTCACTCATCACCCTTGGCATTGCCGTTTATACAGGGGGCGAGACCGCGCGGATCGCCCCCTTTGCTTTTGGGGCGCTGCTGCTGATCTGTCTGGAGCTGCTGCTTTTACCCGGCACACGGTATGTGAATTTGCCGTTTTTACAGCTTTCGCTGCTATTTATATTCTGCTACGATTCCTTTGACACCTTCATCAAATTCGTCTGGATCCTGCCGCTGGTGCTGATCGCACTGGGCGTGCATCTCTGGCGGTTGCGGCCGCGTCTTCGCTTCGGCCCCACCCTTCTGCCCCTCATGCTGGTGGCGTTGGCCACGGTGCTGGGCGGCGTAGGAATGATCAGCGCCGAGGAATATTTCCGCCCCGTGGTACTGGGCTACGTCCTTGGCCTTGGCCCCGGACTGGTGCTGACCTACCTGCTGATGAAAAACGAGCTGCGTGATCGGGAGGACGGAAAAGCGTGGCTCAGCGACCTCTTTTGGTGGGGGCTTACCGCGGCAGCAGCGGTGTTTGCCTATGCGCTGCCACCGCTTTCGCGGGGAGATGCGCTGCCTTTCATACAATGGTCAAATAACGCCTCGACCATGCTGATGATCGCCATGCCCGCCGTGGCAGCCCGGGTGCGTCGGTATCCCGTGCTCTTTCCCCTGCTGATCGCAATCCCTGCGGCCATGATTCTCACCGGCTCCAGAGCCGGACTCCTGTTTGCCCCGGTGGAGCTGCTGATCTGCATCGTTTGGCTGATCTGCAGTACGAGAGGATGGCGGCGCCGTATTTTCCACGGTGCTTGGGCACTGATTCTGGTGACGGCGGTGCTGATTTGGGGTGTACCGCTGATACGGGCAATGATCGCAACCCTGCCGGATCATTTCCGCCCCGTCACGGCGGAGGACGTGCGGTGGAAGCTGATCCTACGCTCGCTCGAAAACTTCCGCGAAAATCCGCTGTTCGGCTGCGGCCTTGGCTACCAGGGCAATGCCGATCTCTACAGCGGCAAAATGGGCACCATCAACTGGTATCATGTGTTCCCGGCACAGGTGCTGGGCGGGCTGGGCATTTTCGGCACGCTGGCCTGGGGCTTCCAGCTGGTCACACGGGTTTTAGTGGCCATACGGGTGCGAAAAAGCCGCACCTTCTCATTGATGCTCTGCTATCTTGGCCTGCTTTTGATGTCCATGGTCAATCCCGGCGAGTTTTGCCCCGTACCCTACGCCTTTTTGGCGGTTTCCTTCTTTGCGCTGGCGGAAAATCGCGCCTTCGGCGCAGATACGCGGCTGTGGCTTGTGCCCTTCCCGAAACGCCGAAAAAAGCAGGAGGAACAGCCTGCCATATCCGACAATTCTCAAAATAAACCCTGAAAGGGTATGTAAAAACCCGGTTTTCTGATAGAAAACCGGGTTTTTCTATTCAACTCTCCAGCTGGCGACCGAGGAAGCCGGCGGCTGTCTGGATCAGCTTGCTTTCCACGTCGGAGGCGGGAAGGCTGCGATCCTGCTTATCGGCAGTGGAAAGCGACAGCACGCAGCCCACAATATCCCCCTCCGCGATGATGGGCATGGCGCAGCTCACCGTGTGGCTGCCACCCTCCGCGATGGGATAGATGCGTTCTGCACCCTCGCGCCAAACGTAAAGGCTGCGGCTATCCATCAGCTTTTCCACCCCCGCCGACAGGGAGCGATCACTGTATTCCTTGCGGGAGACGCCTGCGGTAGCAATGACCGTATCACGATCGCAGATGATCACGCTGAGGGCACAGGTCTTGTGCAGCGTGTCCGCGTACTCCGCCGCAAAGGCGGAAAGCTCCCCAATGGGGCTGTATTTCTGGAAAATGATGCCCTCCTTGTCCGTATAGATCTCGAGGGGATCACCGCCACTGATAACATTGACACTAAAAACCTTGTCGAGCTGGTTTTTAGCCGACTGAACTGCCACAGAATGGTATTTATCTGCGACTTTTTCG
>SVTA01000003.1 GCA_015064005.1 Oscillospiraceae bacterium
CCTTGCCCTTTGCTACCGCGACGCCATTGCCGCGCTCAGCAAGCTGACCGGCAAGACCTACACCTCCGTCAACATCGTGGGCGGCGGCTGCAAGGACGAGTACCTCAACGAGCTGACCGCAGCCATCACCGGGCTTCCCGTGCTGGCCGGCCCCGTGGAGGGCACCGCCATCGGCAATCTGCTGGTGCAGATGATCGCCGGCGGCGACCTTGCCGACCTCCCCGCCGCCCGCACCGCCATTCGAAATAGCTTTGAAATAAAGGAGATCAGAAAATGAGTTATGCTGAAGCAAAAGCAAGATACGCCGCCATTGGTATTGACACCGATGCGGCCATTCAGAAGCTGAAAAACGTACCTGTTGCGCTGCATTGCTGGCAGGGCGACGATGTGCGCGGCTTTGACGGTGATCCAAACGCTGCCCTCACCGGCGGCATTCAGACCACCGGCAACTATCCCGGTCGCGCCCGCACCCCGGAGGAGCTGATGGCCGACATCGACAAGGTGATCTCCCTCGTGCCCGGTAAGGTCAAGATGAATCTGCACGCCTGCTACGCCATTTTCGATGAGGAAAACGGCGGCTGGGTCGACCGCGACAAGCTGGAGCCCAAGCACTTCAAAAAGTGGGTAGATTTCTGCAAATCCCGGGGAATGGGGTGCGATTTCAACCCTACCTTCTTCTCTCATCCCAAGTGCGACCCCCTTACGCTCTCCTCTCCCTGTGAGGAAACCAGAAAATTCTGGGTGGAGCACGGCAAGGCATGCGTGCGCATTTCGCAGTATCTGGCCGACGAGCTGGGCGAGCCCTGCGTCATGAATATCTGGACGGGTGACGGCTACAAGGACATTCCTGCCGACCGCATCGGCCCCCGTGTGCGCTACAAGCAGTCCTTTGACGAGATCCTCTCCGAGCCCTTTGACAAAACCAAGGTCTACCCCTGCGCGGAGAGCAAGGTGTTCGGCATCGGCGTGGAGAGCTACACCGTGGGCTCCGCCGAATGGTGCCTCAAATACGCCTCCGGCCGCGACGATTGCATCACCTTGATGGACAACGGTCACTATCATCCCACGGAGGTGGTCAGCGACAAGATCTCCGCCATTCTCGCTTACGACGAGAAGATGGCACTGCACGTGACCCGCGGCGTGCGCTGGGACAGCGACCACGTGGTGCTGTTTGACGACGAGACCCGTGAGATCTGTAAGGAGATCGTGCGCTGCGACGCGCTGGATCGCGTCTTCATCGCCCTTGACTACTTTGACGCCTCCATCAACCGCGTGGCCGCTTGGGTCACCGGCTTCCGCAATCTGCAAAAATGCCTGCTTTTCGCGCTCCTGGAGCCGAATGAGACCTTCAAGAAGCTGCAGGACGAGGGCAACTTCTCCAAGCTGATGGTGCTGCAGGAGGAGCTGAAGTCCTTCCCCTTCGGCGACGTATGGGACGAGTACTGCCGCGCCTGCGAGAAGCCCGCGGACGGTGCTTGGTATCCCTCCATTGAAGCCTACGAAAACGAAGTACAAGGAAAGAGAGTGTAAAAATGAGTATTCTTGACGTAAAAGTGATCGGTGACTACATCCGCATGTGCAATGACGGCTGGCTGCAGGGCTGGCACGAGCGTAACGGCGGCAACCTGACCTACCGCATGAAGGCAGAGGAGGTGGCCGAATGCCGCCCCTTCTTCCGTGAGCCCGGCCCCTGGGTCAACATGGGCGTCACCGGTGCAAACCTTGCAGGCGAGTATTTCCTCACCACGGGTAGTGGTAAATTCTTCCGTAACGTGATCCTTGATCCCGCCCACTCCATCGGCATCGTAGAGATCAACGACAAGGGCGACAGCTGGCGTATCGTATGGGGTCTTGAGGGCGGCGCCCGTCCCACCAGCGAGTTCCCCAGCCACTTTATGAACCACTCCGTCCGCGTGGCGGCCACCGACGGCGCTTGCCGCGTGATCTATCACGCCCACCCTGCCAACATCATCGCCATGACCTATACCCTGCCCCTTACCGCAAAGGCCTTCTCCCGCGCGCTGTGGCAGTCCGCCACCGAGTGCCCCGTGGTCTTCCCCGGCGGCGTTGGCGTGGTGGAATGGATGGTGCCGGGCGGCGCGGATATCGCCCTTGCCACCTCCGAGGTCATGAAGCAGTTTGATGCTGCCGTTTGGGCGCATCACGGCCTCTTCTGCTCCGGCCCCGATTTTGACATCACCTTCGGCCTGATGCACACCATCGAAAAGGCCGCCGAGATCTACAATCTCGTCATGAGCAGCAGTGGCGGTCGCGTTCTGCAGACCATTTCCGACGCAAACCTCCTTGCCATCGCCGAGGAGTTTGGTGTAGAGCTGAATAAGGATTTTCTCGATTAAACCCCAAAACGGTATGTAAAAAGCAGAGGATGATGCAAAGCATCACCCTCTGCTTTTTTCTTGATTATTCCATCACGCTGCCGACGTAAACAAAGCTGTTGTTCTTCATGGACAGGGTAAGAGTCAGGGAATCCTTGGCATCAAAGCGCAGCACCTGCACGTTGGTCTCGTTCTCGTCCACGCGGCGAATCTCGATTTCGCCTGCGGGCAAGCCCTGCAGGTCGAGGGTCACCTCGGTATCCTCGCCACCGTAGTTGGCAAGCAGGAGACCGCCGCGGCCGTTGCCCTTGGCGGCGCAGGCATAAAGCGCATCACCTGTGATTTCGGCGGGAACAGCCTCGCCCATCTGATACAGCGCATTGAAGAACTTGAAGGCGTAGAAGGGCTTGAGAGGACGCACGGTGGCCTTGCCATGGACGCCGATGGACATTCTATCCACCTCGTAAAGACCGCACCACTCCTTCACCACGTCAGCCTCAAAGTAGCAGGCGACCTGAATGCTCGTGCGGCTCTGCATGGCGGCCAGCGATGCCGCGGCTTGTGCCGCGCCGATGTGGTTTTTCAGCTTCACGTAGCTATCGGGCTGATTCGACCAGTCCTCCATGTAGTTCCACTCGTCAAAGATGTTTTCCGCGTCCTCATAGCCATAGCGCTTCAAGACCTCGTCCACGAAGGCGGAGCTATTCACAGCAATCTCCACATCTGCATAGTATCTGTGCCAGGAACAGAAATCCATCGGGATGCGGGTGGGCTTGGCGGTGATGTAGTTGAAAAAGCCCTCGATGAATTTGTCCCAATGGCGAGACCAGGCACATCCGCCGATCTTCAGGTGGGGGAATTTCTCCTTCAGGTGCGTAGCCGCTACACAGTAGAGCTCATAAAATTCTTCGGGCGTGCCCTGCCATTGGTTTCTGGAGCTTCCGTTTGCCTCGTTCCAGATCTCCCAATAGCGGATGTTCCACCGGAAGCCGTTTGCCCATCCCTCGGTGTAGTGACGGATGACGTGCTCGCAAATGCGTGCCCATTTTGCAAAATCCTTGGGCGGGAAGATGTGACGCTTGACAGGTGCATGCTCGATGGAAACGCCAAGGCGGAAGAGGGGCTCTGCGCCAACCTCCATACAGGCCTTCAGGTATTCATCGGTAAGACCGAAGGAATAGTTCTCCTCCTTGGTCTCGTCGGCATCGAAATTACGGAAAATACAGGGAATATCCACAAACTCGCCGGAGCCGTAGGGGTACTCTACGTCGTGCAGACGGGCAAAGGGAATGCCCATCTCCTTGAACTGAGGACGGCAATCATAGGTAAACACCTTGGTCATGGGGCCGGAATTCACACCGTGCAGAGGGCGAATGGGGCCGGTGGAGGGGGCGGAAAAGTCAACAGAAAGCTTTTTCATGGGTTTACTCCTTTTTTGTTGATAAATAACAGCCTATGATTGCATTTTAAATCAAAACGGGGGAAAAGTCAAGGGGGAAATCTACGAAACATTTTCGAAATGCAAAACGGGTGGAGAAAACGCAGGTTTTCTCCACCCGTTTTGGGGGTTATTGAATCACAAGGCCATCCACGTCGTCAAAAATGAAGTCCTCACGGGCATCGGGACGGTAGGCGCTGATTTTCACGTTATCCAGCAAAAGTCCCCGCACGTGGCGGAAAAAGATGCCCTTTGCGGGCAACACCTTGCCGTAGACCCACACCTCCGGGTACTTACCGAGGTTATCCGGCACGTTCGCCTCCCATTCCGTGATGCCGCCCTCCACCGTCAGCTCCACGTTACGAAGCGTGATGTTTTCAAGCGGGCTTTCCGCCAGGCCACAGACGTTGGAGGTATACTGGTCTCCACCGTTCCACAGTGCCTGCACCTTTTCGCCGGCCACAAAGGTCTTATAGTTCCACTCAATGGCCTCCCAGGGCTCATAAGGCCCCTCGGCAGTGATGTTTTCCAGCGTGACGTTGCGGATGTGCCCCACGGGCACGCCTGCGGGACCGCGCATCCGTGCGCCGGTGTGAATGAAGATGGGTGCGCCCGCATTTTTGATGCGGATGTTTTTGAGGGTGAGACCGTCGATAACGGCGCCGTCCACGCTCTCAATGGCAATGGCGGTGATGCGGGTGTCCCGCACCTCCACGTTTTCAATATCCACGTCATAAAAGCCGCCGTTGGTTTCCGTGCCGAACTTGATGGCAGAGCAACGGCTCTTGACGCGGCAATTTTTCACGGAAACGTTACGGCACGCGTCGATCCTATTGAGGGTATAGGAGGATTTGAACACAATGCCGTCGTCACCGCTTTCCACGTCACAGTCATAAATACGCACATTTTTGGAGTTGTCGGGGGAGATGCCGTCGATATACACGCGCATTTTCACGCCAAAGACATCTACATCCTCACATCCGGCAAAATACACCGCAAGGTCAGTGGTATTATCAATGGTCACACCGCTGATCTCCACGTGGCGGCAATTTTTCAGCGCGATGGTCTTTGCACCGCGATGCACCATATCCCGCACGTTGTCCTCGTCCCAGACGCTGCGCATATCAATGCGCCCGGCGCCGCGAACAGCGATGTTTTCGCAATCAAGGCCAACGAACATGGAGGTGTTGAAATAGGTGTGCGAGGCATCCTGATAGGCGGGATAATCAATGGGCTCGTGGGGTGCATAATCGTAAAAATTCAGACTGCCCAGAAGCACCGCGCCCTCCTCAAGCACGATATGCACGCCGCTTTTGAGGAACACGGTGGCAAGCACGTACTCGCCCGCGGGAAACACCACCTCGCCGCCGCCCTCGGCGGCGCACAGATCAATTACCCGCTGAACGGTATCGGAAATCAGCGTTATTCCGTCGGCTACGGCGCCGTGATCGGTAACAAGATATCGTTTCATATCGTTTTCTCCTTGTAAGACGTCATTGATCCAGCTTCAGATCGTCCTCGCGGATCCAGCCGATGCGTCGAAGCAACAGACCGAGCCCCCAGCTGATGACAGCCGGCAGAAGGAAGCAGATCAGCAGTAGACCAATCCAGTCAAAAACCGATACCGTTTCGGGGTATTCACCTCCGAACCAACCGAGAATAATACCAATGGGGCCAAGCAGACCGCAGGTGCCCATGCCGGAATTGATGGCTGCACCGTACATTTTCATGCCAAACACACAGGTGGCAAGCGGGCCGGTAATGGCCGATGCCACCGTGGGCGGGATCCAGATGCGAGGATTGCGCACAATATTGGGCATTTGGATCATACTGGTGCCGATTCCCTGCGAAACCAAGCCGCTCCAACGGTTTTCCTTGAAGCTCATCACCGCAAAGCCCACCATCTGGGCACAGCAGCCGGCCACGGCTGCGCCGCCCGCGAGGGCAAGCCCTTCGGCATTGGGCGGAACGGCGCCGCCGGCCAGCGCGGCACCGGAAAGACCGATGGCTGCGCAAATCGCCGCAGAACTGATGGGCAGCGTCAGCGCCACACCCACCACTACGGAAATGACAAGCCCCATCACGAAGGGCTGCTGCTCAGTGGCCCAGCCGATAAATTTTCCCACAAAGCTCACCAGCGTGCCAATATGCGGTGCCACCAGCAGCGCCAACCCGCCACCAACCAGCACCGTGACAAAGGGCGTAACCAAAATATCCACCTTGGTCTCCTTGGAGACCGCCTTGCCGCATTCCACGGCCACAATGGTGATCAGCAAAACCGCCAGAGGGCCGCCGGCGGCGCCCAGATCGTTGGCCATCAGACCCACCAGCGCCGAGGAATACATCACGAAGGGCGGCGCCTTCAGGGCAAAGGCGATGGCCACTGCCATGGCGGGGCCTGCCGCCTTGGCGCCGTAGCTACCGATACTCTTGAAAAATGCAAGCCCGGGGATAAGACCGAGGGCATTGAAGACCGTAGCGATCAGCAGCGAGCCGAAAAGGCCCAGCGCCATGGCACCAAGTGCGTCGATGCCATACCGTTTCGCGGAAAACACGATATCCTTTCTCGCAAGAAAGCGAAGAAACGCGTTTTTTTCAGTGCTTACGGGGGTTCCTTGTTCGTTCATTTCCGGCTCCTTTCGTCCGTTCATCCTCCTGCCGAAGCCGCCGGCGCAGCACGTCAAACAGCGACGAGGATGCTTGCCGCGCGACCACGTTGGGGTCGTCGTAATTCATAATGGTGGCATAATCGTGATCGGAAAACACAAAATGCTCTAAAAGCGGTAGCTCAATGAGGTTCATGGCCTCCGACAGCTGATGGGTAAACACCCGGTCATCCCCTGAGGGAATGGCCAGCCCGCCCGGATGATTGTGGGCAAGCACCGCGGCCGCAGCATTCTTTGCCAGCGCACGCTCCGCAATGCGTCGCAGGGAAAGCCCGACGCGGGAAATGGAGCCGTCACCTACGTGGAAGCAATCCAGCAGGTGCATGCCGTTATCAAACAGCAGCAGGTACGCCCGCTCCACTGTAAGTCCGAGAAATCTAGGCGCGAGGAATGCCGCAATCTTCTCCGGCGTGTCGAACACGGGAGTCTTATCCACGGGGTCGAACTTGGAAACCGTATACCGTTTGGCGGTTTCTCCCAGCAAATTCAGATAAAGCGCCGTGGCGTCACTGACACCGCGCACACCCGCCAGACGGTCCGCTTCGGCCTCCAGCACGTGTGTCAAGGATCCAAATTCCTCAATAAGAGAATGTGCCAGATCATTGGTATCCCGCCGCGGCAGCACATAATACAAAAGCATTTCCAAAAGCTCATGGTCAGCAAAGGTATCCGGCTTTGAGGCGGCAAAACGCTCCTTCATTCTTTGGCGATGACCGTGATGTAGGTGCTTTTCCTCCATACATACTTCCCCTTTCCTTGAGTTTCATTTCCATTTTATCACAAACGGCCGTGTTTTTCCATACCTTCCGAAAAAAATATTGAAATCTGCCCCACAACTTGTATTTTGACGCGCTTTATGCTATAATTGTTAAGGTTCAAAAATTATATAGAGGGAGAGACCTATGGATATCAAAAAGCTACTAAGCGAAATGACACTTGCCGAAAAGCTGGGGCAGCTGACCCAGCTGAACGCCGTCTTTTTCAACACGGAAAACGATGCGGATATCACCGGCCCCGCCGCCAAGCTACACATTGGCGAGGAGGATATTTCCCTCACCGGCTCGGTGCTGAACTTTACCAGCGCCGCCTTGATGAAAAAGACCCAGGACGCCGCCATGGCCCGTCAGCCTCACCATATCCCCCTGCTCTTTATGCAGGATGTGATCCACGGCTTTCGCACCGTTTACCCCATTCCCCTTGCCATGGGCTGCTCCTTTGACGAAGCGCTGATGGAGGATTGCGCGCGAATGGCCGCGAAGGAGGCCGCCGTCAGCGGTGTGCACGTGACCTTTTCGCCCATGATGGATCTTGCCCGCGATGCCCGCTGGGGACGCGTGATGGAGTCTCCCGGCGAGGACCCCACCCTCAACGGCCGGATGGGCGCCGCTCTTGTGCGGGGTTATCAGGGCGACGGAACCGGCCCCTACGACATTCCCGCCTGTGTCAAGCACTTTGCGGCCTACGGTGCGCCGGAGGCGGGGCGTGATTACGCGCCCGTTGAGCTTTCCGAGCACACTCTGAGAGAATATTACCTTCCCGCCTACCGCGCTTGTGTAGATGCGGGTGTCAAAATGATTATGCCCGCCTTCAACACCATTGGCGGCGTGCCCTGTACCGCAAATCGCTATCTTCTTGATACCATTCTGCGCCGCGAATGGGGCTTCAAGGGTGTTGTCATCAGCGATTACCACGCTCATCACGAAATGGTGAAGCACGGCGTGGCGGAAAATGACAAGGAAGCCGTTGCGCTCGCTCTTAACGCGGGCTGTGATATTGAAATGATGTCCACTGCCACCTACCGCTTTGCAAAGGAGCTTTTGGACGAAGGACGCATTACCATGGAGCAGATCGACGCCGCTACTCTGCGGGTGCTGGAGCTGAAAAACCAGCTGGGGCTCTTTGAAAACCCCTACCGCGCGGCAAGCGAGGAGGAAGAAAAGCGACTGCACCTCTGCTCGGAGCATCGGGCACTTGCTCGACGCGCCGCCGAGGAATCCGCGGTTCTGCTGAAAAACGACGGTGTGCTCCCCTTCTCCAAGGACGTTCGTAAAGTGGCTGTCATAGGCCCCTTCGCCAAAGAACAAGGCATTAAGGGCAATTGGGCCGGCAACGGCCGGGACGAGGACTGTGTCACCGTGCTTGCCGGCATCCGCGCACTGTTACCCGATGCAGAGGTCGCTTATACCAAGGGCTGTAGCTGGGAGCTGGGTGAAACCAAGGTGCCGGATCTCGAGGAGGCCGTGGAGCTGGCCTCGGAGGCTGATGCCGTGGTGCTGTGCCTTGGCGAATACCAGCACCATTCCGGAGAGGGCAACAGCCGTGCCACCCTGACGCTTTCCCCTGCCCAGATGGCGCTGGCGCGAGCCGTGCTGGATGCCAACAAAAACACCGCCGTGGTGCTCTTTAACGGCCGCCCGCTGGTCATCCCGGAGCTTTCCACCATTGCCCCCGCCATTCTCGATATGTGGCAGCCGGGCACCGAGGGCGGTAACGCCGCCGCGCGACTGCTGTTTGGCGATGCCAATCCCTGCGGCAAGCTCTCCATGAGCTTCCCCTACCATGAGGGACAATGCCCCATTTATTACAGCCATCTGCACACCGGCCGCCCTGTCGCCAACCCCAAGGAGATCACCCAAACAGGTTACTGCTCCCGCTACATGGACGTACCCGTTGACCCGCTTTACGTCTTTGGTCACGGCCTTTCCTACAATACCTATACCTATGACAATCTGACCCTGAGCGCGGACACCATTCACCCCGGTGAGGAGCTGGAGGTGGCCGTAACGGTGAAAAACGAGGGGAAACGGTATGGAAAAGAGACGGTTCAGCTCTATATCCGCGACAAGGTGGCCAGCGTGGCGCGCCCCGTCAAGGAGCTGAAGGATTTCGTGAAGCTGGAGCTGGAGGCCGGCGAGAGCGCCGCCGTCATCTTTACCATCACCGAGGAGGATCTCCGCTTCCACACCGTCACCGGTGAATTTGCCAGCGAGGCCGGCGAGTTTGAGGTGATGGTGGGCAAAAGCAGTGATGATCTGCTCTCCGCCACTTTCCGCCTTGAAAAATAATCCTCCAAAAAACGATTTACCCGTCAAACGGTACAGAAAACTCCCGGTAAACGCTATGCGTTTGCCGGGAGTTTTGATGTATCAGCGCCTCAACTCCAGTGCACGGAGCAATTCCTCTTCGCTCTTGCGGGTCTTGAGATAATGCCGAAGGAAAATACAGGAGAGGGTAAAATGTGCCAGCGCCGTTAATCCCCAGGAGATTGGATAGGACCAATAGATCACGTCCAGCGTCGGTACGGCACGGAATACGGTGGCGATCCACACCACTCGGAACACGCAAGCGCCAAGCAGACTCACCACCGTGGAAGCCACGGATTTGCCAAGGCCGCGCACCACACCGCTGCCCACCTCCATAAAGGCCAAGGAAAAATACAGTGTGAACATGATCATCATCTTCTTCACGGCGGTCTCGTAAGCAATCTGATCCAGACTTCCCGCCGCACCGGGATGCACGTCGTAAAGCGCCAGCAGGGGGGTGCGCAGAAGGATCAGCGCGCCGCTGAATGTCACCGCTACAAGAAAGGTGAGAAAATAACAGCATCCCATTACGCGCTTGACGCGCTCGTATTTTGCCGCGCCCACGTTCTGACTGGTAAAGGTAATGGCCGCTTGATAGAGCGAATTTGTCGCGGTGTAGGCAAAGCCCTCCAGGTTGCTTGCGGCGGCGTTTCCCTTCACCACGGGGGCAAAGGCGGTTTCCGTTCCAACCATTGCGTTATTGACCTGCAAAATAGAGGATTGGATCACCATATTGGAAAGAGAGAAAAGCGAGCCCTGCAGACCGGCAGGAAGGCCGATATACACGATTTGACGGAGAGATGCGCGATCCATACAAAGTCGGCGGAAGGAGAATTTACATGCGCCATCGTCCCGCATCAGCCGCCACAGCAGCACCGCGGCGGAGATCACGTTAGAAAGCGCCGTGGCCAACGCCACACCCTCCACGGAAAGCCCCAACGCCAGCACGAAGAAAAGATTCAGCAACACGTTGGCAAGACCGGCAAGGGACAGCACGTACAATGGCGTTTTGGTGTCGCCCTTGGCGCGCAGAATGGCAATACAGTAGTTGGTCAACGCCAGGAACGGCGCACCGGCAAAATAAATGATCGTATAGGTGGTGGCAAGATTCAAAAGCTTACCCTCCGCACCCATTAGTGCCAAAACGGGGCGGGAAATAAAAAGTCCCAGCACGGTTCCCACAGCACCCAGCACCACGCTGAGGAGAATGGCGGTGTGGGTGGCTCTTGACACCCGCTCATCATCCCTTGCGCCCAAATGGCGCGCCACCACCACGTTGGCGCCGGTGGCGAAGCCCATAAACACATTCAGCACCAGGTTGACGAAGGCACCCGTCATACCGATGGCGCCCACCGCATCCGGCTCCGAGGAAAGGCCAACCACCATCATATCGGCGGCATTATATAGGGTCTGCAGCAAATTAGTGGCCATAAGGGGCAGGAAAAATGCCACGATCTTGCCGAGCAACGGCCCCTCTGTCATATTCAGTTCTTTCTTTTTTGTCAGCGTCATTTGCATCATCGGCCAAGGCAAGCCGGGCACTCTCGCCCTTTTTTACCATCTGCCGCCTTTCTCAACACAGTTATAGCACAAAAGTCGTGGGTTGTCAAGCGAATTTCCGTTTATTTTATATGATTTATACCCCGAAGCAAAACCGTTTTCGAAGCCGTCCGCTTACATCGCTTCCTTCTCGCACCGACGGATGGCACGGCGAATGGTCAATAGCACAAGAACGCACTGCACAGCGCCCGTCAACGCCCACGTGAGCGGATAGCAGCTGTACAAAGAAAGGGGAGTTTCAAACGCACGGAACACCGTATAGATCCATGCCACGCGCAGGGCGCAGGTGCCAATTAAGGTAATAACGGTAGAGGAAACGGCCTTTCCCAGCCCCTTGGCCACACCGCTGCAGATTTCCATAAAGGCCGCAAAGGCAAAGGGCAGCGCTACCAATGCTGTGCGAAGCTGGGCAATCTCATAAGCGATACGGTCAGGACTACCCTCTGTACCCTTTTTCACGCCGTACAAGGCAAACAGAGGATCGCGCAGCAGGAAAACCACTAAGGGAAAAAGGATAGAAAATACCAAAGAGAGTCCCCCACACAGCAGAAGCACACGCAGGACGCGGCGGGGCTTTTTGGCACCAATGTTCTGGCTGGTAAAGGTAATGGCCGCCTGTACAAAGGCGTTATTGGCTGTGCTGACGAAGGTGCCGAGATTTTGTGAGGCCGCATTTCCCTTCACCACAGGCGCAAATGCCGTCACCCCCGGGCACATGATATCGTTCAGACGCAGCACCGAGGATTGAATCAGAATATTGGAAACCGAAAAAAGGGAGGACTGTATGCCCGTGGGTAACCCCACGTGAAGAATGGAAAGAAAGCTTTTTTGATCAATACCCAGCCGACGGGGCGAGAAATGGCACTCTCCGGGGTCCCGATGCAATCGCCAAAGCAGCAGCGCGGCCGAGATCGCATTGGAAAGCGCCGTAGCCAATGCCACTCCCTCCACAGACATTCCAAAGCCCAACACGAAGAGAAGATTGGAAAGCACGTTGAAAATACCGGCAGCGGAAAGCACCAGAAGGGGCGTCTGCGCGTCACCCTTTGCCCGCAGAATGGCGGCAGCGTAGTTGGTCAGCGCCACAAAGGGCACGCCAAGAAAATAAATGCGGGTATACAGCACCGCAAGATTCAGCAGCTTTCCACTAACACCCATCAGTGCAAGCACGGGCCGGGAAATCAGAATGCCAATCAAGGAGGAGGCAAGGCCAAAGATCACAGACATCGCGATGGCGGTATGTACCGCGCGGGACGCCCTCTCCCGCTCTCCTGCACCAATGTGTCGCGCAACCACCACGTTAGCGCCGATAGAAAAGCCTACAAACACGTTGACGATGAGATTTGTCAGCGCCGTGGTGGTGCCAATGGCGCCCACGGCATCCGCCTCGGGAGAAAGGCTGACCACCATCATATCCGCAGCGTTATACAGCACCTGCAGCAGATTGGTCAATATAATGGGAAGGCTGAAGGCAAAGATCTTGCTCAGCAGCGGTCCGTTGATCATATCTATATCCTTGCGTCTTGCAAAAATCGACATCTCATTACCCCTTTCTGATTTTTCACACCGTTAACGCCCTTCTATGCCATTTTATAGCACAACCACCGCACAATGTCAACCCTTTTCTACAAAAAACACTTCTGCCGCAAAAAAGCATGAAAGCATACCAACAGGGTATGCTTTCATGCTTTTACTGTTCAGAATGCGCCACCAAGGCGAAGCAGGAATGTAATGAGAAATACCGTCAGCGCTGAGGCGAGGGTTGACCAAACCACCAGCTGCCCTGCAAGCACCACATCGCCGCCCATTTCCTGCACCATAGGCACGCTGGGCACCGCCACAGGAGTGGCAAATACTGAAACAAAGGTCGCAAAATGCGCGGGCGTGAAGCGATGACGGAAAAAGATATACGCTACGCCGATGGCAAGGGCGGGTACCACCACCACGCGAACCAGCGTGCCGAAGATGATCTCCTTTTTCAGCGCGGCTACAGCGGAAAGCTCAAACTGCGCGCCCAGCACCAGCAGTGCCAGCGGGATCGCAAGACCGGCGAGATACTGCAGAACGGTGAACAGCGGGTCAAGATCAGAGAGGCGGAAGGAGATGCCGTTTTTCTCAAAAGCAGTGCGGATCAGAATACATACCAGCGCCGCGGCAATGCCAAGGATCAGCGGGTTTTTGAGAATATCGAGAACGATCTTTTTTACGCTGACCCTCTCACCGCCGTCGTTGCCGATGGCGGTCAGGCTCACCACCGCGAGAATATTAAAAAGCGGGATCACCGCAGCGGAAAGCAGAGTGGCAGCAATGGCACCGGCCTCACCGTAAAGAGAGTTGGCAAGGGGAATGCCGATCAGCGAATAACCGGAACGGACAGCAGCCTGAATCAGCACACCGCGGCGGTTTTTCTGCCCTGCAACCGCAATAGAAGCGGGAATGGAGAGGAAAAACACCACCAGAAGGGCGATAACCACGTATCCGATGAAGGCAAAATCAAAGCCCGCGAGGCTTTTGATCTTATAGATGTTGACAAACAGCATCACCGGCATAAACACGCGGAAAACCAGCTTATTTGCCTCCTTGGCAAAGCTTTCGCCGATCATGCCCACGCGCTTTAGAAAATATCCCATCAGCACCATCAGCACGATTGGGGCTATGGCACCGATCGCAAAAATAAAAGAATCCATACGTTGTCCTCCCGATGATTGTAAAAAGCCCTCGTACGAGGGCTTTTGCTATCGCGCGACGCGCGCTGGTATCATTGCTGTGATATTGTAGCACATTTTTCGACGGAAAACAAGGGTTTTCGTTAAACTTTTAACTATCTCATTTTGACAAAGTTTTGAAAGGAAATCACGCGGTGCTTGTGCGATTTATTCTAATCATTTATCTTTTAATATGAATTGATAGGTTTTGCTTATAAATAGTAAAAAGCGCGGAGCGAGGACTCCGCGCTTTTTTGTTATTTACTTCGCTTGATATCCGGCGGCCTTGACGGCAGTGATCAGTGCCTCGGGCTTTACCTTAGCCGCTGCCTCAACCGTAACGGTACCTGCAGCAAGATCTGCCTTGGCCGATTTGACACCGGAAATCGCAGTAAGAGCGGCCTCCACACGAGCGGAGCAATGCCCGCACATCATGCCCTCCACCGTCAATACGGTAGTAACAATCTCGGATTTCTTAAAAAGCATTTTTTCCTTCTCCTTTTGTTCCTTTATTTTTCTTTCTTTTTCTTTATCGCGATAGACGGAAGGTACAAATCGACCCAAGCGTAAGGCGTTCAGTACCACAAATACCGAGGAGCAGCTCATGGCCGCGGAGGCGATCATCGGCGTGAGCATGATCCCAAAGGCGGGATACAGCACGCCGGCTGCCACGGGAATACAGAGCGCGTTATAGCAAAGCGCCCAAAACAGATTCTGTCGGATGTTCCGGCGGGTCGCCCTGCCGATCTCCACAGCGGCGACCGCGTCGCAAAGCGAGTTGCCTGCCAGCACCACGCCGGCGGACTCCACCGCAACGCCGGTGCCCGCTCCAATAGCGAGGCCCACGTCTGCACGGGCAAGCGCGGGGGCATCGTTGATACCGTCTCCCGCCATGGCAACGGTGCCCTTTTCGGCAAAATCTCGCACCGTCTGTTCCTTATCTGCGGGTAAAAGTCCCGCACGGTAGGTATGAATGCCGGCCTCTGCTGCGATTTTTGCCGCCACAGCCTCATGATCGCCGGTCAGCATCACGGTATCCACGCCCAATCGACGCAGCGCCGCCACGGCCTCGGGGCTATCTCCTCGCAGCGTATCCGCCACACCCAGCACACCGAGAACGGTATTACCTGCGGCAACAATTACCACACTTTTTCCCTCTTTTTCAAGACCGTTGACGGCCTTTTCTGCTTCAAGGGACAGTGCAGGAGCATTCTCCAGCGCGGAAAACAACGCCTTCCGGCCGGCAAAAAGCAATCGACCGTCCGCAAGTCTTCCGGATAAGCCAAGACCCGTGTGAGAGGCGAAATTTTCGATTTCGACCCGCTGCTCCGAGAGCGCGGCAACGGCCTTTGCCACGGGATGTGTGGACTGTGCCTCCAGCGAGGCTGCAACACAGTAAAGCTCCTGCTCCGTACCGGACAGCACAACCGTATCCGTAACCCGCATGCGTCCCTCGGTGAGCGTGCCGGTCTTATCGGTCAACAGTACCTTGACGGTAGCCAGGGTCTCCAGCGCTTCTGCGCTTTTGAAAAGAATACCGAAGCGGGCGGCCCGTCCGCTGCCCACCGTAATGGCCGTGGGCGTGGCAAGACCCAGCGCACAGGGGCAGGAAATGACCAGCACCGAGGTAGCGGCACGGAAGGCATCCGCCACGCTGCGGGTAAGGATCATCCATAAAACCGCTGTCAAAGCGGCAATACATAGCACAATGGGTACAAAAACGGCGCTGACCCTATCCGCCATGCGGGCAGCGGGCGCCTTGCTTGCGGCGGTTGCCTCCAGCAGCGCGGCAATCTGTCGCAGCGCTGTTTCCTCACCGGTTTTCGTGATACAAACAGTAATCAAGCCGTCCTCCAGCACCGTGGCACCGAATACCTCATCGCCCTCGCCAACGCTGCGGGGGAGCGATTCGCCGGTCAACATCGCCTCATTTGTGCTGCCGGATCCCTCGAAAATCACACCGTCTGCAGGGATTTTTTCTCCGGTGGGCACCAGAACCAGATCACCGACCTCCAAAAGCTCCGGTGGGATCTCCTCGATTTTCCCGTCCCTTTTGCGTCTGGCAATCTGTGCTTCCTCTGCCATCAGCGCGCGCACCGCGCCTGCCGCCCGGTGTCGGGCGCGTCCCTCCAGGTATTTGCCCACGGATACCAGCACCAATATCATTGCGGCGGATTCCAGATACAGCTGATGCACGTATTGATGCACCAGCGCAGCATTGCCCGTTGCTGTGCCGTAAAAAATAAACACACCCGCCACTACGCCGTATACGGCAGAGGCACCGGAGCCGAGGGCTACCAACGAATCCATATTTGGCGCACCGTGCAGTAGCGCCGAAAAGCCCGCCTTAAAAAAGCGCCGCTCAAAAAACAGCACCGTAAATGCCAGCACCGCTTGAATGCTGAAAAACACTCTCGGATATTTGGTCGCATCAAATATAGCGGGTAACGGCAATGGCGTCATATGCCACATAGCCACCGCCATCAGGAGCAGCACCAATCCTCCGCAAAGGGAAAGGCGAAAAAGCTCTCTCTTTTTTTCTGATTTTTCTTTTTCTTCATCTGCCGCCGCGTCCCGTTTTTCAAGCCCGTATCCGGCCCTTTTCAGAGAAACAGCCAGCTTTTTGAATTGGACATCCTCTCTGCCCTCCTCCACCTCAACCGTAAGCGTGCCGGAAAGCAGACTGACCTGGAAGGGGCAGCTTTCTCCCACCACGGACCGTACGGCACGCTCTACGTGCGCAACACACGCCGAGCAGGTCATACCCTTTACGCGATATATTTCTGTTTTTATTGTTTTCACTTCCCTTCGTTATTGTTAGTATATACGATCTTCTTTTTAAAATCAAGGCCATTTTCCCTTCGTTAAAAGTAAATAAATTGTGAACTTTTATATTTTCACGCGTGTGTGCGCGCGAAAATACTTGTTTTATCTTAAGATATATGTTATAATATGTTTATATATAATTACAGATTTTAATTTCAAGGAGGTAATTTTATGGCTTGTCCCGAAGAAATACTGTCGTTTTGGGAGCTGGTAAAAGAATCCTTTCGAAAAGAATGCGCCGTTGAGATATTCAATCTTTGGTATAACGACATTACGCCCGTTGATTATCAGGCTGAAGGCGAAAATCTGATTTTTTCCGCCACCTCCGAGTTCAAGCTGAAGTATCTGACGGAAAAATATAAGCCGCTGATTGAACATCGGTTTTCTACACTGATTGGCATGGATCTTCATATTTCCTTCGTATGCAAAGCTCCCAACACCTCCGTTGAGGAGCTGAAGAAGAGAATTTCACCCGCGGAGTCGGCTGCAGCGCCGGTGGAAAGCATTCCCGCCGAGAGCAACGCGGAAAACATACAGCGTGCCAAATATACCTTTGATAATTTCATCGTGGGCGAGGCAAATAAATTTGCCCGTGCCGCCTGCTGGAAGGTTGCCAATAATCCCTATACCGAATGGAATCCGCTTTTTCTTTACGGTCCCAGCGGTGTGGGTAAAACGCACCTGATGTGCGCGGTGATCAACGAGCTGCGCCGCCAAAATCCCAATATCCGGGTGGTCTACATCAAGGGTGACGATTTTATCAACGACATGATCAAGTGCATCGCAAACAGCACCATGGAAACCTTCCGTGCCCGCTATCGCAGCTGTGACGTGCTGCTGATTGACGATATTCAGTTTATCGCCGGCAAGGAGGCCACACAGATGGAGGTCTTCAACACCTTCCAGACCCTGTTTGACGACGGCAAGCAGATCATTCTCGCCTCCGACCGTCCGCCAAAGGATATCAACCCACTGGAGGAGCGCCTTCGCTCCCGCTTTGAGCAGGGACTACTGGCGGATATCAATCCTCCCGATCTTGAGCTGCGCGTTGCGATCCTGCGAAAAAAGGCAGAAACACTGGACATTGACCTGCCCGATGACGTACTGACCTTCCTTGCGGAAAATCTGCGCTCCAATATCCGTCAGATCGAGGGTGCCATTAAAAAGCTGGCAGCCAAAAGCCTGGTGGAGGGCAGAATGATTTCTATGGAGCTGGCAAAGGATTGCATCACCGATCTGCGTGGAGAAACCGAGCCGCTGAATGTTACCATTGATAAGATCTTCGCTGCCGTATTTAAAAAATTCGGTATACAAAAGGAAGAGCTGGTGGGCAAAAAGCGTAACAAGGAAATTGCCAACCCCCGGCACATCTGTGTATTTCTTATCCGGGAAATTACGGAAATGTCCTATCCCAATATCAGCAAAATTTTTGACCGCGATCACGCCACAGTAATGGCCTCCATTGAGGTGGTGAAAAAGCGTATCTCCTCCGACCCCGTTTACGCCATGGATATTGAAACGCTCCGCAAGGAAATTTGCGGAAATCAATAATTTTTCGGCAGCCTTTCCACTCCTATAAAAAATGCTGCGTAAAACCTATGAAAAACTCGCGGGATCCGCTTATTTCCTATTTTTCTTCTCTGTGTAAAACATAAAGCAAATGTGTAAACGGTACTTAAAAATCACTTTTCCGCAGCATTTTTGCGAAATTTCCGTTGTGTAAAACAAAAGATTTTATACAGAAAAATCATTTCAGTCCGCAAAATCCTTCAGAAAAGAAAAATTTCACCGGAAGACCTCTTTTTTTCACAGCCTGAGGAGCTTCTCTTGCCCTTCTTTTCCATATTGTTTTGCCGCTGAAAATTTCGCAAAATACCGTGCCACAATCGCTTTTTGAGTTTTCCACAGTTTCCACGCCCCCTAATACTTTTACTACGAAATTATAATATCATTATATCTCTTTTTGTCCCCTCCGGGGACGAGAGCGAAAGGAGTATTTATGAAAATCGTTTTAAACCGTCAACAGACCATTGCTCTGCTTTCTCCTCTGATGTGCGCCGTTTCCAATAAATCCACTGTAGCTGCTGCTGAGTGCGTGTTGATCGAGGCCTCGTTCCCCGATGTTTGCAAATTCACCACATATGATCTGGAAAAGGGTGTTTCTACCACCACGACCACCAAGGTGCTGGAGGAAGGCTGCTACATCATCAACGCGCAAAAAATGATGCAGACCCTGCGCGTGATGGACGGTGAGGAGGTTACGCTTTCCGTTGACGACAAGCTTTGCGCTATTTTTGCCTGTGGAAAATCCTCTCATAAGATGATCGCGCTGAACGGTGCGGATTTTCCTGAGCTGCCCTACCTTTCTAATGAAAAGGGCTTTACAATGCCCGAGGGCACGCTGCGTGAGATGCTTTCCAAAACCATGTACGCAATGGGCGTAAATGATCAGCGCCCCGTGCTGAACGGCTGCTTCTTTGAGGTGAAAAACGATAGCATCCTGCTTGTTTCCTGTGATAGCTTCAAGCTGGCAAGATGTAAGACGGCAGTGGCACTGCAAAACGGTAATGCCGATGGCAGTGATCTTTCCTTCCGCTTTATCGTACCCGTTAAGACGGTAAATGATCTTTTCAAGCTGCTTTCCTCTGATGAGGAAAAGTCTGTCAGCATTTACATGACCAGAAAGCATATTCTTTTCCACATCGGTGAGCTGGAGTTTTTCTCCCGTCTCATTGACGGTGAATATATCGAATATGATCGCATTATCCGCAAGGATAGCAAGATTTTTGCGACCCTTAACAGAGATGAGCTGATCTCTTCTCTGGAAAGAGCTGCCCTGATCACAGAGGAGCGTGTGATGAACAGTGTGCGCTCTCACGTGAAGCTGCATTTTGAGGGCGGCCTTCTGAAGATCCTTGCCGCCTCCTCTGCCGGCAGCACCTATGATGAGATCGAGATCGAGCATGAGGGCGGAGATATTCTCATTGCCTTCAACAACCGCTTCCTCATTGATTCCGTCAGAGCCTGTGACAGTGAAACCATTAAAATGTCCCTTTCCTCCAATCTCGCCAGCGTCAATATTGAGCCGGCAGACGGTAAGGAAGAGGGTGCTGAGGATCTCTTTATGCTGCTGCCTGTCAGAATGAAGGAATAATACGGCATGATCGCAAAAACATTAAAGCTTCATCAGTTTCGCAACGTCAGCGACGCGGAGATTTCCTTTTCTGAGGGCGTCAACGTACTGTACGGCGACAACGCGGAGGGAAAAACGAATCTGCTGGAAGCTTTATATTACGCCTCCATCGGTAAAAGCTTTCGTGGTCAGCATGTAAATGAGCTTGTCCGCTTTGGTACCAATGAGGCGCAGATATCCCTTGATTACAACAGCTGTGGCCGTGACCAGAACATCAAAATTCAATTTTTTGACGGAAGGGTCAGAACGGTAGAAAAAAACAGGGTAAAAATCCCCCGTATGTCGGAGCTTGTGGGCTCCTTTAAGGCGGTTCTCTTTTGCCCGGAGCATCTTTCCCTCATTAAGGACGGTCCCGCGGAGCGCAGGCAGTTTTTGGATATTGCCATCAGCGCTCTGGAGCCCGCTTACCTTGCGGCGCTGCAGCGCTATAACCGTATTTTAAAGCAAAGAAATACGCTTTTGAAGAGTGCGGAAAAGAATCCTGCGGATTTCAAGGATACCGTGGATATCTGGTCGCAGCAGTTGGCAAGAGAGGGCGCTTATATTGCAAAAAGCCGGGAACGGTATGTGAAAAGAGCCTCTTTTTACGTAGAAGAATGCTTTGCCGATATGACAGGAACCAGAGAAAAGCCCTCCCTTGTCTATCACGGCTGTGGCGGTAAGGAGCTGGATACGTACGGCGACGTACAAAAAACCGAGGTCGTGCTTTACAAAAGACTCTCGGAAAACCACGAGCGGGAAATCGGCGCGGGTGCCACACTGTACGGCATTCATAAGGATGACGTGGAGGTTTATCTCAACGAGCGGGCTGCCAGGATCTACTGCTCCCAGGGACAGCAAAGATCCCTTGCCTTGGCGCTGAAAATAGCGGAAGCAGAGCTTTGTCGCGAGGATTGCGGTGAATACCCGGTGCTGCTGTTTGACGACGTTTTATCTGAGCTGGATGAAAACCGCAGAAATTATCTCCTGCAAAAGATCAAGGGAAAGCAGGTGATCCTTACCACCTGTGAAAAGGAAGAATTTTTGGCAACTCACCGCATTTTTGTAAAAGGCGGCATCTATCAAGCTGAAACGGAGTAAAAAAATGTTTTTACACGTAGGCAATAATAAAAACATTAGAGAAAAGGATATCATCGGCATTTTTGACGCGGACACCGCCACCGTTTCCTCGGTAACGAGAAAATTTCTCACCGAGGCGGAAAAGCGGGGCGAGGTCGAGATTGCGGGTGAGGAAATACCGAAATCGTTTGTGATTTTTCGCAAAAAGGGCGGAAACGGTATTTGTTTTTCTCAATTATCCACATCTGCCCTGCTTGGCAGAAGTGATAATCCAAAAAATTAAAAGCGTAACATAAAGAATTGTGAAGTTCGAAAAGGAAGGACAGAACATGGCAAACAACGAAGAAAAAAGACAAGTGTACGACGACAGTCAAATACAGGTTTTGGAGGGTCTGGAGGCGGTGCGCCGCCGTCCGGGCATGTATATCGGCTCCACCTCGTTGCGCGGCTTGCATCATTTGGTTTATGAGATCGTGGATAACTCCATCGACGAGGCACTGGCCGGCCGATGCAGTAATATTGACGTTACCCTTCTGCCCGACGGCTCCGTTGCCATTCAGGATGACGGTCAGGGTATTCCCGGCGGCATTCATCCCAAGATGGGTATTCCTACACTTGAGGTTATATTTACCGTGCTCCATGCCGGCGGCAAGTTTGACGGCAACGGATACGAGTTTTCCGGCGGTCTGCACGGTGTAGGCTCCTCGGTTGTAAACGCGCTTTCCGAGTGGATCGAGCTGGAATCCTGCTATCAGGGTCGCCGTTATACCGAGCGCTTTGAGCGCGGTGTGGTGGCAAGGCCCTTTGCGGATGAGGGCGTCACCGAAAAGCACGGCCTTTTCGTGCGCTTTAAACCCGACGATACCATCTTTGACGAGGTGGAATTTGATTACGAAACGCTTTTGAAGCGTCTGCGCGAGCAGGCGTTCCTCAATGCAGGCGTTACCATTTCCATTACCGACAAGCGTCCGCAGGCAGAGAAGGAGGACGGCTCCTTTACCGGTGAGGTGATGCAGTATGACGGTGGTATCCGCAATTTTGTAACCTATCTCAACGAGCAAAAGCACGCGCAGGCAGTGCATCCTGAGGTGGTTTACATTCGCGGAGAGAAGGTGGAGGAGGAGCGCGGCCGCACCATTATGGAGGTGGCACTGCAGTACACCACCACCTATACCGAAACCTTTATGACCTTTGCCAACGACATCAATACTCACGAGGGCGGTACCCACGAGGAGGGCTTTAAAAAGGCGCTGACAAAGGTGATTAACGAATATGCCCGCAAGTACAAAATTCTGAAGGATAAGGATCTGAATCTGAAGCCCGAGGACGTGCGCGAGGGTCTTACCGCTATCGTTTCCGTCAAGCTGAAGGAGGCACAGTTCGAGGGTCAGACCAAAACAAAGCTTGGCAACGCTCACGTGCGCCAGTTTGTGGATAAGGTGGTTACCGAAAAGCTGACCGAGTACTTTGAGGAGCATCCCAATGAGGGAAGAGCTATCATTGAAAAGGCCGTTCTGGCAAGCCAGGCAAGAGAGGCCGCCCGTAAGGCAAGAGAGGCCAGCCGTCGCAAGAATCCGCTGGAATCCATGTCCCTGCCCGGTAAGCTTTCCGACTGCACCGAGCGCAACAAGGAGCTCACCGAGGTCTATTTGGTGGAGGGAGATTCCGCAGGAGGCTCTGCAAAGCAGGGTCGAGATCCCCGCTTCCAGGCCATTCTCCCCTTGCGCGGTAAGATTCTGAACGTAGAAAAGATCAATCCCACAAAGGTATATGCCAATCAGTCCGTGCAGCCTATCATTCAGGCGCTGGGCTGCGGCATCGGCCCTGATTTTGATATTGAAAAGCTCCGCTACGGTAAGATCATTCTCATGGCGGATGCGGACGTGGACGGCTCGCATATTCAGATTCTGCTTCTCACATTCCTGTTCCGTCACATGAAACCGCTGATTGAAAACGGGCGCGTGTTCCTTGCAAAGCCTCCGCTTTACAAGATCTATAAGCGATCCGGCCGTGTGGGTGGCGAAAAATACGCCTACACCGATGCCGAGCGTGACGCCCTGCTTGCCGAAAACAAGGGCTTTGAGGCAGACCGCTACAAGGGTCTTGGTGAGATGAACCCGGATCAGCTCTGGGAGACCACCATGGATCCCGAGCGCCGCATTTTGCTGCGTGTGACCATGGAGGATGCCATCCTCTGTGACCAGATATTTGCCACGCTGATGGGCGATGAGGTGGAGCCTCGCCGCGCCTTCATCGAGGAAAACGCCAGATTTGCTGAAAATCTGGATATCTGATCAGAAAGGTGATAGAAAAAATGGATAACAAAAAAGATAATATCGAATTTCCGAATCAGATCATACAGGACGTAGAAATGAGCGGCCGCGTCAAGCAGGCCTTTATCGAGTATGCCATGTCGGTTATCGTGGCCCGTGCCCTGCCGGACGTGCGCGACGGTATGAAGCCCGGCCAGCGCCGTATCATGTATGCGATGTACGAGGATCATCTGACCTCGGATAAGCCCTTCTACAAATCCGCTACCACCGTCGGTAACGTGCTGGGTCGCTATCATCCGCACGGTGACGCGGCCGTTTACGGCACCATGGTGCGTATGGCGCAGGATTTCTCGCTTCGTTATCCCCTCATTGAGGGTCAGGGTAACTTTGGCTCCGTAGACGGTGACGGTGCGGCCGCTTACCGTTATACCGAGGCGCGTTTGGCAAAGATCTCCAACGAGCTGATGGCCGACCTTGAAAAGGAGGTCGTTCCCTTCGGTCCCAACTTTGATAACCGCCGCCGCGAGCCTCTGGTGCTTCCCTCCCGCTTCCCGAACCTGCTTGTAAACGGATCCGTCGGTATTGCCGTCGGTATGGCCACCAACATTCCGCCTCACAACATGGGTGAGGTGATTGACGCCACCATTTACCGTATGGACAATCCCGAGGCTACTGTTGAAGAGCTGATGCAGTATATCAAGGGTCCTGACTTTCCTACCGCCGCCACCTGCTATGGCGTACAGGGCATCATTGACGCCTACAGAACCGGTAAGGGTCGCGTGATGGTACGCGCAAAATGCGAGGTGGACGAGGAGCATCATCAGATCAAGGTAACGGAAATTCCCTATCAGGTCAACAAATCCACACTGGTTATGTCCATTGCGGAGCTTGTTAAGGATAAAAAAATAGACGGTATTACCGATATCAAGGATGTTTCCAGTGACCGTAACGGCATCTGCATTCTCATTCCCTATCGCCGTGATGCCAACGGTCAGGTGATCCTCAACCAACTTTACAAGTATACCCAGCTGCAGGATACCTGCTCCATCAATATGCTGGCGCTGGTAGGTGGCGAGCCGAAGATCCTTTCCCTGCCCGAAATTCTTGACCATTATATCCGTCATCAGCAGGACGTGATCCGTCGCCGCACCAAGTTTGATTTGGACAAGGCTGAAGCGCGCGCCCACATTCTGGAGGGCTACAAGATCGCCAATGATAACATCGACGACGTGGTAGATCTGATCCGTTCCGCCGCATCCATTGCAGATGCCAAGGAAAAGATGATGGAGATCTACGGACTTTCTGAAATTCAGGCACAGGCCATCGTGGAGATGACCCTTGGCAAGCTGACCGGTCTCGAGCGGCAAAAGATCGAGGAGGAGCTGGATCGTCTGCACCTGCTCATCGCCGAGCTGCAGGGCGTGCTTGCCGATCCCGAAAAGATCAACGATATCATCCGCGAGGAGCTTTCCGAGGTGCGCCGCAAGTATGCTGACGAGCGCCGCACCGAGATCGTGGAGGCCACCGATGACATTGACCTTGAGGATCTCATCGAAAAGCACAGCTGCGTGATTACGCTGACCCACGCCGGTTACATCAAGCGTCAGCCTGCCGACACCTATCAGACCCAGAACAAGGGTGGAAAGGGTATCATCGGCATGACCACCAAGGAGGAGGACTTCATTGAGAAGCTGATGGTGGTCAACAGCCACTCCTACCTGATGATGTTCACCAACACCGGCAAGGTATTTATGCGCAAGGCATATCAGATCCCGGAGGCCTCCCGCACCGCCAAGGGCTCCAATATCATCAATCTGATCGAAACCTCCTCGGAGGAAAAGATCACGGCCATGATCAGCGTGGCTGAATTTTCCGAGGACGCATATCTCACCATGGTGACCAGACAAGGCGTGATCAAGCGCACGTTGCTTTCCGAGTATGAATATCAGCGTAAGGGCGGAAAGATCGCTCTGAATCTGGACGAGGGCGATGAACTGGTGTTTGTCATGCTTTCCAAGGGTGAAAAGGATGTGCTGATCGCCACCCATGAGGGTGCTGCAGCCCGCTTTACCGAGTCGACCGTGCGCCCGCTCGGCCGAACTGCCCGCGGTGTGCGCGGCGTGAAGCTGCGCGAGGGTGATTTCGTTGTAGGTGCTACGATCGTAGACGATACAAAGCAGTTGATTACCGTAACCGAAAACGGATACGGAAAACGCACCCCGTTTGAGGACTTCCGTGTGAAGGGTCGCGGCGGTCTTGGCGTAACCTGCCATAATCTGACCGAAAAGACGGGCCTACTTGCAGGCATTGCCACGGTAGATGACGGCGATGACCTGATGATGATCACCAACCTCGGAACGGTGATCCGCACCCCTGTTTCTCAGATCAACACCTATTCCCGTACCGCCTCCGGCGTCATCGTGATGCGCCTCGGGGAGGGGCAGACGCTCGCGGGCTTCTCCAAGGTAGCCCACGAGGAGGAATCCCTCGAAACGGTAGCGGAAAATGAGCAACCCACAGAAGCTCCCGCCACGGTGGAAAACAAGACGGAATAAGCAATAAGACGGCTCCGGGCATATGTGCCCGGAGCCGTTCCCCCCGAAAAAGCCCCGAGACGGGTGCTATTTTTAGCAAAAAACAGGAGATTACAATGAAGAACCGATTGATCGCTGCCATCATTGCCGTGGCGCTGGTCCTCGTAACGTTGATTTCCGTGCTGATCGTGCGAGAGGTGCGAAAATCCCCGCCCCCGGAGCTTTCAACGCTGCGGGACAGGGTGATCGCTCTGGTGGATGCCTCCGCCGAGGTCAACGAGATCCTTTTTGGCCAGGGACTTCCTACTTATCCTCGCATAAATCGCCCGGTAGAACAGCCGTTTTATTTAAATAAGACTGAAAACGGGTTCGTTTTTTCAGCAGAATCCACCGCGCATCGGCTATACTACAGATCCATTCCCGACGAGAAGCTTGGCACGGTCATTGCCTACCAATACTGCCTGCGGGAAACCGTTGGCGAGGAGGATTATCTCTATATCGACGTGGAAATGAATATCCCCCGCACCAGCTGGGACTTGGGTAAGCTGCGCTACGTGCAAAAGACCACCGAGGTACGGGAGGAGGAGCCTATCTACGTCAGCGGCAATCAGTATTATTACCGCTTGGAGGACTACGTAGAGGACACCTTCTATTACGACGACTATCAGGGTGCACAATACGCGTATTATGATTTCGTAAAGCCTAACGAGGAGTACTCCTCCATTGCGGATATCAAGAAAAAGGCAGAAACCGTCTACGCTAAAAGCTATCTGGAGTCGGTCTACGATAGCCTTTTTGTGGGTATCAGCATTTCCGAGGAGGAAAATGGTACCCTTTATGCCCGTTACATGGAGGGAAAGGACAAGGACGGAATCCCGATGCTGCTGAAGCTGAACACCTACGAGGGGCTGGATACCGGCCGCGTATATCTCTACGACACCATGCGCTACAGCGAGGAAAAGCGCAGCTCCGCCAACTACGTGTATATCGAGATGGATACACACCTGGAGGGCGAGGAGGATAAGCTTTTGACGGTACGCATTTCCCTCACGCTGGTAAACGGAATGTGGTATCTGGATTCCCCAACCTACTGAAATTCCACACCGTTTGGCACTTTTTTGTATAAACAGAGAAAAAAGCTCCCATTCTACCTTTAGAAAGGTAGAGAGGAGCTTTTTTTATGCCTATCAAAAGAATAAAAAAGACGGTAGACGGCAACACAGCCGCGGCACACGCGGCCTTCGCCTTTACGGAGGTGGCGGCCATCTATCCCATTACCCCCTCAACGCCGATGGCGGAGCGCACGGATGTGTGGGCGGCATCGGGAAAAAATTTACTGGGCGATACGGCGCAAAATCTGATGGGAAGCGTGCCGAAGGTGGTGGAGATGCAGTCCGAGGCGGGAGTTGGCGGTGCGGTGCACGGTGCGCTGTCTGCCGGTGCGCTGACCACAACCTATACGGCCTCTCAAGGGCTGCTGTTGATGCTGCCGGATATGTATAAGATCGCGGGTGAGGCGCTGCCTCTGGTGATTCATGCCTCGGCCAGAACCGTGGCGACCCACGCACTCAGTATTTTTGGGGATCACTCCGACGTGTATGCCTGCAGGCAAAGCGGCTTTGCTATGATTTCCTCCTGCAACCCGCAGGAGGTGATGGATCTTGCTCCCGTGGCGCATCTTGCTGCCCTCGAGGGGCGGGTACCGTTCCTGCACTTTTTTGATGGCTTCCGTACCTCGCATCAGATTGAAAAGATCGAGGTGTGGTCAAGCGAGCAGCTGAAGCCGCTGCTGAATGAGGGCGCTCTGGACGCGTTTCGACGGTCAGCGCTGCACCCGACGCGACCCGGCTCCCGCGGCGCGGCAGAAAATGGAGACATCTATTTTCAACACCGTGAGGTGGCTAATTTACGCTACGAGGCGTTGCCTCATGTGGTAGAGCGCTATATGGAGGAGATCAACCGATTGCTGGGCACCTCCTACGGTTTATTTGAATACGAGGGCGCGCCGGACGCGGAGCGCGTGGTGGTGGCGATGGGCTCCTTCTGCGACGTGACAAGTGAGGTGGTGCGCCATCTCGTTGCAAAGGGAGAAAAGGTGGGACTTGTACGAGTTCGCCTCTACCGCCCCTTTGTAAAAGAACGATTTTTAGCGGTTATCCCCCAAACGGTGCGGAAAATGGCGGTTTTGGATCGAACCAAGGAGTCCGGTGCGCCGGGAGAACCGCTGTATCTTGACGTGGTGACCGCACTGAGGGATAGCGGCAGGGAAATTTGCGTAGTGGGCGGCAGATACGGTCTTGCCTCCAAAAACACCCCGCCCGCAGACGCCTTTGCCGTGTTTGAGCATCTGAAGGCAGAGGCGCCGCGACACGACTTTACGCTGGGGATCACAGATGATGTGACCTTTCGGTCGCTTTCTTCCCTGCCGGCGCCGGACACCCTGCCCCGCGGTACGGTTTCCTGCAAGCTGTGGGGCATTGGAGGCGACGGCACGGTAGGTGCCTCCAAAAGCATTGTCAAGATCGTGGGCGATCACACGGAGCGGTACGTGCAGGCATATTTTCAGTACGATTCCAAGAAAACCGGCGGCATAACGGTATCACATCTGCGCTTTGGCAACGTGCCCATTCATGCCCCCTACGACGTAGACAGAGCCAATTTTGTCGCCTGCCTGCACCCGATGTTCCTCGAAAAGGATTTTCCCTTGATAGATGAGATCCTGCCGGGCGGCACTTTGCTGGTGGATACGCCTCTGCAGCCGGACGAGGCGTGGGCGGGATTTTCTTCCAAAATACGGGAAACGGTGCTGAAAAAAGAAATTTCCTGCTACGTGATCGACGCTGCGGGGCTTGCCCGACGAGAGATTGGCAACGTCAAGGTGAAAAATATGATTCTGACAGGTGCGTTTTTCGCCCTGACGGATATGATGCAACCGGAGGAGGCAGAGCAATATCTGGCAGAAACGATTCGCGAAAGCTACGGCAAATACGGTAACGAGGTGGTGGCGCAAAATCTGCGTGCCGTCACGCTTGGCAAATCGGGCTTTTTGAAGATTTCCCCCAAAACGGTACTAGAAAACGGGGAAAACGTGAAAAAAGAGGAGAAAATGCCGCAATGCACGTATCATGACAGCGCATTCGCCACGCAAATCATGGATCCTGTCAAGCTCTTGCGCGGCGACAGTGTGCCGGTTTCGGCCTTTCGGGAAATAGAAGGGGGGATCTATCCCCCCGGCACCACGGCATTGGAAAAGCGTGGCATTGCTCCCTTCGTATCCTGCTGGATACCGGAAAACTGTATCCAGTGCAACACCTGTGCCTTTGTCTGCCCGCACGCCACGGTGCGTGCCTTTGCGCTGAATGACGCGGAGCTTGCAAAAGCCCCCGCTGCATTGAAAAAAGCCTCAAGACGGGTGGCGAAAAGCGACTATACCTTTGCCATTGGTATTTCCCCATTGGACTGCATGGGCTGCACGCTGTGTGTCAAGTCCTGCCCGGTGAACCGGCGGGTCACGGAGGAGGCGGAAAAGAATGGAAAAGAGCCGGACAGAGGGCGCTTTGCCATTGATATGAAACCGCAGAAAACACAAATTGGCCAGCAAATGGTATTTGATTTTTTGGTAGAAGAGGCTTCGGAAAAGCCGGAGCTTTTTGGCTTTACCGTGCGGGAAAGTCAATTCCGGCAGCCGCTGATGGAGTTTTCCGGCGCTTGCGCCGGATGCGCGGAGGCTGCCTATGCCAGATTGGTGACGCAGCTGTTTGGTCAGCGTATGTATATTTCCAATGCTACGGGCTGCTCCTCCATCTGGGGCTGCTCCGCGCCATCCACTGCCTACACCTATCATCGAGGCAGTGGCTGCGGCCCCGCTTGGGCAAATTCCCTCTTTGAGGACAATGCGGAGCACGGCCTTGGCTTTTGGCTGGCGGGGGAGGCAGCCCGACAGAGGCAGGAGGCGCGTTTGCGTCGGCTTTTGCCGGATGCGAATGATGCACTGCGGGCGTGCATTCAACAGTACCTGCAGGCAGACGGTCACGCCACCGAGGAGGAGGCAAGGGCGCTGGTAGAGGCGCTAAAAAACACGAAACACCCGGAAACGGGGCGGATTTTGGCGGAAAAGGAGCATCTTTTCCCCCGTTCAGTGTGGATCTTTGGTGGCGACGGCTGGGCGTACGACATCGGCTTTGGCGGTGTGGATCATGTGTTGGCCTCCGGCGCCAACGTCAATTTACTGGTGTTTGATACCGAGCTATACTCCAATACAGGCGGGCAAAGCTCCAAGGCGGCGGGGCTCGGGCAGGTGGCACAATTCGCATTTGGCGGCAAAACGGTGGGGAAAAAGAGCCTTGCGGAGATGATGCTCACCTACGGATACGTGTACGTGGCGCAGGTGGCGATGGGCGCGGATCGCAATCAGCTGGTGCGGGCGTTGCGGGAGGCGGAGGCCTATCCCGGCCCCGCGCTGATCGTGGCTTATTCCCCCTGTGAAATGCACGGCATTCGCGGCGGCGGGATGCAGAACTGTCAGCTGGAAATGCAAAAGGCGGTGGCCACGGGCTATTTTCCGCTTTTCCGCTACCATCCTGCCGCAAAATCGCAAAAGCTCACTATTGATAGCCCCCCGCCAAGCGGCGATTTTGCCGCTTTTCTGGCAGGAGAAACGCGCTACGCCCGTTTGGCCGAGGCCGACCCGGAACGCGCCGAAGCGCTGTGGAAAAAAGCCGAGGAGGAGGCAAAGGCACGCTATGCGCGCTTGCTTGCGCTCCGAGAGGCCTACGGATCATAAAAAACAGGCTTACAGGGGTGGAAAAGAGGCAGGTGCTATCTTTGCTTGCCTGAGCGATGCCCCACTCTTGCAGCTCAAATTCTCGTTGCCTATAGCCGCCGGGCTTCAAGTTCAATATACGCAAAGGGGCTGAGACACATCGTGTCTCAACCCCTTTGCGCTGGATTTATCCGTCATACGGAAAGCCAGCAGAAACTTTTTGGCTGATCAAAATATTTGGCCAAATACTTGACAAAAAAATATATTGCTGTATAATTACTAAAAAGCTTTGAAGCGCTTCGGCGGATCAGGAGCTTTTTTAAAAGAAAGGTGAATGTGTGATGCGTATTGAAAAAAATTATGACTTTTGCAAGCGCCTCCTCGAGGTGCACAAGAAGGATCGCCGCGACAATACCCTTTTGCCGGCCAATGATGAATTTTGCTTTGCGTCTCCCACGGTCATACTGGTGCCCGAGCACTGCGGCGAGGTGATCATGACCGCCGCCAAGGACTTTGCCGACTATCTTTTTACGTCCATGAACGTTGCCGCGTGCGTGGATCGCGACAGAGGGCAAGAGATCTCCGGTGCTGTCCGCCTTGCGGTCAATACCGACCTCGGAGAGGCGTCGGAGAGAAGGGGTCACAGAGTGACGGTGGACAGCACCGTTTTGGTGGAGGGCTATGACGAATGCGGCGTCGCTCAGGGCCTTTACTATCTTGAGGATCTGATGAACCTCCGCCGCGCCCCGTTCCTGAAAAAGGAAAGCAAAACAAGACGCGTTATGTTCTATCCGAGAACGGTGATGTCGGGCTACGGCGTCGGGGAGTATCCGGACGATTACCTGGCTCTTCTTGCCCATCACGGCTTTTCTGGCATTATGCTCTGGATCAAGGGCATCAACGAAAATCAAAAGGGCTTTCAGAATTTTACCGATCTTGCCGTACGGGCGGCGAGATACGGATTTGATATCTACGTGATGAGCTACACCGCCCACGAGGTATATCCGGAGGGCGAGGAGGCCCAGGAATTCTATGACAGGCTTTACGGCGATCTCTTTGCCGCCTGCCCTTTTATCAAAGGATTGATCATCGTGGGCGAGGCGGTGAAATTCCCCAGCCGCGATAAAAGCTTGCCCGAAGGGACGCCTCCCGGCTGGTGGCCCTGCTCTGACTGGCCTCTGCTCCTTAAAATGATACAGAATGCGGTAAACAAGATAAAGCCCGACGTGGAGGTCATTCTCTGCTCCTACAACTGGGGCAAACAGCCCAAGGAGCTTCGCCAGAAGCTCATCAGATCGCTACCCGAGGGCGTGCTTCTCAGCTGTGGCTGGGAGATGTTTGAATCATACGACCTTTACGGCACCGTCACCCGGTGCTGTGACTACTCGCTCCGCGTAGTCGAGCCGGGCTATTACTTTCTTACCGAGGCCGAGGTGGCCACCGAGTGTGGCATTAAGCTGCAGACCATAGCCAATTCGGGCGGAAAAACCTGGGATTTTGGCGCGATCCCCTTCGATCCCGCCCCCTACAGATGGGCAGAGCGCTTTGAGGCGCTTCGCCGGGCGCACGACGAGAATAATCTCACCTCCTTGATGGATTCCATTCATTTCGGCGTTCATCCATCCTTTATCTCTGAGATTGCCAAATGGGCATTTGCCGAGCCCAGAGTCGATCTGAACGAGCTGATCCCAAGGATTCTCGCTATGCACTTTGGAGACGCGGAGATCGACAAGATCGATGCCGCCATGAAGAAGTGGAGCGAGGCGCTGGCCAATATGGTTCCCGCAGACGAGGATCAGTACGGCGCTCTGCGCGTGGGGCCGTCTCATCCCCTCTATGCCGGACGGGAGAGATGCCAGGGTATCAGTCCTCCTCAGGATAAATTTGCCATGTCCAAGCTGCGCCGGGGAATGTATGAGAACGTGTACGCCTTCCGCGAAAGGGGCGTGCCGAGAGACGAATTGATGCCAAAGGAGATTCGGGCGTTTGAGTACGTAAAACAACTCCTTTGGGAGGGCATTTGCCTCCTGGAAGGCGTGGAGGACAAGAACGAAGAGCTGCTGAGGCTGATCAATATGGGACACTTTATGCACCGCACCATCATCACGGCTCTCCACACAAAGCGTTTTTATCTGCTTGACCAAGCGAGAATGGCCTGCGAGGATGATGCCGAAAGAAACGGTATCATCCAATCGATGATAGACGTATTGGCCGATGAGCGCGAAAACGCCGAGGCCACCATCCCTCTTGTTGAATACGATTCCGCCCTCGGCTTTGAGCCTTCCATAGAATACGTTACCGACCGTCCCCGCCTGGAATGGAAGATGAAGCAGGTGGAGGATGAGGCCGAGATGCTCCGCGGATGGATGCGTCTATAAATCTCGCAGGTGCATCTCAACGGGTGTATTTTTAAGCCTACATAACGCCAAAAGGGGCCGAAACACATGTGTTTCGGCCCCTTTTTTTATTTTACCAGATGGCGCTTGATCTTACGGGAGGTGGTCTTTTCAAACTCGCGGTCCCGCAGCTCCAGGACCTTCACCTTCTTGAAGGAGGGGAGCTTTTTGTTGATCTCGGCGATCTTGCTGTAGATCGTATCATAGATCACACTCTGATCGGTTCCCTCGGGGAAAAGATCCTGATTGGGGTAAACAATGGCCGTCAGATTAACGGTTTCGCCGTCCTCGCCCTTGCGGCCAACCACGACGACCTCGGCGATCTCCTCGATGTTTTCGAGGTATTCCTCGATCTCCTCGGGGAATACGTTTTTGCCGTTTTCAAGAACGATCACGGACTTCAATCGGCCGGTGATGTGGATATAGCCGTCGGCGTCAATAAAGCCCACGTCGCCGGTTCGGTACCAGCCGTCCTCGGTGAAGGCCTTGGCATTCTCCTCCGGGTTGTTGTAGTAGCCAAGCATCACATTGTCACCCTTCACCTGGATCTCGCCCTCCTCAAAGCCCTCTGCGGTCTGATTGCCGGAGGGGGCGATCCGTGCTTCGCAGCAGCAAACGGCGGGGCCGACAGAGCCGGGACGGGGCGCAAAATAAGGGGTAACGGAGATCAGCGGCGAGCATTCGGTGATGCCGTAGCCCTCGCAGATCTGAACGCCAAATGCCTCGAAATTCTTGACCATTTCGGGGTTCAGGGGCGCACCGCCGCAGATGATCTTTTCAAGACGCCCGCCAAAGGCAGCGAGAATATCCTTGAACAGCACACGGCGCAGATCAATGCCCACGCGACGCAGACCCTCGGAAACCTTGATGGTGCGGCGCAGCAGCTTTTCCTTGCCCTTTTTGCGCACCTCGTCCCAAATCTTTTTGTGCATGGTGTTGACGAAAAGAGGAACCAACACAAGGCCGGTGGGCTTGTAATTGGCGAAATTACGCATCAGATGGCGGAGCGAATCATTGATGCAGATGGTGAGACTGTAGGTCAGGCTTGCCAGCATAATGGCAAGCTCATAGGTGTGGTGCAGGGGCAACACGGAAACCGTGACGTCGTTGGGGAAGAAGTTTACCGTGGCACAGGCGGCGTTGACGCAGGAGCAGATATTTTTCTCACAAAGCATCACACACTTGCTGGTGCCGGTGGTGCCGGAGGTAAACAGCATCACGGCGAGGCTCTCAGGGTCGCGCTCCGGGAAGGCGTAATCCGCAAGCGCAGCGCTTCCCTTCTCCATCAGCGCGGCAAGCGGCAGCAGCTTTTCACCCTCCTCGCCGGCTGCAGGATCCATGGGAATGAAGGTGCGCAGCGTGGGATGACGGTCAATGACTGGCTTCATTTTGTCGTTAAACGACGAAGAGTAAACGATGGCCTCAGCCTCTACACCGGCAAGAAAGCCTTCGATCTCGCTGATGGCCAGCTCCTTATCCATGGGCACGATAACGCCGCCGCCGGCGGTGACGGCAAGATAGGTGGCAACCCACTGATAGGAGGTGTCGCCGATCACGGCAATTCTCTTCCCTGCAAGGCCCACGGCCTCAAGACCTGCGGCAATTTTACAGGCAATGTTGGCAAATTCCGCGTAGGAAATGGAAGCATACTCCTTGCCGCAGGGATAGCGGAAGGCGGTTTTTTCTCCAAATCTGGTGCACTGCTCCAGCAGATTGCGGAAGGAAGTGATCGGGGTAAATATACGTTCGGTTTTTTTCATGATCTCACCTCAAAAATAGCGCCAAGCACCATCGGGCGGCTGGCGATAGTGAAAGCTTACACCGTGTATTATACCACTTTTTGCGGTTTGTGTCAAGGCGAACGGTGTCTACAGATGTCGTGAGTTTGTAATATGGTAAAAATTGGTAATTTTTAAAATAAAAATCGTGCTGCACAAGCAAAAAAGCCCTGCGCTCCCCGAAAAGTCGGGAAGATCGCAAGGCTTTTTATTAAAGAATGGCATCTACAAAGGAAAGCAGCATGGGGATCACCTTGATCAACACAATTGCGATCGCAAAGGTCAATACCACGGTCAAAATAAATTGTACCGGGCCGCTGCCCTTTGTTTCGTAACGCATTTCCGCACGATATTTCAAATCCTCCGGAATATAAAAGCGAGCGGCGTCAGAGGGACGATTGTTTTTCTCGTTTTCAGACTGTTCCTCGCAAAATTGCAGGTTTTTCAGCAGCAAGGTGCCGCAGCGAAGCTCAAATCGCACGAAGAAATTTTTTTCAAAGCCCAATTCGGCCAACGTTTTTGCCGTTTCCGGAGAATTTGCCTCTGCGCGCAGTATAGCGCGAATGAATTTTCCGGGCACGTAGCGCTGATACATGGTACAAAGCGCGGCAAACAGGATGCCAGCGCACATAGCAAGGATCACGTTACGCACAAAAACGGCGGTTTGTGCATCAAAACGAAAATGCTCGTAGTTCCCTGCCTCGATGGTAAATATCGAGGCCAGGGAAAGTGGCAGGCGGATCAATTTTCCTCGGGGAGGATCACATCGCAGCCCATATAGGTGCGAAGCGCCTCGGGAACAGTAACGGAGCCGTCCTCATTTTGGTAGTTTTCAAGAATGGCGGCTACGGTACGGCCGACGGCAACGCCGGAGCCGTTCAGGGTGTGAACCAAGCGGGGCTTATCCTTGGGGGTTTCGCGGAAGCGGATGTTGGCGCGGCGTGCCTGATAGTCCTCAAAGTCGGAGCAGGAGGAAATCTCCACGTAACGGCCGTAGGAGGGCATCCAAACCTCGATATCGTAGGTCATGGCACTGGAGAAGCCGAGATCACCGCTGGAAAGACGAACCACGCGGAAAGGCAGTCCAAGACCCTGCAACACACGCTCAGCGTCGTTGGTCAGCTTTTCCAGCTCCGCGTAAGAGGTTTCGGGCGTGGTGAACTTCACCAGCTCTACTTTATTGAACTGATGCTGGCGGATCAGACCTCTGGTATCGCGTCCGGCAGAGCCGGCCTCCGCGCGGAAGCATGCGGAGTATGCACAGTAAGAAATCGGCAGCTTTGCGCCGTCGAGGATCTCGTCACGGTGCATGTTGGTAACGGGAACCTCTGCCGTGGGGATCAGGAAACAATCATTGTTGGCCACGCGGAAGGCATCTTCCTCAAATTTGGGCAGCTGGCCGGTGCCACGCATGGAGTCGCGGTTGACCATGTAAGGGGGGAAAATCTCAGTATAGCCGTGATCGGTATGCGTGTCAAGGAAGTAATTGATGACGGCGCGCTCCAAACGGGAGCCCTTGCCGCGGTAGAAGTGGAAACGGGCACCGGTTACCTTGGCAGCGGTATCGGGATCGAGAATTCCCAGCTCCTTGCCGATGTCCCAGTGAGGCTTGGGCTCGAAATCGAACTCGCGGGGCGTGTTCCAGCGGCGCAGCTCCTGGTTTTCGGTGTCGTCCTTGCCGATGGGCACCTGCTCGTTGGGGATATTGGGGATGGAAAGCAGAATGCTCGAGATCTCCGCATCAATGGCATTGATCTTTTCAGTATCTGCCTTAACCGTGTCGGAAAGCACCTTCATCTCCGCAAAAATGGGAGCAACGTCCTTCCCTTCCTTCTTCAGCTGGGGGATGGACTTAGAGATCTTGTTTTGCTCTGCTTTCTTTGCCTCGGTATCGGCAATCAGCGCGCGGCGCTCGGTGTCAAGCTCCATCAAACGGTCGATTTCTGCGCTGTAATCCTTTTGGCGGGTGGCAAGGCGGGCCTTAGCGGCCTCGGGATTTTCTTTGATGAATTTAATGTCTAACATCTTGGGATTCCTTTCGTTACTGTTCTTCGCTAAAGAAGTTGTTGCCACAAAGAGCAATCAACAGGCTTTCCATATCGCTGTCGTCCTCATAAAACAGCTCAATGGATTTCTTTTTGTCATTTTTTGTGATTTTAACCTTGCGACCAAGTGCCTCGCGGGTGCGGCGCTCCAGATCCTTCACCCAAATACGGCTTTGCACAGAGCCGGAAATGTCAGGCAGCTCGGGGGCAGGCTCGGTGTTTTCGCGGCGCACGATCGCCTCCACGTCGCGTACGGAGAGGTCCTTTGCAATGATGCGCTGTGCCAGAGGATAGATCAAATCCTCATTGTTAAGGCCAAGCAGCGCGCGGGCGTGGCCGGCGGTGATCTCGCCCGTCTTCAGCAGTTCAAGTACGTCCTCCGGGAGATCCAGAAGGCGCAGAATATTGGTGATGGCGGGGCGGGATTTGCCCACCTGCTTTGCCACCTCCTCTTGCGTCATGCCAAAGCGTTCCATCAGCATTTGATATCCGAATGCTTCTTCAACCACGTTCAGATCCTCACGCTGCACGTTTTCGATCAATGCGATCTGGGCAGTCTTCATATCGTCGCCATCCAGCACGATAACGGGAATTTCGACAAGACCTGCCATTTTGGCGGCGCGCCAACGGCGCTCGCCGGCAATGATCTCATAATTTCCTTCGAAATTCGGGTTGGGACGAACGAGGATGGGCTGCAGCACGCCGTAAGTGGCGATGGAATCTGCCAGCGCCTCCAGCGCCTCGCGTTCGAACTGCTTGCGGGGCTGATCGCTACGGGGCTCGATCTCGGATATGCGCAGGGTGGTTGCAGCGCCGCCATCCTTCATACCCATAATGTTGTCATCCAGAATGGAGTAAAAATCCTTGCCGAGGGCACTCTGTTTTTTTGCCATTTGCTTCATCTCCTTTTCTTTTGCGATCAGGCGCGGGCTGTTAGCTCTCGCGCAAGATCCATATAATCCTTTGCGCCACGGGCGCGTTTGTCGTGATAATAGACCGGCATGCCAAAGCTGGGAGCCTCCGATATGCGCACGTTCCTGGCAATCATCGTTTCGAAAAGCCGGTCGCCGTAGTGCTTTTTCAGCTCCTCGATTACCTGGACGGATAATGCAAGTCGCTTGTTGAGCATGGTGATCAGAATGCCGGTGATAGCGAGACGCGGATTGTAGCGCCGCTTGATTCGTGCAATGGTGGAGGTCAGCTGCGAAAGGCCTTCGAGCGCGTAAAATTCGCACTGCATGGGAATAATCACGCCGTCGGCCGCCACCATGGCATTGACGGTGAGCATGCCGAGGGAAGGTGGGCAGTCGATGATCACATAATCATAACGGTCACGAACGGGCTCCAAGGCGTGGAGCAGATGCCGCTCGGCACCCTCGCCGTCCAGCAGATCGAACTCCGCACCGGCAAGCGAAACGTTCGCAGGGAGCAGGTCGAGGAACTCAAATTCCGTGTGAACGATCGCCTCCTCGGCCCGACAGCTGCCGATAAGCAGGTCGCGTACGGTAAAGCGAAGCCCGCGCTTTGGAACGCCAACGCCGCTGGTTGCGCTTCCTTGAGGGTCAAGGTCAATCAGCAGTGTGCGGTGATGCAGCAGCCCCAGGCTGGCAGCAATATTAACGGCGGAGGTGGTTTTCCCCACGCCGCCCTTTTGGTTGGCAATTGCTATCACACGCCCCACGGCGGCACCTCCTTGCTTTGATGGCTCTATTATATCACCAAACGAGTCATTTTGCAACACCTATTTGCAAGAATTTTTAAAAAAGAAGAGAAAGGCGATGTTTCACGTGAAACGATCGGTACAGAATAGCAGATGTTTCACGTGAAACCAAACGCAAAACCAAAGAGGATGTTTCACGTGAAACGTCAAAAAAGAGAGCGCAAGCGTTTCACGTGAAACGTTAAGTCTGCTTGGGAATGTGTATCAGAATGTAGGCGCCGGTTTCATCTTCGTGGCGCTGACAATTGACTGCAGCTCCCGTTTTGCGGAAAATAGCAAGCGATCGCTCGATGGAGTTGTAAAGCGGGCGAAGATCTCGCAGAGCGAACTTGGCGGGATGGATGGGGCGCAACCTGTCGGCGCTGGCGAGATTGAATTGACCCTCGGGCTCTTCTGGGACGGAAAATGAGAGTTGCGGTGGCAGGGCCGGGAATTGCGGCAGGGGAGGGGTGCTTGCCGCCTTGGCGTCGGAGGATAGGTGTGCTTCTATGATCCGGTCGCTCTCTGCGACGTTTGCCTTCCTTTCTATAATAAGGGCGAGTACAGCACCTCGCTCTGTCGGCGGAACTCGGAGCAGTGAACGGGCGTGCCGTTCGGTGAGAGCTGATTGCTGTATACAGCGTTGGTGCTCCTCGGCCAGCTGGAGCAATCTGAGCTTGTTGGCCACTGCCGATTGTGAGAGCTGCATGTAGCGGGCGATCTCCTCTTGGGTCATGCGGTATTCGGTCATAAGACGCTGAAAAGCGCGTGCTTGCTCGAAAAAATGCAGCTTTTGTTCTTTTAAGTCGGATACGAGTGCCATTTTGGCACATTGCGGATCGGCGGGTGATAAGACACGACAGGGGATGTGAGAAAGCCTTGCCAGCAGAGCAGCTTGATATCGGCGATGACCGTCGATGATCTCGTAGAAGGGGACGCCTTGCACATCGGCTGCCGGACGGACAGCGATGGGCTCCAGAATGCCGTATTTTTTAATGGAGCTTGCAAGGCGGATGATCAGGTTTTCTTTGGGTTGCGGGGTATACATGGGATGTGGGCGCAGATCCTCGGGGCGCAGGCTTAGTGTTGCGGCGGCAGGGAAGGGAACGGACATGAAAGATTCAGCTCCTTTGCTTTTTTATTTGATTATAGCACGAAGGAAAAGCGAAAGCTGTCAAAAATCCGTGGGGAAAGAAAAAACGCATATAAAAAAGAGGAGAAGGCGCGACTTCTCCTCTTTTTTATATTGACAATATGTAGTTATAGCGGCTTTTTGCTGATTTTGCCAAACGGGCGGGGAAACTCCGGGGGCGTGGCTCTCGCTTTTTTGATTTCGATCAGCATGCGGGTGTCCTCTTCGCCTTTGTCGCGCAGCGTGACGTGATGGACGGCGACAACCTCGCCGCCAAGCTTTTGAATACCCTTTTCGGCGGCTTGCAGCTCTTCCTCGCCGCGGGCGGCCTTCATGGCGATGAAGGCGCCACCCACCCGAACGAAGGGCAGACAAAGCTCGGAAAGAACGGGAAGGGAAGCGACCGCACGGGCGGTGCAGCAATCGAAATGCTCCCGGCAGCCCGGTGTGCGTGCCAACTCCTCGGCTCGTGCGGCGATGGCGGAAAAACGTTCTCTTTGCAGCAACGTAGCGGTTTCTATCACGTATCGGATGCGCTTTTCGGTGCTGTCAAGTGCTGTGATGGCAAGATCAGGGCGACAGATGGCCAGCGGCAGGCAGGGAAATCCTGCACCGCAGCCCACGTCGATAACAGAGGCGTTTTGCGGCAAAAAAGCGGCCACAGTGAGGGAATCTGCGTAGTGGCGCAGGATCACGGCGCGTTCCTCCTTGATGGCGGTGAGATTCATGGATCGGTTCACCTGCAGCATGCGCTCCGTGAGCTGGTAGAACATCCTTGACTCCGCTTCTCCTGCAAAGTGCAGCAGCCCATTATCTGCCATAACGGTGCTGAAAATGTCGGAAAACTCCTCGTAATTCATGTTTAAAAAACTCCTTTGAAAATAGGTGGAGGACTTCATAATCAGTGCAGACCGAGATAGATCAGCAGCACGGAAACGTCTGCTGGGCTCACGCCGCTGATGCGGGAGGCCTGCCCCACGGTCTGAGGGCGCATGGCGCTCAGCTTTTGCGCCGCTTCCAGGCGAAGGCCGGTGATTTTTTTGTAATCGATGGCGTCCGGCAGCATCCTTGACTCCAATTTCTCGTGACGCGAAACCTCTGCAATCTGGCGGTTTATATACCCCTCATACTTGATTTGAACTTCAACAGATAGTTGCTCGGCGCGTGAGAGCGAGGGGCGCTCGGGATCCAAGGGACGCAACATCTCATAATCAAGACCGGGACGCCGCAGAAGATCTGCCAGCGAGGCGCCGGTCTGCAGGAGGGGCATTTCTTTTTCCCGTAGCAGGGGATTGACGGCGGCGGGGGAGAGGTGTGTGGTGGAGAGCCGTTGTATCTCCGCGGAGATCCGTGCTTGCTTTTCGAGAAAGCGGCCGTAACGGGCGTCGTCCACAAGACCTACCCGATGTCCGTGAGGGGTCAGACGCTGGTCTGCGTTGTCTTGGCGCAGCAAAAGGCGGTACTCGGAGCGGGAGGTCATCATACGGTAGGGCTCATTGGTGCCCTTGATGATCAGATCATCCACCAGCGTGCCGAGGTAGGAGCTTTGGCGGGAGAGAATGAGGGGCGGCTCGCCCTTGATCTTGAGCGCGGCGTTGATGCCTGCCAAAAGTCCCTGTGCGGCTGCCTCCTCATAGCCGGAGGTGCCGTTGAACTGCCCGGCACCGTAGAGGCCGGGAATATCCTTGAACTCCAACGTAGCCTTCAGCTGCGTTGGATCGCAGCAATCGTATTCAATGGCGTAGGCGTAGCGCATCATTTCCGCGTTGGCGAAGCCCGGTAACGTGTGAAGCATTTCCTCCTGCACGTCGGGCGGCAAGGAGGTGGAAAAGCCCTGCAGGTATAGCTCGTCCGTGTCGCGCCCCATGGGCTCCAGGAAAAGCTGGTGGCGCTCTTTATCCGCAAAACGAACGATCTTGTCTTCAATAGAGGGGCAGTAGCGGGGGCCGGTGCCGTGAATGTGGCCGCCGTACATGGCAGAACGGGAAAGGTTTTCTCTGATGATACGGTGGGTTTCCGCGTTGGTGTATACAATGTGGCAGGGAAGCTGCTCGATACCCTCCAAATAATTTTCCGGAGTGGAATCGGCGTAGGGCAGGGCGTTTTCCTCGCCCGGCTGCTCCTCCAGCGGAGCGTGATCAACCGAGCGGCGGTTGATACGGGCGGGGGTGCCTGTTTTGAAGCGGCAAAGCGATACGCCGATGCTCGCAAGAGAAGCGGAAAGCCCGCGGGAGGGAAGAAAGCCGTCCGGGCCGCTTTCGTAATTGACGCTGCCGACAAAGATGCGGCTATCAAGATAGGTGCCCGCGGCGACAATGATGGCCTCACAGCTCCAAAACTCACCAAGATGGGTGGTGAGCCCCGCGATTTTTCCTTCATCGTCCTTGGAAATCGCCACCACCTCTGATTGAATCAAGCGCAGGTGCGGTGTTCTTTCCAGCACGGATTTCATATAGCGATGATATTGCTTGCGGTCTGCCTGCACGCGCTTGGAATGCACAGCGGCGCCCTTGCCGAGATTGAGCGTGCGGGATTGGAGGGTAGCGGCGTCCGCTGCCCGTCCCATTTCGCCGCCGAGGGCGTCGATCTCGTATACCAGATGGCCCTTGGCGGTGCCGCCGATGGAGGGGTTGCAGGGCATATTGGCGATGGCCTCGAGAGATAGGGTGAACAGCACGGTGTCCACACCCATCCGGGCGGCGGCAAGGGCCGCCTCTATCCCGGCGTGACCGGCGCCGATAACGGCAACCTTGGTGGAATGTTTCATGATGGCTCCTTGTTAAAAAAACGCAATATGTGCCAAAACGGTAGCTTGTTTTTGTGATTTGAGTATCAGCGGGTGACCTGCTGCACGACGGTGGCGCTGGCGTTGTAATATTTGAAAATGTGCAGGGCCTTTTGGGTTGCCTCCAGATACAGAATGGCGCGGCGCTTGTCCTTATTCCGTTCAGCATCCAGCTCGAAGAGAATGAAGTAAATATCCGGCGCCCGAAGGGAGGAAATGGCGGAAAATTCCCGTTCCGGCTTATAGTGCTGTGCCCGATCCGCCTCCATGCTGTTATCCAGCGGCGCGATGCGCACGGCATCCCGCAGCGGGAGCTCCAGCACGCGCTTGCGGGAGCGGCCGCCGTAGATCTTCGTGAAGGTCAGCACGCCGGAGGTGATAGAATATTCATATTCAACGCTGACGTAGCGCCAGGTGATAAAGATCAGGATCCAAAGTGTGATGGGGATTAGCGCCAGCAGCGGCACCACGATGCGGGCCTGCAGGCCGACAAGGAGAAGCGTCAGCACGTACAGCACGTAAAGCGCGATCAGTCCGATGCGACCGAGTAGCCATTTGCCCTCGGACTTCTGCTTGACCACAAATTCATAGGTGGAGAATTCGTTCATATGGAACCTCGCTTCGTGAATTTTTCTATATTATAGCATAAAAACGGGGGAATTGCAATCAGTAACGAAAATAATCAAAATTTAGCCCTGCGGCCTCTTGCTATTTTTGCGCGTTTCTGTTATAATATTGACATCACGAAAAAGTCGCGAGAAGCGCGAAAGGAGTCGTTTATGAAAGCTGTTATTACCGTTACGGGCAAGGATGCCGTGGGCATCATTGCCGGCGTGAGCGCACTTTGTGCCGAGCACGGCGCCAATATTATCGAGATCACCCAGAGCGTGCTTTCCGAGTATTTTGCCATGATCATGCTGGCGGAGATCGACAAGCTGGATCTGCCCTTTGCGGAGTTTGCTGACAAGCTTTCGGAAATGGGACGCGCTCGCGGTCTGGATGCCCGCGCCATGCACGAGGATATTTTCAACACCATGCACCGGGTGTAAGAGGGTGAAGCCATGCTGAACGTAGCCGATATTTTAGAAACCATCGGGATGATCCGGGAGGAAAATCTCGATATCCGTACCATTACCATGGGCATTTCGCTGCTGGATTGTGTCAGCGACGATGCCGGTCGCCTTTGCGATAAGGTGTATGACAAGATCACCCGCAAGGCGGAGCATCTGGTGGAGACCGGCATTGCCATTGAGCGGGAATACGGTATTCCCATCGTGAATAAGCGCGTTTCCGTCACCCCTGTTTCCCTCATTGGCGGCGCCATTTCCCCGGAGGGGTATCTGAAGCTGGCCCACACGCTGCAGCGGGCGGCCTCCACGCTGGGCATCAACTTTATCGGCGGCTATTCCGCGCTGGTTCACAAGGGCATGACCCCCGGCGAGCGGAATCTCATTTCCGTGATCCCCGAAGCGCTGGCCGAAACGCAGAACGTCTGCTCCTCCGTGAACGTAGCCACCACCAAGGCGGGCATCAATATGGATGCCATCCGGCTGATGGGTAGCACCATCAAGCGGGCGGCGTATCTGACCAGAGATAACGATTCCATCGGCTGTGCCAAGCTGGTGGTGTTTGCCAACGTGCCGGAGGATAATCCCTTTATGGCGGGCGCCTTCCACGGTGTGGGCGAGCCTGATACCGTCATTAACGTAGGCGTTTCCGGCCCCGGCGTGGTATCTGCCGCCATCCGCAGAGCGGGTGACGTGGATCTTTCCGGTCTTGCGGACGTGATCAAAAAGACTGCCTTCAAGATCACCCGCGTCGGTCAGCTGGTGGCAAGCGAGGCGGCAAGACGCCTTGACGTGCCCTTCGGTATTATTGACCTTTCCCTTGCGCCCACGCCTGCCATTGGCGATTCCGTGGCGCGGATTCTGGAGGAGATGGGGCTGGAGTGCTGCGGCGCTCACGGCACCACTGCCGCGCTGGCCATGCTGAATGATGCCGTCAAAAAGGGCGGTGTGATGGCCTCCTCTCACGTGGGCGGCCTTTCCGGCGCGTTTATTCCCGTTTCCGAGGACGAGGGCATGATCGCCGCCGTGGAGCGTGGCGCGCTCTCCCTTGAAAAGCTGGAGGCAATGACCGCCGTTTGCTCCGTGGGACTTGATATGATCGCCATTCCCGGCGACGTTTCCGAGGAGATCATTTGCGGTATCATCGCGGACGAAATTTCCATCGGTGTGGCCAACACCAAGACCACGGCAGTGCGCGTGATTCCCGCCTACGGTAAGAAGGAGGGGGATGCGGTCAGCTTCGGCGGTCTGCTGGGCACCGCTCCCGTAATGAGCGTGCGGCCTTATTCTCCCGCGAAATTCATTTCCCGCGGCGGCCGTGTTCCTGCACCCATTCATAGCCTGAAAAATTAAAAAACACCCCCAAACGGGGTTCGAAAACAGAAAAATGCCCCGCGTGAGATTTTCTCACGCGGGGCATTTTTGCTTCAAGGCTCTACACCGAGGGAAAGGAGAAAATCTCTGCCCTTGGCGATGCCGACATAGGGGCTGCCGGCGCCCTCAAACTCGATGGAAACGTAGCCGTTGTAGCCGGCGCGATGCAAAATGGCAAGGCATTGCGCCACGGGAATGTGTCCCTCGCCAATCGCGCAGCCCTCCAGCCGATTGCAGGCGCGGGTTTCAAAGCCGCCTGTGAAATGCTCTGCAAATGTGTGCTTGATAAAGTCCTTGGCGTGTACGTGGAAGGCGTAGGGCGCCACGCGGGAAACGGCGGTGACGCTATCCTCGTCTACGCAGGCGAAATTGCCGATGTCGACCAGCAAACCGTAATGATCATGGCAAACGGTGTTAAAAAGCCGTTCTACGCGGTCGCTGTCCTGTGCGATGTAGCCGTGGTTTTCAGAGCAGGTTCGGATGCCCAGCGAGGCGGCGTAGTCGGCAACACGCCGGATATTTTCAGCGATGGTGGGCAGCATCAGATCAAAGCTGCGGCCGCAGCCCGTGCCGCCGGTGATCCGATAGCAAACGTCGTGTCGCATGAGGGGGGCGCCCATCAGCGCGGCCACGTCCAGCTGACCGCAAAGGCGGCTGACCTCTGCCTCGGCATCTGCGCCGGTGCAAAAGAGATTGGCACCGATGGTATAGGCGTTGATGGTCATGCCCAGTCGGTCGGCCTCCTCCCGCAGGCGGCGAGCCATGTCCTTTTGCGCCTCCAGCGTGGGTGTTTCGCCGAAAACAGGGGAAAGGTCGATGAATTCAATGGCAGAGAAGCCAAGCTCCTTTGCCTTGGCAACGGTGTCGAATTGCGTGATCTCGCCCGCGCGAATGGCGGATTGGAAGGAATAAGAGCTGACGGAAAGCTTCATGACAAATCTCCTTTGGCGGTGTGTCCTTTTTGCTTTCATTGTATCGAAAGCGCGCGGGCAAGTCAAGTGGGGATTTTGCTTTCTTTTGACACAATATTGCTATTTGGAGGCGGTGGCGATTTTCCGCACTCGCAGGAATGCACCGTCGCCGCAGCGCTTGTCATAAAATCTTGCCATCGGGCGTGCGCTCTCCTTTGGGAAACGGATAGAAAAATGGGCGATGTGGGAAGAAATTGTCAGGAAAACGCCCAAAACGGGCGCTGCGTGGGAGAAATACGCCCTCAAACGCGGCATTTTTCCAAAAACGGAAAGCCCGTCCACTGTCAAAATGGCGACTGCGGAAAAGTGGCCAGGCTGTGGAAAACTCTGTGGAAATTGTGTAAAACTATGATTTGACGCGCCTTTGTGCGCCCACAGCCCCGTGTGGGAAACCTTGGGGAAACCGTTTTCTTGCAAAAAAGCGGGTGATGAAAAATCTGCTCAAAATTCCAAAGTGCGAAAGGAGGGGCTGAAATGTAATTTTGTTCCTTTTTTTCTCAAATACGTGCGGTGAGTCTTGACAGAAGCGCTTTTTCGTTATATAATAAAAGGGTAGTATTTTTGCGCCCTACGGGGCGGTCAGGAGGACAAACATGGAACTGGCAAAAAAACAAAAGCTTGCCAAGCTTGCAAATCAGGTGCGTCTTGACATTGTTGAAGAGGTGCACGCCGCAAAGTCCGGTCACCCGGGCGGATCGCTTTCGATCGCAGACATTATTACTTACCTCTACTATGAGGAGCTGAACGTGAATCCCGAGAATCCCGCGGATCCCGACAGAGACAGATTCGTGCTTTCCAAGGGTCACACCGCCCCCGCACTTTACGCTGTGCTTGCAGAGAAGGGCTTCTTCCCTCGCGAGGAGCTTGTTTCCCTGCGTAAGATCAGCTCCTTCCTGCAGGGTCACCCGGATATGAAGCATACCCCCGGCGTGGATATGACCACCGGCTCTCTCGGCCTTGGCATCTCCGCTGCCTGCGGCATGGCTCTCGCTGCCAAGATCGACGGCAAGAGCTACCGTACCTACGCCATCGTAGGCGACGGCGAGAGCGAGGAAGGGCAGGTTTGGGAGGCTTGCATGTTCGCTGCCCACTATAAGCTGGATAATTTCTGCATGATCCTCGACCTGAACGGCCTGCAGATCGACGGCCCCATCACCGAGGTCATGAATCCCACGCCTCACGATGAGAAGCTGGCCGCCTTCGGTTTCCACGTGATCGTTGCCGACGGTCACGATTTCGATGCTATTGAGGCCGCATTTGCCGAGGCAAAGACCGTGAAGGGTAAGCCCACTGCCATCATCTTCAACACCGTAAAGGGCAAGGGCGTTTCGTTTATGGAGAATCAGGTGGGCTGGCACGGCTCCGCGCCCAACGATGAGCAGTACGCACAGGCAGTAGCCGAGCTTTCCAAGAATTAAGGGGGATTTTGACAATGGCTGAAAAGATTGCAACCAGAGAAGCTTACGGCAACGCACTTGCCGAGCTTGGAGAAAAATACGATTTTGTGGTGTTGGATGCCGACCTTGCGGCGGCTACCAAAACCGGCACGTTCAAGAAGAAATACCCCGCTCGCCATTTTGATTGCGGTATTGCCGAGGGCAATATGATGGCCGTAGCGGCAGGTCTTGCCGCCGCAGGCAAGATTCCCTTTGCCTCCACCTTCGCGATGTTTGCCGCA
>SVTA01000112.1 GCA_015064005.1 Oscillospiraceae bacterium
ACGGGATCTCTTTGCTCACATCGGCCGCCTGCCCTTTGCGGAGGTAGACCGCTTCGGCACAGCCACGCTGCTTTCCCGTACCACGGCAGACGTCAATCAGATCCAGAGCGCCGTCAATCTGGTGCTGCGTCTGTTTTTGCGCTCCCCCTTCATCGTGTTCGGCGCCATGATCATGGCCTTCACCGTTTCTCCAAGGGCGGCTACCACCTTCATCGGCACCATTCCCGCACTGTCCGTGGTGGTGTTTGGTGTGATGCTGATCAGCATCCCCATGCAACGCCGTGTGCAGGCAAGGCTTGACCGTGTGCTGGGCTTGACCAGGGAAAATCTCACCGGCGCCCGGGTGGTTCGTGCCTTTGCGAGAGAGGATGCCTCTGCCGGAGAATTCGCTGCCGAAAATGCGGAGCTGACAAGGCTGCAACGCTTCACCGGCCGCTTCACCGCGCTCCTCAACCCCGTCACCTATGTGATCATCAACCTCTCGGTGCTCCTGATCGTGTGGCTGGGCGGCGTGCAGGTAAACGTGGGCAATCTGCAGACCGGTGACGTTATTGCCCTTTACAACTATATGTCACAGATCCTCATTGAACTGATCAAAATGGCCAATTTCATCATTCTGATCACCAAGGCCTGCGCCTCGGCGGGACGCATCAACAACATTTTTGACACTCCTGCCTCCCTGCCCACCCGAAGCGCCGAGGCAGCAGAATCCACCGACGAAAAGGTCGCCTTCCGCTGCGTTTCCCTGCTCTACCATCAAGGTGCGGAGCAGGCCTTGCGAAATGTTTCACTCTCCGCCGCGCCCGGTGAGGTCATCGGCATCATCGGCGGCACCGGCTCCGGCAAATCCTCGCTGGTGAACCTCATCCCCCGCTTTTACGACGTGACAGAGGGTGCCGTGCTGGTGGACGGCATCGACGTGCGTGATTACGAAAACCTCGACGAGCTGCGCCGCAAGATCGGCATCGTGCCCCAAAAGGCAGAGCTGTTTGCCGGCACCGTCCGTGAAAATCTGCTGTTCGGCAACGAAAACGCCGACGATGCCGCGCTGATGGAGGCTCTTACCGCCGCGCAGGCAGCGGATTTCGTCCTTGCCAAGGAGGGCGGGCTTGACGCTGTGGTGGAGCAGCGGGGTCGTAACCTTTCCGGCGGTCAGAAGCAACGCCTCTCCATCGCCCGCGCGCTGGTGCGCCGACCGGAAATCCTCATATTGGATGATAGCGCCTCTGCTCTTGACTATGCCACCGACGCCGCGCTGCGCCATGCCCTTGCCCACCTCGATTATCACCCCACGGTGTTCATCGTTTCCCAGCGCACCGCCTCCATTCGCGAGGCTGACCGTATTCTGGTGCTGGAGGACGGTGGGGCCGTCGGCCTCGGCACTCACGCCGAGCTGCTGCAAAGCTGTGATATTTACCGTGAGATCCACGAATCCCAGTTTGGAAAGGAGGCAAAGGCATGAGCAACAAGAAAAACAAAGCCCCTCGCGGCACACTGCGCCGGGTGCTTTCCTACCTGCGCGGTTATCGCGTGTTTCTCGCCATTTCCCTGCTGCTTTCTCTCGCCACGGTGCTGCTGACCCTATGGCTGCCGGTGCTGATCGGAGATGCCATTGATCTGATTCTTGGCCCTGCGCAGGTGGATTTTGACGGCATTTCCGCCATTTTCCTCAAGGCCGCCATCATCATTGCCGCCACAGCCCTTTTCCAATGGCTGATGAACGTTTCCAACAACAAAATGACCTTTGGCATCGTCCGAAATATCCGAAACGACGCCTTCCGCCATTTGCAAAAAGTCCCCTTCTCTTACCTTGACAAGAAAAAGACCGGCGATATCGTCAGCCGCGTGATCGCAGACGTAGACCAGTTCTCCGACGGTCTGCTGCTCGGCTTTACCCAGCTCTTTTCCGGCGTGGTGACCATTGTGGGCACGCTCCTGTTCATGCTGGCCATTCATCCCGGCATCACGCTGGTGGTGGTGCTGGTTACACCGGTTTCCCTCTTTGTGGCAGCCTTTATCGCCCGCCGCACCTACAGCATGTTCAAACGCCAATCAGAGATCCGCGGTAAGGAAACCGCGCTGATGGAGGAGGCCATCGGCTCTCACAAGACCGTGGCAGCCTTTTCTCGCGAGGAACAGATGCTCACCCGCTTTGAGGAGCTGAACGAGCAGCTGCGCGACGCATCTCTCAAGGCCACCTTTTTTTCCTCCATCACCAACCCCTCCACCCGCTTTGTCAACAGCCTGGTGTATACGGGCGTAGCACTTTTCGGTGCGTTGACGGTGATCAGGAGCGGGGGGGTTGCGGTGACGGTGGGCGAGCTTTCCTGCTTCCTTTCCTACGCAAACCAATACACCAAGCCCTTCAATGAGATCTCGGGCGTGGTGACCGAGCTGCAGAACGCGCTGGCCTGCGCCGCGCGGATCTTTGAGGTGTTGGACGCACCGACAGAGCAGCCCGACGCCCCCGACGCCACAGTGATCAAGCACCCCCGCGGGCGCGTGGAGCTTCGTGACGTCAGCTTTGCCTACGATCCCGACCGTCCCCTGATCGAGCATCTGAATCTGACCGTTGAGCCCGGCCAGCACGTGGCCATCGTTGGCCCCACGGGCTGCGGCAAAACCACGGTGATCAACCTCCTGATGCGCTTCTATGACGTAGATGAGGGCTCCATCTCCATTGACGGCGTGGATATCCGACAAATGACACGTCGAAGCCTGCGGGATTCTCTTGGCATGGTGCTGCAGGACACGTGGCTGCGCGCCGGAACCATTCGTGACAACATCGCCTTCGGCAAGCCCGACGCCACCGACGAGGAGATCGTGGCAGCCGCCCGCGCCGCCCATGCCCACAGCTTTATCAAGCGCTTACCGGCGGGCTACGACACCGTGATCGGTGAGGACGGCGGCTCGCTTTCCCAAGGACAAAAGCAGCTGCTCTGCATCAGCCGTCTGATGCTCTCCCCGCCTCCGCTTCTCATTCTCGATGAGGCAACCTCCTCCATTGATACCCGCACCGAGATCCGCATTCAGAAGGCCTTTGCCACGCTGATGGAGGGGCGCACCACTTTTGTGGTGGCACACCGCCTTTCTACCATTAAGGAATCCGATCTCATTCTGGTGATGAAGGACGGCAACGTTATCGAGCAGGGCGATCACGATTCCCTGCTCCGTCAAAACGGCTTTTACGCCACCCTCTATCAAAGCCAGTTTGCAAAATAAGAAAATGCCGATAGATCTTGTGATCTATCGGCATTTTTGCGTTTATTCGGCCAGCGCCGCATTGATCCTTGCCCGCAGGGCAAGCATGGCTTCGCCCGACTGCGGCAAGGTGTAGACCGTGGGCTTTTCCCCCAGCCAAAGTGCCAGCAGGCGCTCCGTTTCCTCCCTGCCAAGGCGTTTTTCCAGCGCGTGCAGAGCAAGAAAATCGCTGACCGCATCCCGCATCTGCTTTTCGCGAACAGAAGGATAGGCACGGCGGTCAAAGCCGGGATAAGCAATGTAGCTGACACCGGGCATATTGCGGTAGCCGCAAGGGTCGATCTTCGGGTCAAAGATACCGTAGCTCATACGCCCGTAATAGTAATTGTACCCCCAATGCAGGAATCCCGTGGCACGGTATGCAAACAGCTGCGTGCCCAGTATGCGGGTCTTCCACGGCGCGCTGGTCAGCATGCGGTTCGACAGCCGCTCGTCAGGCGTGCCACCGGTATAATATAGCATAAAATTGCCACACCGATCCCGAAAATCCTCCGCAAAGGCGGTGGCCACGATGGGCGTTTCCACCACGCCGCTCTGATACAGCTCGTAATGGGAGAGCGCGTCACCAAAGCGATGACCCGCCAGCAGCTCGCGCACCACTCCATAGGCGCGGGCATACTGCGGCAGTTGAACATCCTTTGGCTCGTCGGAAACGTGGAACAGCAGCCGGTCTTCAATGCCGAGCCGCCTTGCAAAGTCCAGGAACGCCGGCAGATACGCCTGCAAAAAGTCGGCATACCGCTCGCCGTCCGCCGCATCCTCACAGGAAAAGAGCCTGCCGTATTCGCCGTCACGCTCACCGTAAATATTGATGGCCGAGGCAGCGCCCCATTGGGAAAAGAGGTGACAATGCTCGATGTGGGTGATGCCGCAATCCAGCGCCATTCGCACAAATCGCTCCAGCAGCGAAAAATCAAAGTCATATGCTCCGTCCCGCACCGATACGCCCACCAGCTGCACGTTCCGACGCTCCATACCCACAGCCGTGTCCAGCGCGGGCGTAAAGGCGGGGGTAAGCAGCGTGTTCTGTCCGTGTCTGACGGCGTTTTTCACGTAGCTCTTAAGGATCTCGAAATAGGCGTCAGAATACAGTTCAACGCCGTAATAATCGGCAAGGCAATCGTAGTGGAACCAGTTGGTATAAAGGAAATCCTCCTCCGGCAGCGCCGCATCGATCACGTTAACGCGCAGCACGTGCTCTCGGATCACCTCACCGGTGGTCAGCGAGATCACCCGCACAGAAACGCTGCGCTCCCCCGGCTCCAGCATCCTTCCCTCTTCATTAAAGGTGAACCAGACGCCGCCGGTGGATACGGCGGAGGCGTTGAGCAGATAGTTCTGCCCCACCTCGTAAAAGGGCAAGCGTTGATCGCCGACCCGGATCTCCGGCACCGTGATACGCGGCAAAAGCACATCCGGCACGGGGCCGGTCTTTCCCGCACCGTCCTCGCAGAGAGTGGCGTCCAACGGCACACTGCCAATGGCGTAGGAGGCGATCTCCACGCCCTCGCACTCCGCCACAACGGAAATGGGCAGGTCGGGGATCCGCTCGGTGGGAGATTTTTCATACATGGCGCGGAAGGCGAGACAGAAGGACACCGGCTCATTGCGTAGCGCGCTGACCGCGGCGTAATCGGCATGGGGCATGCTGCTGGCAAAAATGCGCTCCAGAGGCGAGGTCAGCCAGCTCTGTATCGTATCAATGATAGACATTATGTGCTCCTTTCATCAGCGGAGGCAGCACAGCTTACCTCCCGCTGCATATAGCGGTAAAAGCGACGGTATTCCTCCTCATTGATCCCGTGAGGATAGGACAAAACGGTCAAAACAAGATCCGCATCGTCGGGGCGGTATTTGGCCTGGATATGACGGTGCGGCGTCACCTTGAAGCCGTTACGCTGATAAAATCCCAGCCGACGGCGTGTCAGCTCGTCTGCGGGCGGCTCGATCTCCAGAATCACAGGCTTACCCTTGGCCTTCAGAAGTGAGAGTGCCGCAGAGCCGATGCCCTGCCCCCGCAGCTCCGGCAGCGTGGCAAAATGCTCCAGAAAAATGAAATCCGCCGTTTCCCAGTATAGCATCACACCGCAAAATTGCTCGTTTTGCATGATGAGATCGAAGTGATAATCCTCTTTTTTCATCACGCGCAGATGCTCTGCCGCATCCCTTCGCTCGATGGCGGGAAATGCGGATTGATAGAGCGCCATGGCGCGCTCCGCCAACTCCCCCTCGATCGTTTTCATCCGCTTTAAGTACATAGAAAGCCTCTTTTCTTGTGGTATTCTCATTATACCGCCAAAATCTCCAAAAGTAAAGGGATTTTTAGGCTAAAAATCCGCATTTTTCCGCTATTGCGCCCGAAGTGCAAAAAAACGGCCCTTCCCGCAAGGGGGAAGGCCCGTTTTTTTGAGAAAAAATCAGTCAAGACGACCGGAGGCAACGAGATCAGCGCCCGTGCCCATAAAGTTCTTGACGATAACGTCGCCGGGAACCAGCTTGCCGGAAACGGTGATCTTCTTCACCTCTTCCATAGCCTCCATCTGCATTTCCTTCGGAATGGGAGCGGAGGTTCTCACAGCTACCAGCGGAACAGCAGCGCCGGAGGTCTTCACGGAGGAGGTCAGGATGCGGAGAGGACGAATGAACTCGTTCTCGGCGTAAACCTTACCGCGCTTGCACTTGAAGCCCTCGCAGCTTGCGATCTCGCCCTTTGCGGGATCACCGGTTACCTTAATGATACAGCCCTGGGGGCAGGTGATACAAATAATATCCTTGGTTACCATATCAGCGTTCTCCTTTCTTATACCACTTCGATCTTGATGGCGGAAACGCCCTTCATATCTTCGGGCTTCACCTCAACGTGCTCCATCTCACCGGGATTGATCTTGATGAGCTTCTTGGAGAAGATCTCCTTGTCGTCAGCGTAAACCTTCATCGTAACGCCCAGCTTGGGAGCGGCGGCACGGAAGAAGAGCTTGGCGGGAGCGTCGGGGCAAATTCTCTGAGGACAGATGTAGCGCACGTTGTTGCCGGTAACAGAGGGAATCTCTGCAGCCTTGGGCAGCGTGCCCTGTGCGTACTGGGCAGCGTACTGACCGGCACGGATGGACTCGTCGGTTACGTTATCAACCAGGTCGTTTACGTGTACTACGTTACCGCAAGCAAACACGTACTCCTCGCTGGTCTGCATGAAC
>SVTA01000113.1 GCA_015064005.1 Oscillospiraceae bacterium
GTTGGTCAGCAGCATCAGCCCCGTGGTGTTTTTATCCAGTCTGCCGCAGGGAAACAGCGCGGGGCGGATCCGTTGCAGCTCCGGCGGCAGCAGGTCAAGCACCGTTTGCTCTCTCCCGTCCTCCGTGGCGCTGACCACGCCCGCGGGCTTGTGCAGCATGATGTAGGTGTACTGCCGATACACCACCGCGCGGCCGCGAAAGGTCACGGTGGCGGTGTCGGGATCGATCTGCAGATCGGCTTTTTTCGCCGCCACGCCATCCACCAGCACCTCGCCGGCGCGGACAGCCTTCGCCGCCTCACTCCGTGTGGCCGTGGCAGTAACGCTTAAAAATTTATCCAGACGCATCCGCAGCACCCCTCCTTTGGCAAAATACCCTTCTATTTTACCATATTTTCCGCCGTCTGTAAAGTATCAAGCGGGGATTTACCGAAAAATTTACGTTTGTTTCATTTTTGCGGGGGGCGGGCGCTTTTGCAAAGTATCTCCCGCCAAATCATAGCAACTGCAAAAAAATTGCGAATTCCTGTTGCAAAACCGCGGAAATGTGGTACAATAGATGGGTGAAAGTGAGGTTTTTCCATGCGTATTTGTTTTCATTGTCATTGTTTTCCCGATGCGCTCGCCCCCCGCGCTATGGATGTGCTGACCCGGAACTGCGCTCCGGCGGGCATCCGCCCCCACACCGATGGCACCGCCGCGGGGGCAAGGGCTGTGCTGGAGGCTGCGGGCATTGACGGCGCGGTGATCTGCAACATTGCCACCAACACGCGGCAGGAGACGAAGGTGAACGACTTCGCCATTTCCCTGCGCCAACAAAGCGATTATTTTTACGCCCTCGGCTCTCTGCATCCCGATAGTGAGCAGATGGAGAGCGAGCTGGACCGTTTGATGGCGGCGGGCATCCGAGGCTTGAAGCTGCACCCCGATTACGTGGGCATTTTGCTGTCCGACCCCCGTTTTGACCGTATTTTCTCGCTGCTGGAGGAGCGTGGGCTCTTTTGCGTGGTGCACACCGGCCTTGACCCCATCTCTCCCGATCTCATCCACGCCACGCCCGAAATGATCGCGGACGTGATCAAAAAACACCCAAAGCTCACCTTTATCGCCGCCCACATGGGTGGTCTGATGCGGGCAGCGGAGGTGCTGGAGCATCTGGTGGGCACGGGGGTCTATATCGACACCTCCCTTTGCAGCAAGCGCCCCGGCGAGCGAGAGCTCCTTCACCGCATCCTCCGCGAGCACGACAGCGATCGCATCCTCTTTGGCACCGATACCCCCTGGTCCACGCCCCGGAAAGAGGTGGCCTTCGTGGAGGAGGCACCCATCTCCGACGCAGTGCGGGAAAAGATCTTCTCCGGCAACGCCAAACGGCTGCTGGGGCTTTAAGCAACACGCAAAACACAAGGCGTAAACGGCGTTTTTCCACACCGTTTGCGCCCTTTTTAAAAAAGTTAAAATTTTTTTCAAAAACCCCTTGCTTTTTTTCGCCGTTTATGCTATACTATTATGCGCTGCGATATGGGGGCATAGCTCAGCTGGTTAGAGCGCATGCTTGACATGCATGAGGTCATTGGTTCGATCCCAACTGTCCCCACCAACAAAAAACGCACTTTTGTCTACCGACAAAGGTGCGTTTTTTGAATGATGTTTGCCTGCGGCAAATGATGTTGGGCTTCGCCCAATGATGACGGCTGCGCCTAATGATGTGTGCCTTGCGGCACATTGGGCAAACATCGCATCATTGCGGAACGAAGTGGAGCAACATCATTTTGAGCGAAGCGAAAAACATCATATCGCCGCAGGCGATGCATCATTTGACATACAAGCGGTTTTATGATATAATTATGGCAAATTCGCCCCGGGAGGCTTTTATATGAATCTTTGCGACAGCAGAACCGTGAAAAATATTATGGAGGCCTTTGGTCTTCATTTCCGCAAGGAGTTCGGTCAGAACTTTCTCACCAACCGCATGGTGGTGGAGGACATTGCCGACTCCTGCACCGACAGCACCGACGAAACCATTTTAGAGATCGGCCCCGGCATTGGCACGCTGACAAGGGAGCTTTGCGCCCGCTATCGGGACGTGGTGGCGCTGGAGATCGACAAGAGCCTGATCCCCGCCCTCGGCTACACGCTGGGGGAATTTCACAACGTCACCGTCATCAACGAGGACGTGATGAAGGCGGATCTGGCCGCCATTCTTGCCCCGTATTTTGAAAAAGGGGCGGTTTCGGTGTGCGCCAACCTGCCCTACTACATCACCACGCCCATTCTGATGAAGCTGTTGGAAAGCGGGCTTCCCTTCAAGCATATCACCATTATGATACAGCTGGAGGTAGCCGATCGCCTTACCGCCAAGGCGGGCACTGCCGCCTACGGGGCAATTACCGCCGTGCTGAACTACTACGGCACAGCAGAACGCCTCTTCCGCGTGAACGCCGGCAATTTTATGCCGCCCCCCAAGGTGGATTCCGCCGTGGTGCAGATCACGCTCCATAAGGAAAAGCCCTACAAGCCGAAAAACGAGGCCGTTTTCTTCCGCACCATCCGCGCCGCCTTTGAACAGCGGCGCAAGACCCTCCCCAATGCCCTTTCCGCCGGATTCCCGGAGCTTTCGAAGGAGCAGTGCGTAGCCTTGGTGGAAGCGGCAGGACACCGCGCCGACATCCGCGGCGAGCGGCTCTCCACCGCAGAATTTCTCACCCTTGCAGACCTGATCGCAGATGCGCTATAACGCGAAAAAACGCACCTAAGGGGTGCGTTTTTTCATTTTTTCAGTACCGTTTGTGGGCTTATTTCATTTTTTCATCACGGATCAGGCGGCGCAGAAGGTCGATATAGACCTCCGCCTCCATGGCAAAGCCAAGGTCGTTGGGGTGGCATCCGTCCACGGTGGCACAGTCTGCGAAGGGACCGCGCAGGATGGTGGAGCCATCCACGAACCACACGTTATGATCGCCCTCGGCAAGTGCTCTGTGATAGGTATCAATCACAACCTGTCGGCGATAGGCGGTCTGCTGCTCCGAAACGTTGTCACAATACTGATTGATATGGAAGAAATCAAGGCGCGAGGCCATCATGATGGGCAGATCGGGGCGCTGCTGACGAATGCGGTGATAGAATTTCCAATGGCGATCCCGGAGGCTTTCCAGCGTAACGTGGTTATAATCGTGCTCCATTACCACCACGGAGGGATCAAGGCTTGCGATATAGTCCGCCATGGCGTCCTCACCGCGCGCGCCGTCGGAGAAGCCGAGGTTCACGTGATCAATATTGAAAAAACGACCGAGCATGGCCTCATAGGTATTGCCGGGACGGGAGGCATCCGCCCCCTGCACGTGAGAGCCGCCATAAAAGACCATGGGGCGGATATTGCGATAGGGCGCACCCTCTCCAAGATATGAGCCCTCTTTCACGCCCACGAAAAGGTTATCCACCGCGTTGTGGGTGGGGAAATTGATGGTGATATACCAAAGGCCGGGGGCATAAAAGTCGATCTTGGACTCATATCCCGTCTCCGACTTGGCAGGCGGCACGAAGGAGCGGTAAAACATGCTTTCTGAGCCGTCGGGGGCATCGATATACAGGTCAAAGCCGGAGGTACACATCAAGGACATCCGGGCAGACCTTGTCATGCGAGGGCATTCTGCTTTGATGACAATATAGGGCGAGTCGGTGGCAAAGCGCACGCGGCCGCCGGCGGTATTGGTATACAGCCGTCTGACGCTGTTATTCTCGGTGGCCTCGGCCACCCCATCGGGCATCCGCTTGAACTGCGGCTGATTTTGGGCATCGTAAAGACCGTAAAGCCGAAAGGGTGCCTTGCGCACGTCAAAAAGCTTCAGATCGGGGGCGTTGACCTTTTCCGCCACCGCCATGTTGCGATCAATGTTTTCAATATCAAATTCTTTCATCACGTGCGTTCTCCTTATACAACAATGGGCCCGAAGAGCGACACCATCAGCGCATACATCAGCGGGATGGAAATGACGCACAGGGTGTGGGAAATGAGCGCCATGGAGGCGCCGGTTTCGGGATTGCCGCCAAAGGCCTCCGGGAACACCACGGTATTGAGGCCGAGGGGCGCGGCCACAGCGAAGAAGCAGTAGTACAGGGCGTTATGATTGATGGAGAGAGAGAAGAGGCTGTTGGCCAGCGTTTTGAGACCAAACAGCGCGCCGATAATGACGGCGGGTAACACCACCAGACGCAGGGCGGTGGCCACGTAGACCTTCGTTTTCTTCAGCATGCCGGTGATGCTGTAATTGGCTACGGTCACACCCGCGAGGAGCATTGCCGTGGGGCCCATGCAGACCTTGAGGCTATCCAGCGACTGATTGACAAAGGTGGGCAGGTGTTGGCCAAGTCCCGTAAGTCCCACGATCATGCCGAGGAACAGCGCCACGGTGGGGGCGTTGAGGATCTTCTTGAGGGGGCTCGACTTCTTTTCACCGTCCGGCACCAGCATGCTGATGCCCCAGGTATAAATGGCAATGGAAAGAGGCAGGCAAAAGAGCTTGTAGTAGGCCAGCGCCTCCTCGCCGAACATGGAAAGCACCACGGGGTCGCCCACGTAGCCGCTGTTGCCAAAGGCGAGGGCGTAGGCGTACACGCCCCGCTCCGGGCAGCGCTCCTTCACGAATACGCGGGAAAGCACCGTGGCCAGCGTCAGCGCAAGGAATACGCCCACGGCGGAGAGCAGAATATTGGTGGCGTGGCTGCCGAAGGTCTCCACGGTGCAGAATCGCGCCATGGAGGAAAAGCTGATGGCCGGCGCGAACACCCAGGTGACCATTTTGGCCATGACCTTGCCCGAATCCTTGGAGAAAATATTGCATTTGCGCAGGATAAAGCCCGCGGCAATGCAGAGGAAGAGCATCAGCATGGGATTCAGCGTGGCCTTGAAGGTGGTAAGCATAAGAAGCACTCCTGTATGTATAGAATAACTTTATTATATGCGATTTGGGCGGATTTGGCAAATATATAAATTCTATTGGCGCCATTCAGCTGTATGGATGGGAAAGCTTGCCAAAACGGCACGGGCTACCAAAACATTGTAGCACGGGTGGGCGCTTCTGTCAATTATTTTGTCGTTTTTTTCTCAAAGGGTGTACGTTTTATATTCAAAATTGAACGAAAGAAAAAAGCCCCGCCGCGGCGGGGCTTTCGCTATCTTCGATTCAATCCTTGGTCAGCACCTTTTTCTGCCAGGATTTTTGATGGCAATGGGGGCATTTCATATAGCGGGTTCTGCCCGCGTGCATCGACCACAGCACGCTGTGGAAGGTAGGCACGTAGCGGTGGCCGCATTTGGCGCACACGTAGTAGCCCGCCGTCTGCTCGATCTTGATGGCGTACGGCAAAACCAGCAGAAACGGCACAAAGCCAACGATGATCAGCACCACACGCAGCCAATCCTTCATCGGCAGATACGCCGCCACCATACACATGCCAAGCATGCAAATGATGGCGCTGATGCACATCACCCACTCCAGGCGCAGCAGGCGGCGGTCGGCCTCCGCCTTCGCCTTCGCTACATCCAGCAAATTTTTTTCCAATTTCTCATTATAATGATCCATATCAATAACCTCCCCACTGAACAGATCGTTGATGGTAACGTGTAGAATACCACACAGCTCCGGGATGAGGGAGATATCCGGCATGGATCTGCCGTTTTCCCATTTGGATACTGCCCGGTCGGTGATATGCAGCCGCTCTGCCAGCTGCAGCTGCGTGAGATTTTGTTTTTTTCTGCAATCGGCTATAAATTTTCCGATTTTCACTTGATCCATGGTTCACGCCCCTTTCGCTTTTATCATACACCATCATGCCCCTAAAGTCTACACACCGTTGGTTGAGTGAGAAGATTTTGAAACGCGAGAAAAGGAACAACCGCCCCGCAAAAAGCGCGATTTTTGACAAAAAGTACGGGAACGGTATCGGATTTTCAAGCATTCGACCTTTGCATCGCGCACACCTCAGGATTCTTCTACCGGCTTGCCGCAGATCTCATTCCTCCGCAGATAATTTTTGCTTCTTTCGCATCAGTTCTCTGAACATTTTACCGCTCCTTGTCGGAATTTTCTATATGATATGTCATCAAAGCACGGAAATATAAAGTGTCAACGGACGCCGCGGCGTCGGTTAGCCCGCAAGCTCCTCAAAGGGCTCTATCAGCCTCGCGTTATAATAGCTGTATGCGATGGTTCCATAGCTATCCGATCTGAGCCAGCGCCCTTCACCGCTGATGGCAGCATAAAACCAAATAACGGGATTGTATCGTTCCTTTTCGGCAGCCTCCGCCGCCTGCTCCTCGGTAAACCAGGTGGTAAAGTAGACGTAATCGCCCTCCGGCTCTCCGGAAACGCTTGCCTTGATATAGCAACGGTGCGTGCCCTCCGCCTCCTCACGATGTGCCCCGTTGCTATATCAAGGCAAGC
>SVTA01000114.1 GCA_015064005.1 Oscillospiraceae bacterium
CGCCGCCCTCGGCGGCACATCGCTCCCCGTCGGTTGCCTCTCTGACGAGAGGCTCCTCTCCGCTCCCCGTCGGTCGCCTCTCTGACGAGAGGCTCCTCTCCGCTCCCCGTCGGTCGCCTCTCTGACGAGAGGCTCCCTCCGGGAGGGAGCTGGCGCCGAAGGCGACTGAGGGAGCTCGTGCGACTATGGCAAAGCACTCGTGATATGGCGAGATAAAGATCCTTCATACACGCAGGCTCCCCCACCCGTCTGCGACGGGAGCCCCCTCCCGGAAGGGGCCTCGCGCACATGCTGCCTCGCCGCGTTATATGTCGCGGATGACACCTCATCCACCACCTACGGTGTGTCCCATAAAGAACGCGTTGCGTTCTTTTAGAAGAACTCGAAAACGAGTTCTTCAGCCTTCCCCCACTGGGGAAGGCTTTGGAATTGTTTGTGCTAAGATAAGAATCCGCTTGCTTATCCACTGTAAGATGATTTTCTCACTCATTTTATCTTAGCGAAGCGTACTAATTTTAGCCTTCCCCAGTGGGGGAAGGTGGCAGCCGCTCGTCGGCTGACGGATGAGGTGTCAAGCTTTAGCATTAACAATTTATTGCCGAATTTGATATCATCGCCGCATGGCAACATCAGACTCCCCGCCCACTTTTTCTTTGCAGGTGTGAGCCGCAAAGAAAAAGTTATCAAAAAGAAACGGCGTTTTTGTGGGCGCTGCCCACACCCGCCAACTTTTTGAAAAAGTTGGATCAAAACTTTTAAACAGGGGTTTGTGCGAACAGAGCGGTAAATCAAAATTTGAAATTCCTTCATTACAGTGACGAGGAGCTATGCCGGATTTTAATGAATCAGCCCCTTTTCTTTCCCTCGCTGCTTTTCTCCCCACAAAAAGCCGGCACCCGCTTGACAGAACGGGCAAAATCGGTTACAATATATGCAAGGGAAGCGCGGCGCGCCGGCAGGCGTGCGGGGCGCTTCGGCCGCCTCTGGCGGCAACGGAAAACACGAGGAAGGGAAGTGATCGTCCTTGACGTATACGCCCGAGGAAAAGCAATACAAAAAAACCGTCAATCGGCTCGGCTTTACCATGCTGATCTTTTTAGGCGTGTTTATGATCGTCAGCGGCGCCATTGCGGTGCTGATGATCCTCACCGATCTGATGCCGCAGGTGGTGGGCGACGTGGTCTATAATATCTGCTACTGCTTCTTATATATGGCCATATTTGTGGTGCCGGTGTTCTTTTTCCGGCTTATCGTGCCGAAGGGCGAGCGGGCACCCATCTACACCGCCTGCCGGATGCCGCGGGACGCGGCGCTGTATATTTTCGCGGCCATCGCGCTGACGGGAGCTGCCGCGTATCTGAACGCCGTTCTCACGGATCTGTTTTTCGATTACGGCAGCGTGACGGAGGAGATCGTGGGCGGTGCCTCCCTTACCAGCAATTACCAGCTTGTGCTGATGGTGTTCACCACCGCGGTTGCTCCCGCCTTTGCGGAGGAGCTGCTGTTCCGCGGCGTGGTGCTGGGCAACCTTCTGCCCTACGGTCGCACCACGGCGGTGCTTGGCAGCGCGTTTCTGTTTGGACTGATGCACCAAAATACGGAGCAGTTCCTGTACACCATGGTAGCGGGGCTGATCCTTGGCTATATGTACGTGCAGACCCGTTCTATCTGGCCCTGCGTGCTGACCCATTTCTGCAACAATTTCCTTTCCATCATATACACCGCTATCAGTGAGCGGATGCCGAATGCTCGTGGCACCGCGCTGATCTACGTGGTGGAGGTGACGGTGCTGGCGCTGGGGCTGGTGTCGGCGATTCTGCTGATCCGCCGTGGCAGGAACCGTAAGCGTGAGCTTTGCCTTGCGGGCTGCTTTGAGCGGGACGTGGAGCCTGACCCGGAGTATGCGGAGATCGCGCTGCCCTGGCAGCGCCGCCTGCGGCTGTTTTTCACCCCGCCGATGATCGTGTTCGTGATTCTCGCGGTGGTGGAGGCTCTTGCGATGGTGGGGATGCTTTCCCTGATGGAGATGTTTCCGATATGACCCGTGATGAATATTTTATGACGCTGGCGCTGCGGGAGGCCGAGGCCGCCGCCGCCGAGGAGGAGACCCCCATTGGAGCCGTGGTGGTGCGAGGGGACGAGGTAATCGCCGCTGCCCACAACGGGCGGGAGTGGAGCCTTGATATTACCGCCCACGCGGAGCTTTCCGCCATCCGGGCAGCGGAACGGGCCATGGGAGATTGGCGTCTTTCCGATTGCACCCTGTACGTGACCTTGGAGCCCTGCCCCATGTGCGCGGGCGGGATCCTCGCCTCCCGGATCGGGCGCGTGGTATACGGCGCAAAGGATCCCGTGGCGGGCGCCATGGGCAGCGTGCTGAATTTGCCTCGCTATCCTCTCGGCACAAGGCCGGAGGTGGTGCCGCTGGTGCTGGAGGAGGAGTGCCGCACGCTGCTGCAGCAGTTTTTCAAGGAGCGAAGAAAATAAATCACCGCCCCTGCGGTAAAAGGAGCGCGAGCGATTCCGCCGCGCTCCTTTTGTGCGTCTTTACATTGCGGGTGATGTGTCACGCCGCGGGAAACAGAGATCCTGCCCACTGGCCGCGATTTCCGTTTGACAAAATTTTTCTTCTATGGTACAATAGTTGAGAGCGATATCATTATCTGAAAGGACTGTATGGAGCATGGAACGAAACGAGGAGCTTTTGCGGATCATTGCGGATTCCACCGAGTTTTCCGAGGTCAGAAGCACGGGATTGCTGCCCGAGCCCGATGCCGATGACGGCTATTATTTCATCAGCTATTCTCACAAGGATTACAAAAAGGTCACGCCGGATATCCTGCGGCTACGCGAGGCGGGAGCCAAGATCTGGTACGACCGGGGACTGGAATCCGGCAAAAGCTGGATCAAGGAGGTCAAAAAGAAGATATCCTCCTACTATTGTAAGGGCGTGATCTTCTATATTTCCAAGAACTATCTGCAAAGCGAATCCTGCATTCTGGAGTTCGTTCATTTTGCGGGTCTGATCAGCAAGAGCTGCCTGTTCGTGCTGCTGGACGATGCCTTTGGCGAGGACGGCGCAGGCGTTATGGCAGCGTTTGAGCGCTTTGGACTGGGGCCGGAGGACACGGTGGGCACGGATCTTGCGCTGCTGTTGAATCCCGTGCTGCCCTATGAGGCCGATATCAGCGAAAAGATGCAGGCGACCCGTTGCTTTGCGGAGCCGGAGCTGCTGCAGTATACCTATCTGCACGGCATGGGCGGCATCGCCTCCAAGCTGTTTGATCTGGTGGTAGGGCGCGCCGCGATGGTTTCAGGCATTGAGGATAAAAACGTCAAGCGGGTGGAGATCCCCGAAACCGTCAGCAACGGCGGCAAGACCTACAAGGTCATCGGCATCAAATCCGACACCTTCCGCAACTGTGAGATGCTGGAGGAGGTCACGGTGGGCAACAAGTGGCTGATGATGGAAAAGCACATCTTTGTGCGCTGCCCGCACCTCAAGCGGGTGCGGCTGGGCAAGCCCATGCGGCGTCTTGGCACGCGCATCGGCCTTCTGAATCAGATCTTTGACCGCTGCCCCGAGGCAAGGCTGGAGCTGGCCGATCCGCGGGTCATCTATCAATCCACCTTCAAGAATTCTCCCGATATCACCGAGGCCGTTCACCGGCAGGAGGTCAGCTGGGCGGGGGAGTGCTTCGCCGGCTGCCATCAGCTGCGGCGGGCGGTGCTGGGCAAGCGCGACGAGTGGGGAAGCGGCATGTTTACCGGCTGCACCTCTCTGGAGGAGGTGGAGATCCCCGACGGCAACCGCACCCTTATGGTGGCAAACAGCTTTTCGGGCTGCAAGCGACTGAAAAGCATTCGTCTTTCCCGCTGGGTCAGCCGCATTGGGCAGGATTCCTTCAAGGACTGTGAGTCACTCGTGGAGATCAATATTCCAAGACGGGTCAATTACATTCATCCCACCGCCTTTGCGGGCTGCACCGCGCTGCGCACGGTTGTGGTGGACAGCAAGAATTTCGATTACATGAAGAGCACCCCCATACATCGCAAATCCTGCTTTGACGAGCTGTTCCCGGCGCTTTCCCGGATCTATTTCCGCGCCGTTCCCAAGCATATTGAGCTGTTCCGCGCCCCGTTTGAGGAAATCCCCTCCGATCGGCGGGGCTACCGACTGTTTGAAAGGAGAGAGAACCATGATTGAGGCGGAAATATTTGGTAGAATCGCGTCGTCGAAGAGCCTGCAGGAGCTGCAGCTTGACGGTGTCCTGCCCGAGCCCTACGATGACAGCGGCTACTATCTCGTGTATTACGCGGAGGCGGATTATAAGCACGCCCTGCCGGAGATCATCTCGTATATGGAGAGCGGGCTGCGCATCTATTACGACCGCTATCTGGAGCGCGGCGCCGCCCACCTGCAGGATTTCCTTGCCAAGGGCTTCAGCAGCCATTGCCGCTGCATCGTCTTTTATCTGAGCGAGGCGGTGTTTGCGGATCCCACCTTCCGCGAGCTGGCAAGGACGGCGGCCGAGCATCATCTGCCGGTGATCTCCATCAATCGGTCACGGGCGGGCGCGGAGCGCTCCGGCGTGGCGATGGCAAGGGAGGCCGGCGTGCCGGCAGAGCTGCTGGCGCATATTGGGCAGCTGTTTCCCGACGAGGTGACCTACATCCCCTTTTCGCTGCCGTTAGAGGAGAAGAAGCGGGAGCTGCTGCGGGCCTACGAATCCAATGCGATGCGCTACAGCGTCTGCGACGGCTTTGCCGTGGCGGAGTACGTGAAGGATCTGAGCGAGGTGGAGATCACCGTCTCCCGCGAGGTGGAGATCGCCGGCGTCAAATACCCTGTCCGCGCGGTGGCAGCCAGAGCCTTTGCCGATTGCAGAGATCTGAAGAGCGTGGTGATCCCCGATACCGTCGAGGAGATCGGCTTTGGCTGCGAGGATGCCTCCAATGCCGCGGTGTTTGAAAACTGCGAGCAGCTGGAGGAGGTGGTATTTCCGCCCCGTGTGAAGAAGATCTACGGTGGTCTGTTCCGTGGCTGCCATTCCCTCAAGCGGATCGTGTTCAACGAGGATGCGGTGTTTGCCGGCAACAGCGGCTCGCATTTCGATTTTCAGACGCTGCGCAATGCCGATCTTTCTGACGTTGCAAAGGGCGAGGAAGAGGAGGAGGGAACGATCAAGCCGGAGGGACATCCTCTGGAGGAGATCTGCCTGCCCCGCGCCTGCCGCATTCTGTTCCATCTGGAGGAGGATGGCGACGTGCGCTTTTGCTACGATACCGATGACGGGTGCGCTGCCACGTATCTGATCTCGGAGACGGTGCGCGGCGGCACCGAAAACGTGCTGGAAAAGGATTTTACGGTGAAGAACGTTTCGGACTATTATCTGTTTTCCGGTCACAGTGAGGTAGAGCGCGTGGTCTTTCCGTCCGCATATAACTATGCCTCCAAGTGGATTCGCACCTTCTATCGCTGCAGCGGCTTGCGCGAGGTGGTGCTGCCCGACAGCGTGGTGGAGCTGGAGAGGACCTTTGAGGGCTGTGAAAATCTGGAGCGGATCCGACTGCCGGAGAGCGTGGTGACCCTCGGTTCCATGTGCTTTGCCGACTGCACCTCCCTGCGTGAGATCACGCTGCCGCGGTATCTGTATCACGTGGCCGATCTCGCCTTCCATCACGACCACCTGGACGTGGTGGTATCCGACAGCATCTATAGCCGCAATATTTTCAAAAGCGGCTATCGGGAGGAGGCAGATTTCCTGGAAATGGGCGGGCGAGGCCTGCAGGCCGTGTATCGCTTCGCCGTGAAGGTGATGATGCATATGATAGATAAAAATACCTCCAAGCAGCGCCCCTTCACCTGGTGGTGCGAAGCAAAGCTGCTTTATATCACCGATCAGGTCAAGCCCTTTCCCATTGACGGGTACGAGGAGGAGCCCTCCGACCGCGCTGGCTACCGGAAGTATCGCCGCCATATTTCCGAGATCGACCACCTGATGTTCCTGCGGCAGTATGCCAAGCCTTAAGGCATCAAAAAAACGGTTTCTCTGTTGTTCTTAACGGAGAATATGCAAGCACATGATTTCGGCAGAGAACTTGTTTTCTCTGCCGATTTGTGATATAATGAAATGGGTGATGCAAATGGACGAACTGAAAAATCGCAAGACTACTCGGTTGAAAGGTGCGGACTATAATCGGAATCAAGCCGTGTTTCTCACGATATGCACGAAAGAAAGGCGCTGTGTTCTTTCTCGTATTGTAGGGACCGGCGTCCCCGACGGTCCGTCTGTGACCGGCGTCCTCGACGGTCCGCAAATCGAATTGACAAAATACGGACAAATCGCAGAAAAATACATCCATCAATTGAACGATTTTTACGAGGATCTGTCGGTCGAGAGTTACGTAATTATGCCAAACCATATTCATATT
>SVTA01000004.1 GCA_015064005.1 Oscillospiraceae bacterium
ACACGCCTGCGGCGGCGTGGCCCTTGCTGAGAATAAAGCGGTCGCGCTCGGGCATGTCGGGGTTTTTGGGATCCACCCGCAGGATCTTTTCATAGAGCACCGCAATGATCTCGGCCATCGAGAGCATGCTGCCCACGTGACCGCTGTGAGCGGCATTGGTCATTCTTACACCGTCAACGCGGATCTGCGTTGCGATTTGCTTGCATTTTTCCATACTGTTCTCCTTTTCATTCCTAATAGGCGCGGCGTGCCACGCTGTTATCTTCATTCTACTCGGGATCGCGGAGATTATCAATACAAAAATCACCGTAAAAAATACAGAATCGTTCACGATTTTCCGTTTTTGCATTGCATTTACCCCGAAGGTGTGCTATACTGGAGCCATGAAATACCTACCTTATAAGCTGCCGACGGCTTTCACGGTGGAGAAGCTGGTCACGGTGCATTATTTTGAGCTATCAAGGCATTTTTCCTATCCACCGGAGACCCACGACTTCTGGGAGCTGCATTACGTGGACAAGGGTACGGCCACCAGCATTTCCGACGGGGAGCGGATCGTGCTGAAGGAGGGAGATATTCTCTTTCACCCGCCCATGACCGAGCATCAGCTGCTGGCCGCGGGTGAGGACCTGCCCAACGTGTGCGTCATTTCCTTCTGTACAAAGCCCCGCGAGCTTGCTTTCATCAGTCGGCAAAGGCTGCATCTTTCCGCCGAGGAGCGCGGGGTGATGAAGCGCCTGTTGCGGGAGGCGGGTGCGCTTTTCGATCTCTCGCAGAGCGATCCCACGGCAAGAGGCCTGACGCCCCGCGTTCACCCACCCTTCGGCGCGGCGCAGATGGTGCGGCTTTGCATGGAGGAGCTTTTGCTGCTGCTTGGCAGAGATCAGGCAACGCCCCAGCTGGTGCCCGCCCGCATCACCCTGCAGGATCATTATACCGATCCCTTGGTGCGGGATATGGTGTCCTATATGCGGGAGCATATCACGGAAAGCATCAGCATCAGCGATCTTTGCCGCCATTTTTCCTATGGCAAGACCCACCTTTGCACCAAGTTTCAGGCGGCTACGGGTAAGAGCATCAACCGTTATTTTATGGAGATGAAGATCAGTGCCGCCAAGCGCATTATCCGCGAGGAAAACGGCACGAGAGAGCTGTTCTCCCGCATTTCCGATCTGCTGGGCTTCAGCAGTCCCTCCTATTTTTACGCCACCTTCAAGCGGGTGACCAACATGACCCCCACCCAGTATTTTAAAAGCGTGCATCAGTATGATTTTGAGCGGGACGGCGGCGCGAAGCGCGGCGAATGACCCGCGCCCTGCAAGAAAACGGGTCCGGAGAAGCTTCTCCGGACCCGTTTCTGGCGATTTGGAGGTCGGTGACGCAAAAAAGTTGCAAAAAACCCAAAAAAGTTTCAGTTGGCCTCTTGACTTTAGCGCTTTAGTGTGCTAAAATCTATGCATATTATTATTTTGACAGAGGAGAAGTTATGTTTGACCTGCATCACGAGTCGCTTGACCGCTTGTTTACTTCCATTTTAAAGCTTGAGACCGTTGAGGAATGCTACCGCTTCTTTGAGGACGTCTGCACCATCAAGGAGATGCGGGAGATCGCCCAGCGCCTGGACGTGGCAATGATGCTTTCTGAAGGGAAAAACTATCAGGAGATCTCGGCGCTGACCGGCGCCAGCACCGCCACCATCAGCCGCGTGAACAAGTGCCTGCTGTATGGCCCTGGCGGCTATGCCGGTATTATTGAGAAAATGAAGTCAGGGGAGAGCGAAAAATGAGCTACGACAAAAGCGTGCTTTACGGCAACGAAAGCGCCGCCTTCCGGCTGCGGGGACTCTACCGCCGCTTTGGCTACACGCAATATAAAATGAATAAATTTGAGGAATACGACCTTTACGTGCGCAACAAGGACTTCCTCATTTCCGATCACGTGATCACCTTTACCGATACCAACGGCCGTCTGCTGGCACTGAAGCCCGACGTGACCCTTTCCATCATCAAGAACGGCAAGGACGCACCCGGTGCCGTGCAAAAGGTCTATTATCACGAAAACGTGTATCGCATTTCCGATCGCACCGGCGCCTTTCAGGAGATCATGCAGGTGGGGCTGGAGTGCATCGGCAACGTAGACGACTACTGCGTGCTGGAGGTGCTTTCCCTTGCCGCCCGCAGCCTTGCGGCCATTTCCGACCGTGCGGTGCTGGACGTTTCCCACCTTGGGCTGCTTTCCGCTGTGCTGGATAGCCTTCTGGTGCCGGAAAGCACCCGCGCCGCACTGCTTTCCGCCATTGGCGAAAAGAATCTCCACGAGCTGACGGCACTTTGCGTCGCAGCGGACGTAACGGCACAGAAGACCGCGCTGCTCCGCGAGCTTTGTACCCTGCAGGGGACCCCGGACGCAGTCATGCCGCGCTTGGTGGCGCTTTTGAGTGGTACGGTGCCGGTAGAGATGCTGGCCTCCTTCTCCCGCCAGATGACAGCGTTGACGAAGGCAGGGCTTGGGAATATCGTGCGGGTCGATTTTTCCGTGGTGGGCGATATGGGCTACTATAACGGCATCGTATTCAAGGGCTTTGTAGAGGGCGTGCCCACCGGCGTGCTTTCCGGCGGCCAATACGATAAGCTGATGCAAAAAATGGGACGCTCTTCCTCGGCCATTGGCTTTGCCGTGTATCTCGATCTGCTGGAGCGGCTGTCCGCTGAGCCCCGCAGCTATGACGGTGACGCGCTGGTGCTTTACCGTGCAGAGGACGACCCCGCCGCGCTTGCCGCTGCGCTGGAGTGTCTGACGGCGGATGGCACCACGGCGCTGGCCGCGCGGGAAATGCCGGCGGGATTGCGGTTCCGGCGGTATTACCGATTGAACGGAGAGGAGGGAACGCTTGATGAAATCCATGCTTAACGTGGCGCTGCCCAAGGGGCGGCTTGGTGAAAAGGTCTACGCCATGTTTGAGAAGGCGGGCTTTCCCTGTCCCTCCATTCTGGAAAACAACCGCAAGCTGATTTTTGAGAACGAGGAGCTGGGGCTGCGCTTTTTCTGGGCAAAGCCCTCGGACGTGCCGATCTACGTGGAGCGGGGCGTGGCGGATATCGGCGTGGCCGGCAAGGATATTTTGCTGGAATACGCCCCTGACGTTTACGAGCTGCTGGATCTCGGCATTGGCAAATGCCGCATGGCCGTGGCAGCGCCCGAAGCGTTCCGCGACGATCCCGCCCGCACCCTGCGGGTGGCCACCAAGTTTTCCCGCATCGCACGGAATTATTACGAGTCCCTGGGGCGGGAAATTGACATCATCCACCTGACCGGCAGCATTGAGATCGCGCCCATCATCGGACTTTCCGATGTGATCGTGGATATCGTGGAGACCGGCACCACCCTCCGGGAAAATCATCTGGAGGTGCGGGCAGAGGTGATACCCATCAGCGCTCGCCTGATTGCCAACAAGGCAGGGTATAAATTCAAGGGCGAGCTGGTGGACAGGATCACCGCAGGCATCGCCGCACAGGTGAACGGAGATTAACGCATACCGTTTGCCGCCTAAATTTGTTTTTGATGCAAGGAGCATAATATGATCAAGATTATGAAATACGGCGAGGTGCCAAACGCGGAGATCTTTGCCCGCGTGACGCCCACGGTGGACGTGGAGGGTATTGTCAGCGAGATCATCGCTACCGTCCGTGCCGAGGGCGACAAGGCGCTGCTCGCCTATACGGCAAAGTTTGACAAGGCTGCGCTTTCCTCGCTTCTTGTGACAGAGGAGGAAAAAGCAGAGGCACTGGCCGCCGTGGACGCGGATTTTCTGGCGATCCTGAAAAAAGCCGCTGCCAACATTCGCCGCTTCCATGAAAAGCAGGTGCGGCAGAGCTTTATCCAAACCGAGGAGAACGGCGTGGTGATGGGTCAGCGCATCACCCCCATTGAGCGAGTGGGACTATACGTTCCCGGCGGCACTGCTGCCTATCCCTCTACCGTGCTGATGGACAGCATCCCCGCCAAGATCGCAGGGTGCGGCACACTGGTGATGGTAACGCCCCCCGGCCCCGATGGGAGGATCAATCCCGTGATCCTCGCCGCTGCAGAGGTTGCGGGCGTGGATCTCATCTTCAAGGTAGGCGGCGCGCAGGCCGTGGCAGCCCTTGCCTACGGCACGGAGAGCGTGCCCCGCGTGGATAAGATCGTCGGCCCCGGCAATGCCTTTGTGGCCGAGGCCAAAAAGCAGGTTTTCGGCACCGTTTCCATAGATATGATCGCCGGCCCCAGCGAAATTTTAGTGGTGGCCGACGGCACGGCCAATCCCGCCCACGTGGCGGCCGACCTGCTCTCGCAGGCGGAGCATGACAAGCTGGCCTCGGCGGTGCTGGTCACCGACAGCATGGCGCTTGCCACCGCCGTCAGCGCGGCGCTGGAGGAGCAGATCGAGCTCCTGCCCCGCAGGGAGATCGCCCGGGCCTCCATCGACAACAACGGCAAGATCATCGTGGCGGACACGCTGGCTGCCGCCATTGACATAGCCAACGAGCTGGCACCGGAGCATCTGGAGCTTTGCGTGGACAACCCCTTTGATTATCTCGGCAGCATTCGTCACGCCGGCTCGGTCTTTATGGGGAAGCATTGCCCGGAGGCGCTGGGGGATTATCTCGCCGGCCCCAATCACACCCTGCCCACCGGCGGTACAGCGCGGTTTGCCAGCCCCCTTTCGGTGGATGATTTCGTGAAGAAGACGCAATACACCTATTTCACTCAGGATGCGTTGCGGCAGGTGGCCGATGACGTTGCCGCCTTTGCCACCAAGGAAGGGCTGACGGCACATGCCCGCTCTGCCACCATCCGCTTTGAAAAGCAGAATTAACCCCCAAACGGTACGCAAAAACCGTTTTGACAGAATGGAGATGCTATGAGCAGATTTTTGAGCGCCCGTCTTTCGGCGTTGACCCCCTATACCCCCGGCGAGCAGCCGCGGGAGAGGAAATATATCAAATTAAATACCAACGAATCCCCCTTTCCGCCCTCCCCGAAGGCGATCGCAGCGGCGGCTGAGGCGGCAGAGAGCCTGCAGCTGTATTCCGATCCCACCTGCCATGCTCTTGTCGAGCAGATGGCGGCGCGCTATGGCGTCAGTCCCGACGAGGTGCTGATGACCAATGGTTCCGACGAGGTGCTGAACTTTGCCTTTATGGCCTTTTGCGATGACGAGCATCCCGCATTGTTCCCGGATATTACCTACGGCTTTTACAAGGTGTTTGCCGCTCTCAACCGGGTGCCGTACCGGGAGCTGCCCCTGCGGGAGGATTTCACCGTAGACCTTGCAGATTATAAGAAGGCAGCGGGCACGGTATTCCTTGCCAATCCCAATGCTCCAACGGGTCTTGCGCTTTCCACGGCGGAGATCGAGGCGCTGCTGCAGGCCAATCCTGACCGCATTGTAGTGGTGGACGAGGCTTACGTGGATTTTGGCGGTGAGAGCTGCATTCCCCTCATTCACAAATACGAGAATCTGCTGGTCACCGGCACCTTCTCCAAATCCCGCTCCATGGCAGGGGCAAGGCTTGGCTTCGGCATCGCCAACGCGGCCTTGATCCGGGATCTGGATACCGTCAAATATTCCACCAATCCCTACAACGTCAACCGTATGACGGCGGCAGCGGGGCTTGGGGTGCTGGCCGATGAGGATTACACGCAGGCCAACTGCAAGGCCATCATCGAAAACCGTGAAAGTGCCAAAACGGTGCTGAAAACACTGGGCTTTGAGATGACGGATTCCCTTGGCAACTTTCTTTTCATTCGCCATCCCAAAAGGAGCGGTGAGGAGATCTATCTGGCGCTGCGGGAGCGCGGCATTCTCGTGCGCCACTTCAATCAGGAACGCATCAAGGAGTATAACCGCGTCACCGTCGGCACCAAGGCCGAAATGGACGCCCTGCTTCTTGCATTAACAGAAATTGTGAGGTAATGAATATGAAACCCATTGAACTGCAAAGAAAAACCGCCGAAACCGCCATCGAGCTGGTCTTCAACGCCTACGGTCACGGCAACGCCAAGATCGACACCGGCTGCGGATTCCTGGATCACATGCTGACGCTTTTCACCCGTCACGGCGGCTTTGATATTTCTCTCCTTTGCACCGGTGACACCCACGTGGATGATCACCACACCACCGAGGACATCGGCATTTGCCTTGGTCGTGCGGTGGCGGAGGCCGCCGGCGATAAGAAGGGGCTCTGCCGCTATGGCAGCATGCTGCTGCCCATGGATGAGGCGCTGATCCTTTCCGCTGTGGATCTGTCCGGCAGAGGTCTGTTTGTAGGAGACCTGCAGATCCCCACGGAGAAGGTGGGCAGCTTTGACACCGAGCTGGTGGCGGAGTTCTTTACCGCTTTTGCCCGCGAGGCACGTCTGACGCTGCACATCCGTCAGCTTTCCGGCAGCAATTCTCACCACATCATTGAGGGTGCGTTCAAGTCCGTTGCCCACAGTCTCGCCGCCGCCCTTGCCGAAAACAAGGCGCTGGAGGGTGCGGTGCTTTCCACCAAGGGGGTTCTTTGATGGTTGCCATCGTGGATTACGGTGTGGGGAATCTGTTTTCTCTGCAAAGCTCGCTGGCGGCTATCGGTGCGGAGGCGGTGGTCACCGCCGATCCCGCGGTGCTGCGGCGAGCCGATCGAGTGATCTTGCCCGGCGTGGGCGCCTTCGGCGATGCCGCCCGCAAGCTGCAGGAAAGCGGCCTTGCCGATCTGCTTTTGGCGCTGGCAGGGGAGGGCAAGCCCATCATGGGCATTTGCCTTGGCATGCAGCTGTTGTTTGACAAAAGCTTTGAATACGGTGAGCACGAGGGACTTGGCCTGATCAAGGGCGAGATCCGCCCTATTGCCGATGTCATCGGCGAGGGACTGAAAGTGCCTCACATCGGCTGGAACGCGCTCTCCTTCGGTGCACAAAAGCATCCGCTGTTTCGCTACGTGGAGGAGGGAGAATGCGTGTATTTCGTGCATTCCTTTTACGGTGCCAACTGTGCCCCGGCGGTGATCGCCACTGCCGAATACGGTGCTACCCTCACTGCAGCGGTGGCACAGGGGAACGTGATGGGCTGTCAGTTCCATCCCGAGAAAAGCGGCAAAACGGGTCTTTCGATCCTGCGCGCCTTCTGTGAGGGGGTGACGGCATGCTGATCTTTCCCGCCATTGATCTTTATGAGGGCAAGGCCGTCCGACTGTACAAGGGTGATTATCAGAATATGACCGTCTACAGTGAGGATCCCGTTTCCGTGGCAATGGATTTCCGTGCGGCGGGGGCTTGCTGCGTGCATCTGGTGGATCTGGAGGGCGCCCGCGACGGTACCACCCCAAATCTGGAAATTGTGCATAAAATCGCTACCGTTTCCGGGCTTTTTACGGAAATCGGCGGCGGAATCCGCAATATGGAAACCGTACGGCGCTATTTTGAAGCGGGTGTTGATCGGGTCATTCTCGGCACTGCCGCCGTTACCGACGAGGCATTTCTCCGTGAGGCGGTACAGACCTTCGGCGAGCGCATTGCCGTGGGTGTGGACATCAAGGACGGCAAGGTGGCCATCAAGGGATGGTTGGAAACCGCAGAGCTGGATGCGCTCACGTTTTGTGAAAAGCTCCAGAGCCTTGGCGTCAAAACCGTCATCAGCACCGATATTTCCCGTGACGGCGCCATGCAGGGCGCCAATCATGAGCTGTACCGCACTCTGCAGGAGCGGTTTCGGCTGCAGATCGTAGCCTCCGGCGGCGTTTCCTCCATGGAGGACGTGAAAAGGCTGGCCGCCCGCGGCCTTTACGGCGCCATCATCGGCAAGGCATACTATACCGGCGCCATCAATCTGAAGGAGGCCATCGAGGTAGCAACATGATTACAAAACGAATTATTCCATGCCTTGACGTGCGCGCGGGGCGCGTGGTCAAGGGGGTCAATTTTGAAGGACTGACGGATGTTTCCTCCCCCGTGGAGCTGGCTCGCTACTATAGCGAAAACGGCGCCGATGAGCTGGTGTTTTACGATATCACCGCCTCTGCCGAGGGCAGGGCGCTCTTTACCGATATCCTCCGCGAGGTGGCCTCGACCATCTTTATCCCGCTGACGGTGGGAGGTGGCATCAATACGCTGGAGGATTTTGACCGGGTACTGAAATGCGGCGCGGACAAGGTCAGCGTCAATTCCGGCGCCATCCGCAATCCCGATCTGATCGCCGCCGCTGCCGAGCGCTACGGCAGCCAGTGCGTGGTGATCTCTGCCGACGTCAAGCGCGTGGACGGCGTCTTTCGCGTATTTGCCAAGGGTGGGCGCGAAAACACCGGCATGGAGGCCATCTCCTGGATTCGGCGGTGCGTGGAAAACGGTGCCGGCGAGGTGGTGCTGAATTCCATTGATACCGACGGCGTGAAGGGGGGCTTTGATCTGGAAATGCTGAGTGCCGTGTGCGATGTGGTGAACGTGCCTGTGATCGCCTCCGGCGGTGCCGGCTGCATTGAGGATTTTGTCCGTCTTTTCCATACCGTTCCCGGAGTTGATGCCGGACTTGCCGCCTCTATCTTCCATTTTGGAGAGGTAGAGATCCGCGATTTGAAGCGGGCCATGGCTGCTGCCGGTATTCCTGCCCGCCAAGTGTAAAGCAAAGGAGAAAAAGTGATATTATGATCAAGCCTACTTTTGATATCAACGAGCTGAAATTTGATGAAAAGGGTCTGATTCCCGCCATTGTGGTGAACGCCGTCAACAAAAAGGTGCTGACCCTTGCGTACATGAATAAGGAAAGCCTCGGCATCACGCTGGAGCGTGAGCTCACCTGCTTCTGGAGTCGCTCCCGGCAGGAGCTGTGGCTGAAGGGCGAGCACAGCGGCAATCTGCAGCACGTGGTTTCCATTACGGCAGATTGCGACAGGGACGCGCTGGTGGTGATGGTGGAGCCTGACGGCCCCGCCTGCCATCTCGGCACCGAAAGCTGCTTTTCCTTCCCCCTTGGTGAGAGCGAGGAGCGGCACGAGTTCTCCCTGGAAGGGCTGATGAGCCTCATCGAGGGTCGCAAGACCGAGAAAAAGGAGGGCTCCTACACCACCTATCTGTTTGAAAAGGGACTGGACAAGATCCTCAAAAAGGTGGGCGAGGAATGCACCGAGGTCATCATCGCCGCCAAGGCCGGTGACCGGGCCGAAACCGTTTACGAAATCTCTGATCTTGTTTATCACCTGATGGTGCTGATGATCGAGGCCGGTATTTCTCTTGAGGATATCCACCGCGAGCTTGCCTCCCGTCACGTGATTGACCACAAGGTCAAGCAGGAAAAAATGACGAAATAAAAAAGAAGGGCTTCCTTTATCAAAGGAAGCCCTTCTTTTTGCAGCTTATTCCTTCACGAATTTCTCGTGATAGGCCTCAATACATTCGGCAACGATGCGCTCTGCCTCCTCGCGGTCAAACAGGGTCTTGACGGCGGTCTGCTTATTTTCCAGCTGCTTGTAAACCGAGAAAAAGTGCATGATCTCGTCAAAAATGTGAGGCGGCATTTCATCAATGGAGCGGATGTGGTTGTAGGTGGGATCAGAAAAGGGAATGGCGATAATTTTGTCATCCACGTGGCCGTCATCCAGCATACGCATGACGCCGATGGGGTACACGCGCACCAGCGTCAGGGGCTGAATGGGGCGGTTGCAGAGCACCAGCACGTCCAAGGGGTCGCCGTCATCGGCGTAGGTGCGGGGGATGAAGCCATAATTGGCGGGATAGTGGGTGGAGGTGTACAGCACGCGGTCAAGGCGCAGGAGGCCGGTGTATTTGTCCAGCTCATATTTGCATTGGCTGTCCTTGGAGATCTCAATAACGCAGGAAAAATCGTTGGGGGTGATCTGCGCGGGGTCCATATCGTGCCAGATATTCATAATAAATCCTCCTTATTTAATAAATTCAAATTCGAAATCGTAAATGTTGACGGTGTGGCCGTCCACGCAGCCCTTCTCCTCCAGCAGCTTGATGACGCCGTGGCGGATCAATGCCCGCTGGAAGTAGGTGAGGGACTCGTAATTATCAAAGTTGGTGCGACCCATCAGGTCGATGAGCCACTTGCCTTCTACAAAGAAGGTGTTGTTCTCCCGGCGCACGGTGGTTTCCAGCACGGCGGCGGGGTCGATATCCTCCTCGGCCACCTCGCTTTCAAATACCGTAAGCGGGGGCAGATCGCGCAGACGCTCGGCGACGGTTTTGACCAGCGTATCGAGATTTTCACCAGTGACGGCGGAAACGTACAGCAGCTCCCAGCCGTTTTCCCTGACAAAGGCCTCGAAGGCGGGAATATCCACCAGCTCCTCGTCAATGGAGTCACATTTGTTGGCTACGATGATCTGGGGGCGTGTGGCAAGCTGCTCGCTGTAGCGGGCAAGCTCGTGGTTGATGGTGAGAATGTCTTCCTTGGGATCTCGTCCCTCCGAGGCGGAAATATCCACCACGTGCAGCAGCAGCCGACAGCGCTCCACGTGCCGCAGGAAGGCGTGACCGAGTCCCGCGCCGTCCGCCGCACCCTCAATGAGACCGGGGATATCGGCGGCAACGAAGCCTGCTTCGCCACCGGTGCGTACCACGCCCAGATTGGGGGAAAGGGTGGTGAAGTGGTAGGCGGCGATCTTCGGCCGCGCCGAGCTGATGCGGGAAAGAATGGAGGATTTGCCTACGCTGGGCATGCCAATGAGGCCCACGTCGGCCAGCATCTTCAGCTCCAATATCAGCTCCCGCTCCTCACCCTTGGTGCCGTTTTTGGCGAACATAGGCACTTGACGGGTGGGGGTGGCAAAATGCTTGTTGCCCCAGCCGCCGCGTCCGCCGCGGCAGCAGATAAAGGGCTCGTCATCGGACATATCCTTGATGATCTTGCCCGTTTCCGCATCGCGGATCAGCGTGCCTGCGGGCACCAGGATCACCACGTCCTCGGCGGTGGCGCCATGGAATTTCTCGCCGCTGCCGTTGCCGCCGTTTTTGGCCACGAATTTGCGGTGGTCGCGGAAAAAGAGCAGTGTGGTGGCACCGGGATCGACCTTGAAGACGATGTTGCCGCCGTGGCCGCCGTCACCGCCGGAGGGGCCGCCCTTGGAAACGTATTTCTCGCGATGGAAGGCCACGGCACCGTCGCCGCCGTCACCGGCCTTCACGTAGATTTTGGTTTTGTCTATGATTCGTTCGGCATCACGCATCGGGTACCTCCTCGCCTTTCTGGCGAATGATCAGCTTAATGGGCGTGCCCCGGAAGCCAAAGGTCTCCCGCAGGCAGTTCTCGATATATCTCTGATAAGAGAAGTGGAACAGCTCTGCGTTGTTGCAGAAAATGACGAAGGTGGGGGGCGCTACCTTGATCTGGGTCATATAGTAGACCTTCAGGCGGCGACCCTTGTCGGAGGGGGGCTGCACCTTGGTGGTGGCATCGCCCAGCACGTCATTGAGCATGCCGGTGGACACGCGCATGCGGGATTGATTGTAAACGTAGAGAATGTGCTCGAAAATATTGGGGATGCGCTGGCCGGTTTTGGCGGAGACAAAGAGGAGCGGCGCGTACTGCATATACCCCAGCGCCTCGTAGACGCGCTTGGTGTATTCGTTGACGGTGCTGTTGTCCTTTTCCACCGTGTCCCATTTGTTCACGAGAATGATGCAGGCCTTGCCCGCCTCATGGGCGATGCCGGCAATGCGCTCGTCCTGCTCGGTGACGCCCTCGGCGGCATCGATCATGATGAGGCACACGTCCGCCCGCTCCACCGCCATGTGGGCGCGGAGCACGCTGTATTTCTCAATGGCGTCATTCACCTTGGACTGGCGGCGGATGCCGGCGGTGTCAATGAAGGTAAATTTGCCGTATTCGTTCTCCATTTCGGTATCTACAGCATCGCGGGTGGTGCCGGCAATGTCGGAAACGATGACGCGCTGACTGCCCACGAAGCGGTTGATGATGGAGGATTTGCCCGCGTTGGGCTTGCCAATGACGGCCACCTTGATGCTGTCGTCCTCCTCCTCGTCATTCACTTCGCCGGGGAGCAGCTCCAGCACGGCGTCCAGCACGTCGCCGGTGCCGCTGCCGTGAACCGAGGAAACAGCGATGGGGTCGGTATCCAGCCCCAGCTCGTAGAACTCGTAAAACTCAAAGGGTAGCGCGCCCACACGGTCGCACTTGTTGATGGCAAGCACAATGGGCTTGCCGCTTTTTTTCAGCATGACGGCCACGTCGCGGTCGGCGGCGGTGACGCCGGTGCGGATGTCGCAAAGGAAGATGATGACGTCGGCGCTCTCGATGGCCAGCTCTGCCTGGAATTTCATCTGGGAGAGAATGACGTCGTTGGTCTTTGGCTCAATGCCGCCGGTGTCGATGAGGGTCAGCTTTTTGCCGCACCACTCGCACTCGCCGTAGATGCGGTCACGGGTGACGCCGGGGGTGTCCTCTACAATGGAGCGGCGCTCGCCGATGAGCTTGTTAAAAAACGTGCTTTTGCCCACATTGGGGCGGCCCACGATGGCCACAATGGGTTTTGACATAGGAAGCACCTCGATTCTGTCGTTAGTAGGGGGCGGCCACGCCAAGGAGGGCGGCCAGCAGGGCAGCGCCGTCGTTTCTGACGGTTTCGATGGGGACGGAAAGATGGGCGGAAAGCTCCTGTGGCGTCATACCGCAAAGGAACAGATCCCGCTCGGCGCGCAGGGTGTTTTCGGAAATGAGCAGCGTGTCGCCCAGCGCCTTTCCTTGCAGCTGCTCGGCCATATCCTTGCCCGTCAGCAGCCCCGCCACGGTGATCTCCGGGCCGAAGAAGTTGTTTTCGATTTCAAATACCTGCACGGAAAGCCACGGCACGCGGGCGGTGAGCATTTCGGAAAGCAGGCGGAGTGTGGGCGCCGCTGCCTTTCCGGTGGCGATCGATACCGTGCGGTGCTGCGGGGGCGGATCGGGCAGATAATCGGTGAGGTAGTCAAGCTCCGCGGCGAATTCCGCCATCAGAGAGCGAAGCAAGCCCACGCCGTTTTCGATCTGCTCGTAGTCGCCGTAGTAGCTTTCTTCCGGCAGCGGGAGCCCCGCCTTGAGGTAAAACTCGTCCGCGCAGCAAAAGAGGCGGTTGCCGATTTCCTGCTCCAGACGATCGCCCACGGCGTTCACCTGAGTGATCACGGCGCGGCACTCCTCCGGCGTGAAGGGGGTGAGGGGGTAAAGCCCCTCGCGGTAGCGGGTCAGCCCCGCCGGCACCACGGAAACGCTGGAGAGGGCAGGGGAGAGCGCGGCGAGATCGGTCATTGTGCGGTCAAGCTCGGCGCCGTCGTTGACACCGCGGCAAAGCACGATCTGTCCGCAAAGGCGAATGCCTGCCTCCGCCAGTCGGGTGAGATAGGAAAGCACCTCGCCGGCACGGCGGTTTTTCATCATATCGCACCGCAGCGCGGGGTTGGTAGTATGCACCGATACGTTGACGGGGGAAATGTGCATTTTGATGATGCGGTCGATATCCTTGTCCCGCAGGTTGGTGAGGGTGATATAATTGCCGTGGAGGAAGGAAAGGCGGGCGTCGTCGTCCTTGAAATAGAGGGTTTCCCGCAGCCCCTTCGGAAGCTGGTCGATAAAGCAGAAGATGCATTTATTTTGGCAGCGCTGCTTCTTGTCCATCAGCGGGGTCTCAAATTGCAGGCCGATGTCGTCGTATTCCGCCTTGCGGATGGTGAGGGAAAGGGGCGCCTCGTCTCTCCGGAGGGTGAGGGTGACGGCCTTTTCGGCCAGATAAAAGCGGTAATCCAGCACGTCCTCAATGTCATTGCCGTTGATGGCAACCAGCACGTCGCCGGGCAGCACGCCTGCTTTTTCCGCAAGACTCCGGGACTCTACCGCGCAAATTTTGACCATATCCTCGCCTCCTTCTCGTTGCAAAGTATCCTTAACTAAACTATTATATCACATTTTTACCGATTTGTCAAAGGGCACGGCGGGATTTTTCAAAAGTCCGGTTTTGAGCGGTTTTCTTTATAAAATGTTAACAAAATGACCACATCCGATTCATTTATATCCCGTATTCTGTGTATAGAATCACCAAAATGAGTAAGATGCCCTATCGTTTCAATTTGTTTTAAGGAGGACGCTATGAAAAGAACGTTATCACTTTTACTTGCAATGCTGCTGTGCGCCCTGCTGTTTGTAGGGTGCAAGCCCGCCGTGAAGGTCGACCTTATCGGCGGCGTGTCGCTCCGGGGCTTCGCGGATTTTCTTGACGCGGAGCATATGGTGCCGGAAATTGCCAGCTATCAATTTTGTGAACGGATGGGGGCGTATGAATATCCGGAAGAACTCAAAGCCAAGCACGGCGGAACGATTGAGGTTAGCTGCGGTTGCTATGACAATTTCCCCGGTGGCGGAAGCTATGTAACGAGCATATATTTCAGCTATAGCACCGGCTCCTCGGAGTTGAGAGATGGCAAATGGCGTCACATCAAAAGCTTTGAAGCCCAAGTGGAAATGATAGGGATGTCAATGCCGTTTGGCATTACCTTTCAGGATACGATGACAGACGCTTTCAAAAAAATAGGCATCGGGGAAGGTCATTGCGCTGCCATTATTTCCAATTTCGAGGGGACGGCGGAGGAGACCACGCTTCTTTATCAGCAAGACGGCATATCGTTATCTTTGAGTAGGGAATTGAATTACGACTGGGAAGGCATCGAGGAGGGTGATAACGCCAAAAGCGTTTTTCATCGACTGGATTATGCGGAGAGTCAATCTGCCAAGCGTTCGGATGGCCAACCGATGGAGGTCGTGCGTACCGTTAGTCTTTGGTTCCGTGAAGGGCAGCCACTTTATAAGATTAAGGCGCTTGTGTTGGAAGAGCATTGAGCAAGCCCTTGATGCGGTACGGCAAGTGATTCCTATGTATTTTTATCCATTCAAAATCACTTCATGATACAATAATGAAGCAACTGCGCCGGGGGATTTGATTCTCCCGGCGCATACATGCAGTTTTTGCTGATTTTATGCAAAAAATCGCAAAAAAATCTGCAAAAAAGTATTGACAAGCAAAACCGAGTGTGCTATACTGTTTACAATCTTTTTTTGAGGTGCGGAAAAATGGCCTTTGCATGTGCAAATATCATCGCCATTCTAAGCGCTATTCTAATTCTAGACGTACGAGTCGTACGCGAGAATGAGGATAGTGCTGAAAGTTGCGCCTTGATTTGCAAAGCAAAGGAGTATCCCGCCGCATAAGTGTCGTGTATTTTATCATACCACACACGGCCGGGTCAACAGTCTTTCGTCTATGCAAGCCTTACGGTCTTACTTTCAGACCGTAGGGCTATTATTTTTGCAATTTTAAAACGTTCATTTCCCTGAAAAGGAGGATATTAAAATGAAGTTAACCGGCGCGCAAATTCTGATGGAGTGCCTGCTGGAGCAGGAGGTGGATACCATCTTCGGGTATCCCGGCGGCACCATTCTCAACGTTTACGACGCTCTGTACCGCTACAGCGACAAGATCAAGCACGTGCTGACTGCCCATGAGCAGGGCGCTGCCCACGCCGCTGACGGCTACGCCAGAAGCACCGGCAAGGTGGGCGTATGCTTTGCCACCTCCGGCCCCGGTGCCACCAACCTGACCACCGGCATTGCCACTGCCCATATGGACTCTGCTCCCGTGGTGTTCATTTCCTGCAACGTGCCCCGCGGCCTCATTGGAAAGGACTCCTTCCAGGAGGTGGATATTACGGGTATCACCATGCCCATCACCAAATGCAACTACATCGTGGATGATGTGACCAAGCTGGCCGATACCGTCAGAGCCGCCTTTGCCATCGCCAAAAGCGGCAGACCCGGCCCCGTGTTCATCGATATTCTGAAGGATGCCACCGGTGCCAAGTGCGAGTTTGAGCCGTTGCCCCGGGATCAGCATTACACCCAAGGCAAGCTTGGCGCTATGATGCGTCGCTCCTCTCAGAATTTCAAGGCGCCCGAGGTCAACGTGAAGGATATCGAAACGCTGGCCGAGATGATCAAGAAATCCGAAAAGCCCCTGCTCATTTGCGGCGGCGGCGTGGTGCGCGGCAGAGCGCACAAGGAGTTCCTTGAATTTGCCGAGAAGATCGACTCTCCCGTTGCCATCACGCTGATGGGTGCGGGCGGTATCTGCGGCCGCAACCCCCTTGCTACCGGCATGATCGGCATGCACGGCACCCAAGCCTCCAATATGGCCTGTGATGCCTGCGACCTGCTGATCTCCGTGGGCTGTCGCTTCTCGGATCGTGTGGCGCTTGCCCCCAAGACCTTTGCAAAGCAGGCCAAGATTGTACAGATCGATATCGACCGCGCCGAGATCAACAAGAACGTGAAAACAGACCACCACATTGTGGGCGATGCCAAGCGCGTGCTTGCCATGCTGAACGAGCTGGTGGAGCCCGCCGATCACAGCGAGTGGAAGAAGTACGTCTTCTCCTTCAAGACCGAGACCGAGTACGACGAGGGTGGCGAGACCCTCACACCCAAGCAGATCCTCACCTCCATCGCCAAGCTCCTGCCCCAGAATACGGTGGTGGCCACCGACGTGGGTCAGCATCAGATGTGGGCCATTCAGCACTTCCGCTTTGATTATCCCGGTCAGCTCCTCACCTCCGGCGGCTTCGGTACCATGGGCTTCGGCCTCGGTGCCGCCATCGGTGCCAAGATGGGCAACCCCGATAAGGCTGTCATCCACATCACCGGCGACGGCAGCTTCCGCATGAACTGCAACGAGCTTGCCACCGTGCAGGATTATAACGTGCCGATCATCACCTTTGTCTTTAACAACAACACCCTCGGTATGGTGCGCCAGTGGCAGACCCTCATCTACGACAAGCGCTATTCCGAGACCACCCTCAAGCACCGCGGCCCCGACTTTGTGGCGCTGGCCAAATCCTACGGCCTCGGCGGCGCCCACGTGTCCAATGTGGCAGAGCTGGAGGCGGCGATCCACGAGGCCATGGCTTGCGGTCACGGCTACGTGATCGATTGCGCCATTGATATGGATGAGAAGGTGCGCCCCATGGTAGGCGGTGGCTCTCACATCACCGACTTTATGCTTTCCTGAAAGGAGATGCAGTATGAACGAACTGAAAAGACAGACCCTGGCGATCCTCGTGGATAACGAGTCGGGCGTGCTTTCCCAGATCTCGCGCCTGTTTTCCCGCAAGGGCTTCAATATCGAGTCCCTGGCCGTCGGTGCCACGGAATTTCCCGAAACCTCCCGCATTACCATCGAGGTCATGGCAGATGAGGATCAGGTACGGCTGCTTGCAAACCAGCTGCGCAAGCTGTTTCCCGTCCATTCCGTGAAGCTCCTCACCCCCGAAACCTCCATTCGCCGCGAGCTGGTGCTCTACAAGGTGCGCACTCCCGACAGTGCCGTGCGCAACGAGATCATCGGCATTGCCAATATCTTCCGCGCCAGCATCATTGACGTGGCGGTGGGTTCTATTACCCTGTCGGTGATCGGTGCCGAATCCAAAACCGATGCAATGGAAAAGCTCCTGCGTGAATACGAAATTCTGGAGCTTGTCAGAACCGGAGTTGTTGCCCTTGAAAGAGGACAAGAAACGATAAAAGATGAAACAAAAGAAAAAGGAGAATTCGATTATGGCAAAAATGTATTATGAAAAGGATTGCGACCTGAATAAGCTGACAGGTAAGACCATTGCGATCGTAGGCTACGGCTCTCAGGGTCACGCCCACGCGCTGAACCTCCGCGATTCCGGCTGTGATGTGATCATCGGCCTCAGAAAGGGCGGCAAGTCCTGGCCCGTTGCCGAGAAGGACGGCTTTGCTGTTTACACCGTGGCAGAGGCTACCCAGAAGGCGGATATCATCATGATCCTCATCAACGACGAGGCGCAGGGCGATATGTACAAGAAGGACATTGCTCCTTACCTGACCGAGGGCAAGGCTCTGGCCTTCGCACACGGCTTCAACATCCGCTATAAGCAGATCGTTCCCCCCGCAGGCGTGGACGTGTTCATGGCTGCCCCCAAGGGCCCCGGTCACACCGTGCGCTCTCAGTTCGTAGCCGGTAAGGGCGTTCCTTGCCTGGTTGCCGTAGAGCAGAATGCTACCGGCAAGGCTTACGACATTGCGCTTGCTTATATTGCAGGTATCGGCGGTGCCCGTGCCGGTATCCTTGAGACCACCATGAACGAGGAGACCGAAACCGACCTCTTCGGCGAGCAGGCTGTGCTTTGCGGCGGTGTGGTAGACCTGATGCGTTGCGGCTTCGAGACGCTGGTTGAGGCCGGCTACAAGCCCGAGAACGCTTACTTTGAGTGCATCCATGAGATGAAGCTGATCATCGACCTGATCAACAAGGGTGGCGTTGCCGCGATGAACTACTCGATTTCCGATACCGCCGAGTTCGGTGAGTACGTTTCCGGTCCTCGCGTGCTGCCTTATGAGCAGACCAAGGCCAACATGAAGGCAGTACTCAATGACATTCAGGACGGCACCTTTGCCGGCAAGTGGATCGCCGAGAACAAGAACGGCCGTTGCTTCTTCAACAGCAAGCGCGAGCAGCTGGCTAAGCACCAGATGGAGATCGTTGGAAAGCAGCTCCGCGAGCAGATGCTGTGGAAGAACGATACCGACCTCGACAGCGCATCCAAGTAAGGAGCTGTCGTCTTTGGGCGAGACCGAAAAAGCCGATTTGTGAGCAAGGGTCTGCGGTACATCTTCTCCAAGCTGTGTTCGCGCATGAACTTTTAAGGTAGAAAACCTCACGGTTTTCCTCATTTTCGGCTTTTTCTACCGCCGCTCTCGGGGCTCGACGTACGTTGGTACGCCTCACGCCCCGAGATCGGCGCTTCTCCCCGCAAATCCGACGAGCTCTCGTTGCTTTACAAATTCTTTTTCGATGGGGCACATCCCCCGATGTACCTCACCCAAAGAAAATTTGCACCCTCACGGAGGTAAGAATATGTTTTCCGATCAAATCAAAAAGGGCGTAGAGCGCACGCCCAACAGAAGCCTTCTGTATGCTCTGGGTCTCACCGACGAGGAGCTTTCCCGTCCCATTGTCGGCATCGTTTCCTCACACAACGAGATCGTGCCCGGTCATATGCATCTTGACAAGATCGCCGAGGCGGTCAAGGCAGGGGTGCGCGCCGCGGGCGGTACCCCCATCATGTTTCCTGCCATTGCGGTCTGCGACGGCATTGCCATGGGACACGTGGGTATGAAGTACTCCCTTGTGACCCGCGACCTGATTGCCGACTCCACCGAGGCGATGGTGATGGCGCATCAGTTTGACGGCCTGGTGATGATCCCCAACTGCGACAAGAACGTGCCCGGCCTTTTGATGGCAGCGGCACGCCTGAATATTCCCACCATTTTCTGCTCCGGCGGCCCCATGCTGGCAGGTCGTCTGGAGGACGGTCGTCGCACCTGTCTTTCCCATATGTTTGAGGCCGTGGGCGCCTATCACGCAGGAAAGCTGGACGAGACGGGCGTAGCGGATTACACCGAGAACGCCTGCCCCAGCTGCGGCTCCTGCTCGGGCATGTACACCGCCAACTCCATGAATTGCTTAACCGAGGCAATCGGTATGGCACTTGCCGGCAACGGCACCGTGCCTGCGCCCTATTCTGCTCGTATTCGTCTTGCAAAGCGTGCAGGCATGCAGATCATGGAGCTGATCCACAAGAACATCCGTCCCCGCGATATCATGACCGAGGCCGCCTTCCACAACGCGGAGACCGTGGATATGGCGCTCGGCTGTTCCACCAATACCATGCTGCACCTGCCGGCGATCGCCCATGAGGCAGGTGTGGAGATCAGCCTGGATATGTCCAACGCCATCAGCGCCAAGACCCCCAATCTTTGTCATCTTGCCCCTGCCGGTGATACCTTTATGGAGGATCTTGACCGTGCGGGCGGCGTGGCGGCAGTCATGAAGGAGCTTTGCAAGCAAAATCTGCTGAACACCTCGGTGATGACCGTGACCGGCAAGACCCTTGCCGAGAATCTCGCGCAGGTCACCAACCGCGATACAAATATCATTCGTCCCCTTGAGAATCCCTACTCCAAGAGTGGCGGCATTGCCGTTCTGAAGGGCAATCTTGCCCCCGACGGCTGCGTGGTGAAGCAATCCGCCGTTGCTCCCGAAATGATGCGGCACGAGGGCCCTGCTCGCGTGTTCGATTCCGAGGAGGATGCCATCGGTGCCATCTACGCCGGCGAGATCAAGGCAGGCGACGTGGTGGTGATCCGCTACGAGGGACCGAAGGGCGGTCCCGGCATGCGTGAAATGCTGAATCCCACCTCCGCCATTTGCGGTATGGGGCTGGGTGAGAGTGTGGCTCTCATCACCGACGGCCGCTTCTCGGGTGCTACCCGCGGCGCCTCCATCGGTCATGTCAGCCCCGAGGCTGCCGCAGGCGGCAATATCGCGCTGGTAGAAGAAGGCGACATCATTGCCATTGATATTACGGCTTGCAAGATCGAGCTGAAGGTTTCAGACGAGGAGCTGGCCGCCCGCCGTGCCGCTTGGGTCTGCCCTGCACCCAAGGTGACCACCGGTTATCTTGCCCGCTACGCCAAGCTGGTTTCCTCCGCCGATAAGGGCGCCATTCTCAACTGACAGGAGCTTTGACATGAGTGACAGAGTAAAAATATTTGATACCACCCTGCGCGACGGCGAGCAATCGCCCGGATGCAGCATGAACCTTTCGGAGAAGATCGAGGTCGCCCGCCAGCTGGAGAAAATGAAGGTGGATGTGATCGAGGCAGGCTTTGCCATCTCCTCTCCCGGTGATTTTGAGTCGGTCAATACCATTGCCAAAACCGTCAAGGATTGCTCGGTAGCGTCTCTTGCCCGTTCCACCGTCAAGGATATCGATACCGCGTGGGAGGCGGTCAAGGTAGCCGCCGATCCTCGTATCCATCTGTTTATTGCCACCTCTCCTCTGCATATGGAGTACAAGCTCCGTATGACCCCGGAGCAGGTGCTCTGCAAGACTGCTGCCATGGTGGCGCACGCCCGTCAATACTGCTCCAATATTGAGTTTTCTGCCGAGGATGCCACCCGTAGTGAGTGGGAGTTCCTTGCCAAGGTGGTGAACGTGGCCATTGCCAACGGTGCCACGGTCATCAACCTGCCCGATACGGTGGGCTACACCACCCCCAATGAGATGCGTGAGCTCATCGAGTACATGATGAAGAACACCGACCACGCGGGCAAGGCCGAGTTCTCGGTGCATTGCCACAACGACCTGGGTATGGCCGTAGCCAACTCTCTGGCGGGCGTTCTGGGCGGCGCACGGCAGATTGAATGTACCGTCAACGGTCTCGGCGAGCGTGCCGGTAACACCGCCCTTGAGGAGGTGGTCATGGCTATGCACACCCGTCCCGATCTCTTCGGCAATCTGCATACCGGCATTGAAACCACCCGTATTTATCGCGCCAGCCGTGCCGTGTACAACATCATCGGTCAAAGCGCGCCTCTCAATAAGCCCATCGTGGGCAAAAATGCGTTCCTGCATGAGTCGGGCATCCATCAGCACGGCGTTCTTGCCAATAAAAAGACCTACGAGATCCTGACCCCCGAGTCGGTGGGTATCGTGGCCAACAATCTGGTGTTGGGCAAGCACTCCGGCAAGCATGCCTTTGAAACGCGCCTCGGTGAGCTGGGCTATCACCTTTCCCCCGAGGATCTCGTCACCTGCTTTGAGGAGTTCAAGGCACTGTGCGACAAGAAAAAGACCATCAGCGATGAGGATATTGAGGCCATCGTGCTCCACAAGACCACCTTTGAGGGGATGTCCGAGGACGAGGGGTATCATTTGGATCGCTTTGTGGTACATACCAGTAACTACACCACCTCCACCAGCACTGTCAGCCTCAAAAAGGGCGATGAGCTGTTTGAGGAGGTCAGTCTCGGTGACGGTCCCATCGATGCCTCCTTCAAGGCCATCGACAAGATCGTGAACCCCGAGGCGCATACCTTTAAAACCTATACCATCAACTCCATTTCGGAGGGTAAGGATACCCTTGGTGACGTTACCGTGCGTCTGGCCGCAGGCGGTCGCACCTTTACGGGCAAGGGGCTTTCCACGGATATTATCGAGGCGAGTATACTCGCCTACATCAACGCCATCAACAAGATGCAATTTGCCATGGCAAAGGCAAAGGAGGACTAAAAGATGGGCATGACCATGACACAAAAGATTCTCGCCGCCCACGCGGGGCTTGCCGAGGTAAAGGCGGGGGATCTGATCGAAGCGAAGCTGGATATCGTTCTCGGCAACGATGTTACCACGCCCGTAGCGGTGGATGTGTTTGACAAGGCGGGCTTCAAAAAGGTGTTTGACAAGGACAAGATCGCCATCGTGCTTGACCACTACACCCCCTGCAAGGATATCAAATCCGCAGAGCTTTGCGCAACGGCAAGAAATTTTGCCAAGCGCTTTGACATCACCCACTTCTATGACGTGGGCAACGTGGGCATTGAGCACGCACTCCTGCCCGAAAAGGGCATTGTGGGCCCCGGCGATATGATCATCGGCGCGGATTCCCACACCTGCACCTACGGTGCGTTGGGTGCCTTTTCCACCGGTGTCGGTTCCACCGATATGGCCGCCGGCATGGCCACCGGCGAGAACTGGTTTAAGGTTCCCTCCGCCATCAAGGTGACGCTGACGGGCAAATTCCGCCCCCATGTCAGCGGCAAGGATGTGATCCTGCATCTCATCGGCCTCATTGGCGTTGACGGTGCGCTGTATAAATCCCTCGAATTTGTGGGTGAGGGCGTGGCGGAGCTTTCCATGGACGACCGTTTTACCATTGCCAACATGGCGATCGAGGCGGGTGCCAAGAACGGCATCTTCCCCGTGGACGACAAGACCCTTGATTACGTAAAGGGACGCTTTACCCGTGAGATCAAGATTTATGAGGCCGATGCCGACGCGGTTTACGAGCAGGAGGTTGTCATTGACCTGAACACCCTGAAGCCCACGGTTTCTCTGCCCCATCTGCCCTCCAACACCAAGACGGTGGATGAGGTCAGCGGTCTTGCCATCGATCAGGTGGTGATCGGCTCCTGCACCAACGGACGCATTTCCGATATGCGGATCGCTGCCGGCATTCTGCGCGGCAGAAAGGTCGCCAAGGGCGTGCGTTGCATCGTCATTCCCGCCACCCAGGAGGTCTATATGCAGTGCGTGAAGGAGGGGCTTGCCGAAATCTTCATTGAGGCCGGCTGTGCACTTTCCACCCCCACCTGCGGTCCCTGCCTTGGCGGACATATGGGTTGTATGGCCGCAGGCGAGCGCGCCGTTGCCACCACCAACCGTAATTTCGTAGGTCGTATGGGTCATGTGAAGAGCGAGGTCATTCTCGCCTCTCCCGCCGTTGCAGCCGCTTCCGCAGTGAAGGGCGCCGTTGCTTGCCCCTGCGAGCTTGAGGAGGTATAACGATGTATCAAGGAAAAGCATTTCAATACGGCGATAACGTGGATACCGACGTGATCATTCCCGCCCGTTATCTGAACGCTCCCTCCGCAGAAGAGCTGGCCAAGCACTGCATGGAGGATATTGACATTAACTTTGTAAAAGAGGTTACGCCCGGTGACATTATGGTGGGCGGCGAGAACTTCGGCTGCGGCTCCTCCCGCGAGCACGCGCCCATTGCCATCCGCGCCAGCGGCATTTCCTGTGTGATTGCCGCCAGCTTTGCCCGCATCTTTTACCGCAACGCCATCAACATCGGCTTTCCCATTCTGGAGTGCCCCGAGGCGGCAAAGCGCATCAAGAAGGGCGACACCGTTACCGTGGATGCCGAAAGCGGTGTGATTACCAACGTGACCACCGGCGAGGTCTTCCACGCCACACCCTTCCCCGCCTTCATCAACCGTATTATTGAAAACGGCGGTTTGCTGCCCTATCTCGTGAAAAAGCAGGAGGGTACGCTGAAATGACCTACAATATTGCGCTGGTAAAGGGAGACGGCATCGGTCCCGAAATCGTGGAGAGTGCCGTCCGCGTCCTTGAAAAGGTGGGCGAAAAATACGGTCACACCTTCAACTTTACATCTTATCTTGCCGGTGGCTGCGCCATTGATGCTTGCGGCAAGCCCCTGCCCGAGGAGACTGTGGAGGGCTGTAAAAACAGTGACAGCGTATTGCTGGGTGCCGTGGGCGGTCCCAAGTGGGACACGCTCCCCGGCAATATCCGCCCCGAAAAGGCTCTGCTTGGACTGCGTGCTGCCCTTGGTCTTTATACCAATCTGCGCCCCGCCCGCATTTTCCCTGCGCTGAAATCCGCTTGCGCCCTGCGCCCCGATATCATCGACCGCGGCTTTGATCTGGTGATCGTCCGTGAGTTGACCGGCGGTATCTACTTTGGCGACCGCGGTCGCCGCGAGGGCAAATACGGCCCCGAGGCTTACGATACCGAGGCCTACAGCGTCATGGAGGTGGAGCGCATCGCCCGCGTCGCCTTTGAGACGGCGCAGAAACGCCGCAAAAACGTGGTCAGCATCGACAAGGCCAACGTCTTGGAGACCTCTCGCCTCTGGCGTGAGACCGTGCACCGCATTGCCGCTGAGTATCCCGACGTGGAGGTTTCTGATATGCTGGTGGACAACGCCGCTATGCAGCTCATTCGCGATCCCTCCCGCTTTGACGTGGTGGTGACCTCCAATATGTTCGGTGATATTCTCTCCGACGAGGCCTCCCAGATCACCGGTTCTATCGGTTTGCTGGCTTCCGCTTCTCTGGGCGCTACCAAATGCGGACTTTACGAGCCCATTCACGGCTCTGCCCCCGATATTGCGGGGCAAAACAAAGCAAACCCCATTGCCACCATTCTTTCTGCCGCGATGATGCTGCGGTATTCCCTTGACCTGCCCGCTGAGGCAGATGCCATCGAGAATGCCGTTGCCGGTGTGATTGAGGATGGCTACCGCACGGCGGACATTCTGACCGATCCCGCTATGGAACCGCTCACCTGCACCGCCATGACAGAAAAGATCATGGAAAGGATTTGAAAGAAATGCTGAACGTTAAAGTAACCAAAACCGCAACGCCCAAGGAGAAGCCCCAAGGCCCCCTTGGCTTCGGTAAGATCTTTACCGATCATATGTTTATGATGAATTACACCGAGGGGATCGGCTGGCACGACCCTCGCGTGGTACCCTTTCAGGATATTTCTCTTTCTCCCGCCTGCGTGGTGTTCCACTACGGTCAGGAGATGTTTGAGGGCATGAAGGCCTATCGCGGTGAGAACGGCGAGACATACCTTTTCCGACCCTTCAAAAACGCCGAGCGCGCCAATCGCTCCAACCAGCGTCTTTGCATTCCGGAGCTGCCGGAGGACATCTTTGTTGAGGGCGTAAAGGCCGTGGTTGAGGTGGATAAGGACTGGATCCCCACCGAGCCCGGCACCTCCCTCTATATCCGCCCCTTTATTATTGCAACCGATGCCTTCCTTGGCGTGGCACCCTCCAAAACCTATCTTTACATGGTCATTCTTTCTCCCAGTGGCGCGTATTACAGCGAGGGTCTTGCCCCCGTTGGCATCTGGATCGAGGATGACTACGTCCGCGCCGTAAAGGGTGGCATCGGCTTCACCAAGACCGGCGGCAACTACGTGGCAAGCCTTGCCGCGCAGGTGAAGGCTCACGACGGCGGCTTCTCTCAGGTGCTGTGGCTGGACGGCGTAGAGCGTCGCTATATCGAAGAGGTGGGTGCCATGAACATCTTCTTTAAGATCGACGGTAAGGTGGTTACCCCTATGCTCAACGGCAGCATTCTGCCCGGCGTCACCCGTGATTCCGTGCTGACCCTCCTGAAGTCTTGGGACATTCCCTGCGAGGAGCGCCGCATTTCCGTAGACGAGCTGCTGGAGGCGCAAAAGAACGGCAAGCTGGAGGAGGTTTTCGGTACGGGTACTGCCGCCGTCATCTCTCCCGTGGGCAAGCTCCGCTATAAGGATGAGGTCATGACCATCGGCGACGGTGGCATCGGCCCCGTCAGCCAGAAGCTGTACGATACCATCACCGGCATCCAGACCGGCAAGCTGGCCGATCCCTTCGATTGGCGCGTGGAGGTATAACGGTGCTGACTCTCGATAAGATCTATCAAGCCGCCTTCACCCTCAAGGACGTGGCCAGAAAAACCGATCTCATCCGCGCCCAGAATATGTGCCCCGACTGCAAGCTCTATCTCAAAACCGAGAACCTGCAGGTCACGGGCAGCTTTAAGGTGCGCGGTGCGTATTATAAAATCAGCCAGCTCTCCGATGAGGAGAAATCCAAGGGTATCATCGCTTGCAGCGCAGGCAACCACGCGCAGGGTGTGGCACTGGCTGCCAAGAAAATGGGCATCAAGAGCGTGATCTGTATGCCCGACGGTGCCCCCATCAGCAAGGTGGAGGCCACCAAGGCCTTCGGTGCCGAGGCTTGTCTTGTCCCCGGCGCCTACGACGATGCCTATGCCAAGGCGCTGCAGCTCTGTGATGAGACCGGAGCCACCCTCATTCATCCCTTCGACGACGAGGATGTGATTGCGGGACAGGGTACCATTGGTCTTGAAATTCTTGATCAGCTGTCTGACGCAGACGCCGTAGTGGTTCCCATTGGCGGCGGCGGTCTGATCTCCGGCGTGGCCTACGCCATCAAGCATCTGAATCCAAACATCAAGGTGTACGGCGTGCAGGCTGAGCGTGCGCCCGCCATGGCCGAGAGCCGTGCGGCAGGTCGCGTGGTGACCCTTGACAGCGTTTCTACCTTTGCCGACGGTATTGCCGTAAAGCACCCCGGTGACAACACCTTTGCCATCATCAAGGACTACGTGGACGATATTGTCACCGTCAGCGAGGACGAGATCGCTACGGCGATCCTGACCCTGATGGAAAAGCAAAAGCTGGTGGCCGAGGGTGCCGGCGCCGTGGGCGTTGCCGCCATTATGTTCGGCAAGCTGCCCGTTGCCGGCAAAAAGGTGGTGGCCGTGGTTTCCGGCGGCAACATTGACGTGAATATCCTCTCCCGTGTGGTCACCAGAGGTCTTGTTACCACCGGACGCAACGCCACCTTGCAGATCGCGCTGGAGGATAAGCCCGGTCAGCTGCTCGGCGTCAGTAGCATCATTTCCCGCTGCGGCGGCAATGTGGTCAGTGTACATCACGAGCGTTCCGATGCCAATATGGCGGTGGCGAGCTGCTTCCTCAAAATCGGTATGGAAACCCGTGATTTCAAGCAGATCGAGGAGATCCGCAAGGCGCTCACCGACGCCGGCTTCAAGATCGTTTCTTAAGCCCGAAAGGAGAACTATGATGATCAAGCAAATTGCAACCGATAAGGCCCCCGCCGCTATCGGCCCCTATTCTCAGGGTCTCGATCTCGGCAATATGGTATTCGTTTCCGGTCAGATTCCCGTGAATCCCGAAACCGGCGCCATTCCCGAGGATGTGGAGGCGCAGGCCGTGCAGTCTCTCACCAATCTGAAAAACGTGCTGGCCGCCGCCGGTCTCGGTATGGAAAACGTGGTCAAGACCGTGGTGTTCCTCTCCGACCTTGCGGATTTTGCCGTGGTAAACAAGATCTACGAGAGCTTCTTCAAGGCGCCGTTCCCCGCCCGGAGCTGTGTGCAGGTTGCGGCTATTCCCAAGGGCTGCAAGCTGGAGATCGAGTGTATCGCCGTCAGATAACAAAACATAAAAAAGAGCAGGATTTACACAAATCCTGCTCTTTTTTTACCCCGAACGGGCGTTTTTGGAAATATAATTTACAAATTTGGAAATATTGATTTATGAATTTGGAACAATTTGCGATTGTTATCAGGAGTACGTGATGTTATCCACCGTAACCTCATAGTAATACACATATGCGCTACCGCCCCGATAGATCCAGATGGAGGCCATATAAGAGTAGGATACCAGCTTGCCGTCCTTTATCTCCACGTCCAGCATGGAGGAGGTGCGGCGCACGCGGTTCACGCCGGAGCCAACGGCCTCCAGCCGATCGGCAAAGGAGTTGATGTCCACGGATTTGAATTTGAAGCGGCTGGCGCGGTTGACCTCCTCGGAGGTGGTCAGATTGCAATGGTTGAAGAAGGTGGTGTCAAACCAGGCGTAGACCTTATCCCGCGCCGCGGCGCTGGAAATTGCCTTGGCGGGATTGGGCGAGTCCTTCTCCTCCACGGTCAGCTTGCCGCCTTCGTACTTGTAGCCCATTTTGGCGCCGTCCCGATCCACGATGCTGCCCTCAAAGGCGTAGTCGCCTTCGCTTTCCAGCTGGCGGATCTCGTAATCGTAGCTTTCCTGCAGCACCTTTTTACCGCTTTCGGTATCGGGTTTGAGGTAATATTTTTCGGATTTATCAAAGGAAATACCGTTGGAGCATTCCACCTCGCGGAAGATGGCTGCGGCCTCCTCGGCAAGACGCAGATCCTTGACCTCCTTGTATGCGGAAAAGTCCGGCGCTGCGGCGGTGGTGCTGTTGATGTCCTCATAGCGGGCGGTGTAGGTCAGCTTGGAAACGATTTCGTTGACGGTGCGCGCAAAGGTGGTGTCAAAGGACATCTCCACAGGCACAAAGTCTTCGGTGACGCGATAGGTGAAGGTGGCGTTCTGAACGGTATCGGCAAAATTCGCGCGGGAGGTGCCGAAGTAAATCGCCAGGCGGTCAAGACCGGAGGAGGAGAAATCTGTCATCGTGACGGTCCACTCGCCGAGGTCGTTCTTCTCACAGGTCACGGTGTCGGCAGTCTCCTGCAGAATGCGGAACAGCAGCCCATAGCCTTGCCCCGCGAGATGCGTGCGGTATTCTGCCGTGGTGAGGAGAGAGAAGATCGATACGGTTTCGCCGTTGGCGGCGATCTGGTTGCTGTACATCTTGCCGTCGGCAAAGCCGTTTTCCTGCACAGTGGTGGTCGACCCCAGGAAGGAGTTGGCATAGGTGTGGGTGGTGGCGGTCCTGCGCTGATAGGTCAGGGCGCCGGTGCTGCTGAGGCCTGCGGCCGTTGTTTCCTCAGCAACGCTTTGCTGCCAGCGGCGGCCGTCGCTTTTGCCGTGGATGGTTGTTTCGGTCAGCAGCCGGTAGGAGTCTACGAACTCGTGGCTATTGATATCCATGGAAAAAATGTGCGCTGCCTTGTCCTCCGGAGAACGGAAGGAGAAAAAAAGATTCTTGATCGCGCAGGAGGAAAGGGTGGGGAGCATCAGCGCCAGCAAAAGGACAGCAACGGTGATTTTTGTAAAAAAAGGCTTCATACGGACCTCCCGAGGGGCATGTTGTGGATTATATCCAATTTTTAGTTTAGCATACCCCTTTGGAATAGTCAAGTTTCTTCGCCGCGTGTTTTAAAAAAATTAACAAATACAGATAGCGAAGCAGAGTAAGAGCGCCGGAAACGAGCAAAAGCGTGACGGCGTCGATTTGCGTGTAGAGGAAGATCTCCACGCCGAGGGCCACGGCAGAAAGCAGCCCCGCCACGGCAAGATGCCCCCTCCCGGTAAGGTCGCGGCGCACGGGCCCCACGATCAGTAGCAGGAAGCCCGCAAGGAAAACGAGATACGTGAGGCCCTGAAGCCAAAGGTTGATCTCGCCAAACAGAAGCGCCAGATCATGCTCGAAGGCAAGGCGGGGGAGGTAGATCATCTGAAGGGCCGAAAGCAGAAAATCCAGAGTACCGCCCAGCACCTCGGCGCCGAGGATCAGCAGGTAGCCCACGCGAGCGGGGCGATCTCTGCCGCTTTCCCGATATTCATGGTAGAAATAAATCAAGAAAAGCACGAACCAAAAGCCGGCGGCAAGAGGGAGCCACGCAAAGTAATTGAGTGCGATCAGCTGATCTGTCATCGTAGCGCCGCTATTTGCCAGTAATGCCTCCGCCGTCGTATAAGCGGCACGCAGCAGGATCACCAGCAGGAGCGCTATAAAGGTTGCCCCGGAAAGCACGTGCCTTTTCAGGTACGAGAGCCGCTCCAATGCCGAGAAGATGGCGTAGGTGGCGGCCGTCATCAGCAGGATCAGGCTCCAGAGCAGCAGGCAGAGGAGAAGAATCCTTGGCGTGCGGGAGGAATGGAGCAGCACCTCGCCCAGCGCCGCACCACAGAATGAAAGGCCGAGGCAGCCAAGCAAAAGAAGGGCAAGGCGCCCGATGCTTTTCAGCACCGCACGGCCGTAGTGAGGGGTCTCTTGGGCGGCGTAGTTGAAATAAATATCCCGTTCCTTAAAGGCGAAGGCCAGATACGCGGCCAGCAGCAGAAAGAGATTCAGGGCTACCTGTGCGGTATCGATGGCAGCATAGTTGATATTGGTAGTCACGCAAAGCGACAGTGGATACAGCAGGGCAAAGGCACCGAGGGTACCGTACAGCATATAGCGTCCGGCCCGACTCCAAAAGGCGGCGCGGGTCGCTGCCGTACGTTCATCCTGCTGTGTACCACGCCCGCAGAGCGCTCCTGCGACAAGACAAGCGATGCCGAGGAGGAGGACGGTGGCTTCAAAATATACGGGCAGATAATAGTGGGATTTGGGGAAGGCGCGGGTGCCCTCTATGTTGAGAAATACGTTCACCCATCGCAGCGCACCGCACAGTAGCGCCCAGAGAGTGGCCAACAGAATGCCGTTGCGGGCGATTCTGCCCCGTTCAAATTCAATGCGTTCATCGTAAAACATTATGACACCTCCCAGAAAAGATCGTTCAGCGTTAGCCCCAGCGCCCGACAAATGCGGATGCAGAGCTCGATGGTGGGATTGTAGCCGCCGTTTTCGATCATATTGATGGTCTGCCGCGAGACCCCGATCTGCCGTGCCAGCTCTCCCTGTGATAGATGCAGCTTTGTGCGCGCGTCACGCATGCGGTTATTTTCCATATGGCCCCCTGTCAATTATATTTGACATAATTATAGCATGTTTCTTTTGAGATGTCAAGTATATTTGACAAATTTTTGGATTTTTTTCAAGCGGCGAGTGCCAAAGCGGCGCAGGGTATAAAAAAATGTTTTTTTTGTATGGATTTGTGTTTCGTGGAGGGGAGGGCTTGACACCGGATTTATTTTTTATTAAAATGTAGGAAGAGGATTGTTGCTATGTGCCCGGAGGGGTGTGACGGACAATCTCACTTGAAAAAAGGAGAAAACGAATGCTGAAGGCAGGATTTATGGAGGTAGACTATACCCCCGACGAGGGCTGGATGCCCGGACAGATCGAAAGACATTACGCCAAGGGCGCGCGCACGCCGATCATGGCGCACGCGGCGGCGATTGAAAGCAGTACGGGCAATGCCGTGCTGATCTCGCTGGATATTTTGTTCGTTTCGCAGAATTTTACGGATGGCTTGCGCCGTCGGGTATCGGAACGGATCGGTATTTCCGGAGAGCATATTTTCATTGCCGCTACCCATACCCACACGGGCTGCGGCACGGACGTGGATTGCTGGGGCACTCCCGCTGACGCGGAAATGGCTGCCAAGGTGCAGGATGCCGCCTTTGAGGCTGCCGTCACCGCATGGGAGCGTCGCTCCGCTTGCAGAATGGGTGTCGGCACAGGCTTTGACGCGCGCTTTAACTTCTGCCGCGACTGGTTCACCACCGACGGCACCATCAAATTCAACCCCAGCATGAAGAATCCCGAAAAGCTGGTGCGCCCCTATGCGGCGGTGGATCATACCGTCAACGTGATCCGCTTCGATAACGAGGCGGGCGAACCCCTTTGCTTTGTGGTCAATTACGCCAACCATCTGGATACCAACAATCGCCGCGATGCCTTTTCCGCCGATTATGCGGGCTTTATGCGCCTGGCGCTGCGCCGTGAATATGGCGACGTTGCGGTGCTGTTCCTCAACGGCTGCTGCGGCAACGTGAACCATTACGATTTTGCTACCGGCAGCCACCTCACCGGCCATTGCAGAGAGGGCGTGCTTCCTGCGGAGGAGATCGGTAACGGCCTTGCCGAAACGGTAGAGGGCATCACCCCCGCCATTCTCACCGAGGCAAAGGACGTGCATATCCAGAGCCGCATCAGGCCCTATATGACCTCTCGCCGCCTTGCCACGGAAAAGAACAAGGCTTGGGCCAAGGAGTGGCAGGCTACCCGCGAGGCACGCCTTGCCGCAGGTGAAAAGCAGGATCTGCGCCGGGATATCCTGGCCGAGCTCTATCTCTGCGATGAATCGAAGCTTGAAAAGACCGTAGATCTGGACATCCAGGTGATGCAGCTCGGGCCCATTGTGCTGGTGGGTCTGCCCGGCGAGGTCTATTCCGACGTAGGATTGAAGATCAAGGCGCTTTCGCCCTTCCCCAACACCGTGGTGGCAGAGCTGGTGGGCGGCCATAAGGGCTATATCACCCCTGAGATCATTCAGCGCTCCGGCTGCTATGAGGGCACCTACAGCAACATTGCCTTTGCGGGCCCCGAGACCCCCGATATGCTGGTGGAGGGCGCCGTGCAGATGCTGAAGTCCCTGTATGAGGTGGACAACCACACTGTGATCGGTGATTTTGCGTTCTGACCGAAAATTCCAAAAAATATTTAAAAATTCCAAAAAGGAGTGTTTGCTGATGAAAGCAGGATTTGCACAGGTCGATTTCACCCCTCCCTACGGCTATATGCCCGGAGAATTTGACGGCTATTACGCCTTTAGCGCACATTTGCCCCTTTGCGCCAATGCCGGCGCCTTTGGCGAGGGCGAGGACACCGTGATCCTCATTTCCGCCGACTACATGCAGTTTCCCACCCATTATGCCGATACCATCCGTAAAATGACCTCTGAAGCTACCGGCGTGCCGGTAGACCATATCACCCTGGCCGCCACCCACACGCATATGAGCTGCTCCTCCCCCGATAATTGCTGGAAATGCCCCGGCGAGCCCGAGATCGCTGCCGTGGTGGCCAAGCGCATCGCACAATCCGCCGTGGAGGCTCTTGCTAACCGCAGGGAGGCTACCCTTTCCGCCGGTATCACCGAGGAGCGGCGCTTCAGCTTCTGCCGCGACTGGGTGCTGAAGGACGGCACTGTCAAGTGCAACCCCGGCTACACCCGTGACGACCTCGATCACACCTGTGCCACTCCCGATTATCGCGTCAATGTGATGAAGGTGGAGCGCGAGGGCAAGCTTTCCGCCATCATGGTGAACTACGCCAACCACCCCGACACGCACTGGGGCAAGGATCGCATGAAGTTCAGCCCCGAGTGGCCCGGCTTTATGCGCAAGGCTCTGCAGGAAAGGTACGGCGAGGACGTGAAGGTGCTGTTCTTCAACGGTGCCTGCGGTGACGTCAACGACCGCGATTTCGGTTTCAAGACCGATATCAACGGCGGCCACCGCGATCCCTCCGCCAATCCCCCCGAGGTCATCGGCAACGGCCTTGCCGATACGGTTTCCAAGCTGCTGGATACCCTGCCTGCCGGCACGGCCGAGGGCGAGGTCAAGGCCTTTGCCCGCGGTATCACCGTCAACCGCCGTCAGATTTCCGACAGAGAACGCAAGTGGGCGGAGGATACGCTGAAGCGAGCAGAAAACGAGTACTTGAAGAGCTGGGAGTACGGTACGGCAAAGGCCTTTATGGAGCGTAGCCAGAACGTGCCCGAAACCGAGGAGTTTGTGGTGCAGGTGGTCAAGGTCGGCCCCTGGGTTATCGCCGCTATGCCCGGCGAGATCTACACCGAGCTGGGACTTTTGGTCAAGGAGGGCTCTCCCTTTGAGCATACCGTGATTTCCGAGTTGACCAACGGCTCTCACGGCTACGTCATTCCCGATCGCGTCCGCGAAAACGGCTCCTATGAGGGTCGCTTCAGCTCCGGCACCACTGGCTTCGGTGCTTGCGATGCCATTGTCAAGGGTACGCTGGAGATGCTGAAGGAGCTGTAATACATACTGTAAAAAGCAAAGGAGAAAAATATGTTTCGTATATACAAGGTGATTTCCCATCCCACTGTGGATTTTGCGGCCGAGGAGCTGCGCAAGTATCTCTGGATGATGATGCCCGAATGCGGCGGCATTTCCGTAGAGTACAAGCCCGATGCCACCGACGGCTTCCGCCTCGGTCTGATGTCTGATTTCGGTCTGGATACCTCCGAGGCCGAGGATCTGTTCCTTGACGATATTCTGCACATCGATACCGATGAGCAGGGCGGCATCATCGCCGGCAGTAACCACCGTTCGGTGTTGCTTTCGGTCTATCGCTTTTTCCGCGAGAACGGCTGTCGCTGGCTGTTCCCCGGTGTTGACGGCGAGCTGATCCCCTTGAAGGATATCGTACCCGTTAAGTATCACAAGATGGCGGATTGCCGCTATCGCGGTCAGTGCAACGAGGGCGCGGAGTATCAGCCCAACATGATGGAGGTCATCGACTTCCAGCCCAAGATCGGCATGAACGTGTTTATGATCGAGTTCGATAACCCCAAGGTTTATTACGATTATTATTACAACGCGCAGCATAACACCGCCAACCGTGATCCCGAGCCCGTTACCGCCGACACCGTCAAGCAGTGGAAGCGTCAGTGCGAGGCAGAGCTGGCCAAGCGCAGTCTGCAGTTCCACGATATGGGTCACGGCTGGACGGCAGAGCCCTTTGGCATTTCCTCTACCAACGGCTGGGTGAAGGAGTTTGACAACCCCGTGCCCGAGGAGTCCCGCGAGCTTTTGGCGTTGGTCAACGGCAAGCGTGAGCTCCATGAGGGAGTGGCGCTGAACACTCAGTTCTGTATGTCCAGCCCCAAGGCGCGCACCATTGTGGCGAAGTATATTGCCAATTACGCTGAAACCCATCAAAATGCGGATTACATTCACGTGTGGCTGGCAGATGCCACCCGCAACCATTGCGAATGCGACGAGTGCCGCAAGAAGATTCCCTCCGATTGGTACGTGATGCTCCTCAACGAGATCGACGAGTGTCTCACCGAAAAGGGACTTGCCACCCGCATCGTGTTTATCTGCTACACCGATACCACCTGGGCACCCACGGTAGAGAAGCTGCATAACACCAAGCGCTTCTCCTTCATGCTGGCGGCCATTACCCGTGTTTACACCATTCCCGTGCCCATGCTGGTAGAGGAAAGACCTCTGCCCCCCTATCAGCTCAATAAGCCCGAGACCTTCCCCCTGACGGTGGAGGAATACATTCGTCACGCCAAGGCTTGGCGTGCGGCCGGCGAGTGCCCCTCTATGGTGTACGAGTATCATTTCTGGCTGCATCAGTACCGTGACCCCGGCGTACTCACCTTTGCCAAGATGATCTACGACGACATTCGTGGCTACCGCGCCAACGGCTTTGATGGCCTTATTGAAGATGGCAGCCAGCGCAGCTACTTCCCCAACGGATTTCTGTTCTACGTATATGCCGAGACGCTCTTTGACACCAACGTGAGCTTTGAGGCATTGGTGAAGGATTATTTTGAGAGCGCTTACGGCGAAATTGCCGACGACGTGCGGAATTATCTCACCGAAATCTCCGATGCCTTCAGCATGGAGTACATCATGAGCAACGACCGCGAGCGCAAGGGCTACTTTAACCCCAAGCGCGCCAAGCAGCTGCGTGGGGTGAAGGATATCATTGCCAAGTACCAGCCCCTGTTTGCCGAGCATCGCGTCAGCTCCTACCGCGCTCGCACGGTGGCCATGCGCCTGCTGAAGTATCACATGGAATTCTGCGCCGGCCTTGCTGAGGCCTGGGTGCTGAAGGCCATGGGGGCAGACCCTGAGGCGGTTGCCCGCTTCTATCAGCTGCAGGATAGCTTCGGTCGTCTGGAATATGAGATCGGCACGTACTTTGACCAGAGAATGTGCTTCTCCTCCCTGAAGCGCCTCATTGATTCCCCCAAGACCTTCTACGAGGCAGACTGATCATTTCACTTAAAGTCAAAACGCCCGACAGATTTTTCTGTCGGGCGTTTTGCTGTTTTTCTCGCCCCGTTCAGGGGCTTTTCTATTTTTTTCGTTTTTTGTCGCCGCCTTGGCGCTCGATCTCGGTCACGGTGGTGGCGTGCTTGTGCTCGATGGGACGCCACTCCACGTGGCTGAACAGCGCCGCAAGAGAAATGGGAATATAGGTCATCATAAAGATGGGAAAGGAGAAAAGATACCCCACGGCGCGCCATTTTTTGCAATGAATGCTGCGCCATTCCGTGACCAGCGTTATGGTTCCCACCACCAACAGCAGTGCATAGGCAAAGGTAAAAAAGGAAGCAACACACCCGAAAAGGGGGGCTGAAAACCACCCGTAGAGGATAAAATGCGCTACGAAAAGCCCGGTAAGGGTGATCAGCTGAATGAGGGAAAGCAAAAAGGCGGGGAGGATGCTGAGCAAAAGATCAATGCAGGGCCACCGCAGGCGCAGCGCGCCCTGCAGAAGCCTGCCGCCGTAGTGATAGCAGACCTGAAAAAATCCCTTGGCCCAGCGCTTTCGCTGCCAGTAGGATTGTCGGAAGGTTTCGGGCTGCTCATCGAAAAGCTCAGCCGCGTGACAGTAGCCCACACGCTCTCCTTGCAGCACGCTGTCCACGGTAAATTCGATGTCCTCTGTCAGCAGGAAATGTGCCCAACCGCCGTTTTTTTCAATGATCTCCGCATCCACCAGAAACCCCGTGCCGGAAATGGCGGCACTTGCCCCCAGCAGCGCGCGGGGGTTGTTGAGGTGACGGGATTCCCGCAAAAACCACAGCCCGTAGCCGGCGCTGATCCAGTTGGCACCGTAGTTTTTGGAGTTGCGGTAGCAGGTGAGGATGCGCTCACCCGCAGCGCTTGCCTTATCCATTTCCGCAATGAACTGTGGGCGCAGGAGGTTATCCGCGTCAAAAAAAAGGTAGGCATCATAGGCACGAAAGCCTTCGGTCCGCTCAATGTAGGAGAGCAGGAACTGCAGGGCATGCCCCTTGCCCCGAGGGCCGTCGCCTTCTCGCTCCAGTACCGTGGCGCCATGCTGCCGTGCCACGGCGGCAGTGCTGTCGGTACAGTGATCCGCCACCACAAAGACCCGAAGGTGCTTGCTTGGGTAGGTTTGAGCGGCAAGACTCTTCAACAGCTCCGGCAGCACTGCTTCCTCGTTGCGGGCGGCGATCAGCACTGCGTAGCGCCGAGTCTGGCCGGTAGGCGGGTAGGTGCGGGGACGCTTGATGAGCGATACAAAAATATACACGAACTGATAGGCGTACAGCACGGCCAATAAAATCCCCACGCCGAGGCTGAAGCCAAAGCCGAAGCGCTCCACCGCGGTGAGCTTATGGCCGTGGAGCAAAAAATCCCTTAAAAGATCAAAAAACACGTTTTTCTCCTCCGTTTTCAGGAACTTGGGCAGCACGCCTGCCACCCACAAGACGGGTGACGAGCAGCACCAGCAAAAAGGGGCCAAGGGCCTGGATCACCCACATCAAAAGGGTGAACAGCGGGCGGGGCAGCCGATACAAAAGCGAGATGGGTGTGCCGGGGAAATCCCTCGAGAGAAACATCAGATTGGCGATCTCTGTGCCGGTGACAAGATCGTAAATGCGATTGAAGAGCAGTGCCGCCGCGGCGGTGAGGGAAATGGGGAGCGCCGCAAGGGCAAGATCCTCCCGCCGGATGCGGTAAAGCCCGTTCAGATGCAGGGAAAGTCCCATATATACCATTGCCCCGTGGAGGAGAAAGCTGTAGAGCGAGAGAAAATGCCACGCGGGGTAGTGAGGCAGAGAGGTGGCAGGAATCAGCAGAAACACGATGCCTCCCACAAGGCCGCCGGTGGCGAGAAAAATATCGCCGCAAAGACGGAGCCTTCCCCGGCCCGCGCCACTGAAGAGCCCTGCCGCCAGCGTAATGCTGCAAAAATACAGCGGCACGAATTCGTTGGGGTTGCGGGTGCCGACACGCAAGAGAGCAAACAGAATTTTTCCCGTTTCCAGCAACAGCAGCAGTACGGTCAGCATCAGAAATACGCGGCGAAGCCGCTGCTCCCCGAAATGCCGGGTGAGTCGAAGTCCCAGCACCAGCGAAAGAACAGTTAAAAGCAGCAGCAAGCCGTGGGCGGCGGTGAAAAGCCCCGCCGGGGGCAGGGTATTGGGTAAAGCAAAAAACAAGGCACGTTCCCCCTTTGGTTGATGTAGAGGCGCGCAAAACACCGCCGGGATATGCACTCCGTGCCACGGTGGTGGCGGAGATCCTCGGCGGTGTCGGTATGTGTGATGTTTTGTTATTCCTTTGCGGTAAAAAAGAGCAGCAGAAGGGCGGCAAGCCAGCGCAGCGTGCCGGCAATGACGGCGGCTACGGCAAAGCCGCGGACGTCATAAAGCAGCGTGGCGGGAATGCCAAGTCCCACGAAGCAAAGGGCGAAAAGCCCATTGACGTAGATCTGGTGGCGCTTTTTGCCAAAGCGCGCCAGTAGGGCGGTGAGGACAGTGGTGGTGAAGTACAGCACCTCCGCAAGGCTACCGTATAGCAGGTAAGGCAGGACGGCGTCAAGCTCTGCGGGATAAAGCCACCGCAGCATCACGTATCCGCCAAGGGTGGCCGCCCCCGTGCCAAGCAGGATCGCGGCAAGGCTGCCGGGAAGAATCCACCGCAGCGCCCGTCGGCGCAGCCCGCCCTCATAGCGGGCAAGATGACCCAGCAGCACACCGGAGAGCGGTGTGGAGAGCAGCGACATGGTCTTGCCCACCAGCGTGGAAAGATAATACACGGTAACGGCAGCGGAGCCCACCAGCAGCTTCAGCAGCAGGCGATCGGCGTTGAGGATGAGATTGGCCACACCCTCGGAGAGGCAGAGGATCAGCAGTGCTCGCAGAGTGCTTTTTTCAAGGGGAACGGCGTTTTTTTCGCTACCCCGCAAGCCTCCCTCGGTCAGGTATGCGAAGGCTACACCCGCAGCCTCGCCCGTGAGGATGGCCAGGGGCCAAAGACCGGTCCCGCAAAAGAGTAGTGCACCCAGCACGTATCCCGTGCCAATGATAAGGTAATACAGGAAATAGCGCCGATAGGAGAGGGTGATTTTGTAGATCACATCCGCGTAGTAGCGGAAGGCCATGGCCACGAACACCAAATAGTAGGTGAAGGCGGTGAGGGGATCCATTGCTACGCCTCCAAAGCGCCATATCAGCAGGCAAAGCGGTATACCCAGCAGCGCCACTGTCAGCAAAAAGCGATTGTAGGCGCCACCCGCACCCTCCCGCTCCTCACGGGGTGCGGTGATGCGGGAAAGATTGGCCGCCGTGCCGACGGAGACCGTGGCAATATTGACAAAGGCCATCAGATACTGCAGCTCACCGTAGCGCACCTCGCCCATGATGCGAGCCAGCAGCGGATAGAGCAGCAGCTGTGCTGCCGCCTGCATCAGGACAAGGCCGCCAATGCTGTAGGCCGAATCCCGCAGCTTTTCCCGGCGCGCCTTGAGGCTGACACTCACGAAAGTGCCTCCTCCACGGCCTTGACCGCTGAGGCGAGCGTTTCCTCGGTGATGCCGAGGGGCAGGGGGATCACCAGCGTGTCGGCGAGGATACGCCGGGTAACGGGCAGATCGCCTATCGGGCGGCAGCAGCCACGCGCTGCAAGGGAGGCCAGCTGCTCCGCGTCCTCGGCAGCAAGCAGAGCACGGAAGGGAACGCCCCGTTGACGAAGCGCTTCCATCAAAGCGCCGGTATCTACGTCCTCCCCGCAGGTAAGAGGCAGCGCCCACGGTGCGGGATGCGCCTCGGGCAGCGCCTCAGGCAGCGTAAGAAAACCAACTGAAGAGCGCAGTGCCTGTATCAGCCACGCGGCTGCGTGTCGGTGCCCTTCGGCGTCGGTCAGCGTTTTGAGGCGAGTGACGTCGGTGGCCGCCTGTTCAGCATCGGGAGAAAGATCGGCGTCGCCGGCCAGAATCTCCCGCGCGATGGCGGAAAGGGTGTCGTCGCGAGTGTAAAGGGCACCGCAGCCTTGCCCGTCGGGCGATAGGGAAGCCGTGCTGCCGATGCCGATATCGCCCACGGTGCCGACAGCGTATCGGGTGCCGTCAAAATCATAGGCGGCGCCCATCGCCTCACGGCTGTCCTCGATGAGCCAAAGCTCGTAATCGTTGCAGAAATTCCGCACCGTTTTCAGGTTAAACGGATAACCGAGGGTGTGAGAGAGCATCACGGCCCGGGTGTTGGGAGAGAGTGCCCGCTCCAGTTCGCGAACATCAATATTGTATTGGGGCAGCATCACGTCTGCCAGCACGGGGGTAACGCCCAGCGCTGTCAGCTCGCAGATGGCGTTGGCGTGCAGCCCCACGGTGATCACCTCGTCGCCTCGGCGCAGCGACCGTTCTCCCAAAATGGGAGCCGATAGCGTGCGCAGCGCCAGAAGCCCGGCGGCACGGCCGCCTCCCGTGGCACACACATGGGGGATATTCAGCTGCCGTGACAGCGACGACTCCAGCTTCTCGACGGCCTCTGCCGCGGAGGGGGCCGCTGCGGTGTTGGTTGAGGCAGGCACGGAAAAATTCATACCGTTCAGGCACTTTTTGGCCTGCTCCTGTGCCCGACTATAGGCGTTTTTCAGCAAAATCGAGGCGTTACTCACCTCAGCTGCGGTTTTGTTGCAATACATGATTCCTCCACGTAGCACCGAGCCTACACAGCATATTTTCCCTCTTTTTTGCGGTTCCATACGCGGCGTGGCCGGCTTCCAAATTCTGTCAAGATTATAGCACATCCGCCGTCAAAAAGCAAGGCCTCCGCAGCATTTTGAGTCTGAGCGGTTCTTGACAATTCCGTGGGGTTATGGTATAATCCTTGCAAATCATAGCGACGGCAACGAACTGCGGGAGGAAAACGATGAAAAGTCAGGAGATACGGCAGCTGCTGGAAGAGCAGCGCACCTATTATAGAACCGGTGCCACGCTGCCCGTCAGCTTTCGGGTGGCGCAGCTGAAAAAGCTGTACGCGGCCATTGAAAAATATCAGGACGAAATCGGTGACGCCCTTCGGGCTGACCTTGGCAAAAGCCGCTTTGAGGGCTTTATGTGCGAGAGCGGTCTCGCGCTGACCGAGATCTCATATATGATTCGTCACGTGAAAAAATTTGCCCGAAAAAAGCGGGTGACAACACCTTTTGCCCAGTTTCCTGCCCGCAGCTATCAGCAGCCCGTGCCTCGCGGAAACGTGCTGATCATGAGCCCGTGGAACTATCCGTTTCTTTTGTCGATCGAGCCGCTGACCGACGCTATTGCGGCGGGCAATACCGCCATTGTCAAGCCCAGCGCCTACGCGCCTGCCACCTCCCGGATCGTGGAGAGGATCATCGGCGAGTGCTTTGACCCCGCCTACGTGACGGTGGTCACGGGTGGACGCGCAGAGAACGCGGCATTGCTGGAGCAGAAATTCGATCTCGTATTTTTCACGGGGAGTCAAGCGGTAGGCAAGGAGGTGCTGCGGCGCACCGCGGAGCATCTGACCCCTGCGGTTCTGGAGCTTGGAGGCAAGAGCCCTTGCATCGTGGATGCCAGTGCCAATATCCAATTAGCCGCCAAACGGGTCGTGTTTGGCAAGTTCCTCAACTGCGGACAGACCTGCGTGGCACCCGATTACGTTCTCTGCGAGGCCTCGGTAAAGGCGGCCTTTGTGGCGGCCGTGAGGGAGGAGATCAGAAGGCAGTACGGCGAGACGCCGCTGGCCAATGCGGATTACGGCCGGATCGTGAACGAAAAGCATTTTGATCGCCTTTGCGGTCTCATTGATCCCAAAAAGGTAGTGATCGGCGGCGAGGTCGATGCCGATACCTGCAGGATCGCGCCTACGGTGATGGATCACGTGAGCTTTGAGGATGCGGTGATGGGGGAGGAGATCTTCGGCCCCATCCTGCCCGTGTTGACCTTTGAGGATTTTGATGCGGTGGTGGAGGAGCTGAAGGGCAAGGATAAGCCTCTCGCGCTCTATCTGTTTACCAGCAACAAAAAGCATATCAGGCGTGTCACCACCGAGCTTTCCTACGGCGGCGGCTGCATCAATGACGTGATCATTCATCTGGCCACCAGCGCCATGGGCTTTGGCGGCGTTGGCGAAAGCGGCATGGGAAGCTATCACGGCAAGGCAGGCTTTGACGCCTTTACCCATTACAAATCCATCGTGGATAAAAAAACCTGGCTGGATCTACCTATGCGCTATCAGCCCTATACCAGCAAGCTTTACGAAAGGCTGCTGCACCTTTTCCTGCGGTAACGGGATGGAAGGAGGGCATGATGCGCTACTGTGTGTCCGATATACATGGTGAATATGAGCTGTTTTTGCGCCTGCTCGATCAAATCGGCTATTCCGACTCGGATGAGCTGCTGATCTGTGGGGATATCCTGGATAAGGGAGAGGATTCTGTGCAGCTGGCAAGACTGGTGCTTTCTATGCCCCGCGCGCGCTGCATTATGGGCAATCACGAATACGCCTTTGTGAGGCGGTATCGCGCGCTGATGCAGACCTCGCCTCGGGATTTCGATGCGGTGCTGGCACAGCTGCAGGGCTATTTTCCCAAGGATGGGCATATGCTGGATTGGGATACGGTGGATCGCCTCGACGAGCTGCCGTATTACATCGAGGAGGAGTCGTTTCTGTGTGTGCACGCAGGATTGCCGCTGGACGGTGACGGCGTTCCGCTGCCGCTTGCAGAGGCCACACCGGAGCAGCTGGTGAACGATCGGCGCTTTAAAAATCCGGAGACCGTGTACCGTGGCGAGAAATGCGTGCTGTTCGGTCACACACCTACCCGCTATATCTGCGGCAGTGATGAGATTCTGGGCTACAAAAAAAGCCCCGATGCGGCCGGGGATCGGATCGAGGACTACGGACGGATCCACCTTGACACCGGCACGTGGCTGAACGGCGTTTTGGGATGCTTTTGTATGGATACCTGCCGCGCCACCTACGTGCGCCGGCAAAACGGAGGCTGAGGGTATGAAATATTACGTTGTTGCCGATCCTCACGGGTTTTACACGCCCCTTGCGAGGGCGCTGGAGGCGGCTGGATTTTTTGCGGAAAAGGAGCCGAACAGACTGATCGTGTGCGGTGATATGCTGGATCGCGGCGGTGAGGCGCGGCAGACGGAGAGCTTTTTGAGAGGGCTGCTTCGCGAGGGACGGCTGATCCTCATTCGCGGCAATCACGAGGATCTGATGGAGGCGATGATCACGGATATCGCCTCCTGTCGCCCCGTGGGCGAGATCCATGAAATGAACGGCACCTGGGATACCGCCGTGCAGCTCAGCGATCTCCCGCGCGAGATAGCGGCGCGTTATCCGCTGGAGGTGGCGGGCAGAGTCAGGGACTCCGCCTTTTGGCGGGAACTGCTGCCTGCGTGCGTGGATTATTTTGAAACCGAGCGGTACGTGTTCGTCCACGGTTGGCTGCCGTGCTATCGGGAGCCTCCGACGGAGCTGCCGGAGGGCGTGCTGCATTGCCGCCCCGATTGGCGGGAGGCCACGGCGCGGGAATGGAAGCAGGCAAGGTGGTTCAACGGTATGGAATGTGCCTGTGTTTCGGGCTACGGTCTGGAGGATAAAACCACCGTGTGCGGTCACTGGCACACCTCCTACGGCCACGCCAAAATCCAGCGCCGGGGTAGTGAATACGGCTCCGATGCGGATTTTTCCCCGTTTTATGGCAAGGGCATCATCGCTCTTGATGCCTGCACTGCTCATAGTGGCTTTGTCAACTGTATCGTGCTGGAGGACTGAGGCGCAGGAGATTTTGAGAGAACGTATTGGCAAGCCTGTACGGTGCCGATCATGTTAACGACTTTTCTCGTTGAAAATTTATTGTGAAGAAAAAGGGCTGACCCTTCGGTCAGCCCTTTTTGTGTTGAGCGGGTTCACGCCTGCTTGCCCTTCAGCTCGTGGAGGAAATAGGCGCGGGTCCAAGCGAGATCGCCGTGGGCGTCACGCACCTCCAGACGTACCCAGGGTGCCCAGCGGGGATATTCGTGGGCCTCGTTCTGCTCGATAAATCCGTTGAGGTCGAAGCTTGCCTCGCAGAGCAGCTGCTCTCCCTCCGCGTGGCGCTTGCGGTGGAACCGATAATTAGAGATCAACGCGATGGAATACGCCTCGGAGGTGGAGATATGCAGCACCCCGTCCTCCATATACAGTTCCTTGATCTCGGGGCCTGTAGAGGCGTAAAAGTCACCCCGTTCCAGGGCTTTTATTACGGTGGCGTAATCCAGCCGCTCGGCCTTGACCATGTTCCAGCCGCCAAAGGCATCCCCGCGGCTGTGAATGTCATCCGCTGCCACGGGCATCACGTTTTCGCCGGAGCGAAGCAGATCCACCATGGGCTGCGGGGTATCGTGCTGGCCGCCGCGATAACAGCCGGTGTTATAAAGCTCCACGCCCCACAATCCCTTCAGTCCCATATAATCGGTATAATCGAGACTGGACCACACCGGGTGATTGAGGCAAACAAGGAACCCCGCTTCGGTGGCCCGCTTGATGGCATCATTTACGCCCGCGATGGAGTAGTGATTCTTATAGGGATGGTCGATCATTTCCTGAGTGGCGTAGACCTTGGCGTGGGCAGGCCAGATGTTGTTGGCGCTGAGCGTGGGGCAATGGGCGATATCCGGCGATTTGGCGTAAAAATTGATGTGGTAGGTCTTGTTGTAGCAATAACCGCCCGGCCACTTGTCGCTGGTAATGGTCTCCACGCCGTTGATGGCCACGAAATTCTCGTCCGTCAGGTCATTGTGTGACATCATCACCTCGTGATCGGTATACGCCACGATGGAATAGCCCTTTTCCATGTAAAGCTGCTTGATCTCCTCGGGGGTGAACTTGCCGTCCGAAATGGTGGTGTGGGTGTGCATATTTGCCTTGTAAAACTGTCCCTGATCGGGCAAAAGATAGTGCTTCATATCGTGCCTTCCTTTCTTCATTTGATTGTATGATATCGTTTATCCAAAACAACGCTGGGTGTAGGAGTGAAGGTTTCGGGGAAGTAGCTCAAGCCTTACTCTCTGCAAGCTTGCGCACAAATTCTGTGATCTCGTTGCCGATGCGCGTTAATTCCTCCAGAAACTCCCTCGAGGTCATGCGGGAGATGCCCTCGTGAACCGCGGAAAATTGCAGGAGCTTGTCATCCGTCACCGTGCGGATGCTGTAATCGGGCCCCAGCTCGTGCATCATCCGCTCGATGTACGCGTCGGCGGTCTGATCGCCCTTGGTGTACACAACGCGGTAGCCGTCACGCGTTAGCTCCGAGCCGGCGCCGTCCTTGACAAGATATGCGTCAAACACCAGCACCAGTTCGGTCTTGGTATAGGCCACGTAGCTGCTGAGCAGATCCATCAGCTCCTCCCTCGCCTTTTCGAGGCTGAATTGGGCGGTTCCCATCAAGTGCTCGTCCGCGTAGATGAGATTGTAGCCGTCTACGATCACCATGCTTCTCTCCGTGCGCGCCGGCCTGTGCCTTGTGGGCTTTTCCTTCTGATCTCCGGCAATGAGCTTTGGCTCGCTGTATTGCTTGCGCTTGATGGGGCCGAATAGGCGGAGCATGATCGCCTCCAGCTCTTCGTCACTCATATGGTATTTGCGACCGAGGGTGGCAGCCTTTGGCAGAATGGCCTCGCCGGCGGAGGCGTCCTTGACGCCTGCCTCCAGATGCTTATATTGATCCACCTCGCTCCAATGCACGGTAAAGCCCGCGCCGTGGGCGCAGAAAACCGAATGGGGAGGATTGTCAAGATCCGCCTCGGGGTCATATCCCACGCGGGCAACCACAGCCTCCTGATCGTGGCAGGGCTCGTACCCGTCAGATGTGCAGAACAGCCTGCCCTCGCCTCGGGTGTATGCAATGACCTCTTTGGTGTAATCAAACAGCGTAGCCACCGGTGCCCTGCCGCGGATGACGGTGCGCTCGGTGTTCGAGCTTTCCGGCTCGAAATCCGCAAAGCGCGCCTGCAGATCGGACATGGCTCTGCCGACAGCGGCGGTCGGGATCTCCAGCCTGAATTTGTAGTATGGCTCCAGCAGCGTGCAGCCCGCCTTCATCAGTCCGTGTCTGACCGCGCGGTAGGTGGCCTCTCTGAAATCTCCGCCCTCGGTGTGCTTCTGGTGCGCCTTGCCCGCCACCAGCGTGATCTTCGTA
>SVTA01000115.1 GCA_015064005.1 Oscillospiraceae bacterium
GCCCTCGCGCCTGTCCAAAATGCTTCCTCTTTGACATCTGTGCAGGCTATGAGACTTGAAAATGAACACACAAAAAGCGCACAGAGAAGACGTCGCGCAAAAAATGCGTAAAATTCGCAGCAAAGGGCTTTTTTGCCTTGACAGGCGACGAGATTTTTGTTATACTTGGAGTGTAAATTGCTCTTTGATCGGAGGTTTTGATCGATATGAATAAGAAGCTGATCGGTAACGCTGTGGTAGGGCAGTCCGGTGGCCCCACCGCCGCCATCAACGCCACGCTGGCCGGTGTCATTCGCGGTGTTTTGGAAAACGTGGGCGACGGTGCCATCAAAACACTTTACGGTATGAGAAACGGCGTGGAGGGGCTGCTTCAGGAGCGCTTGGTGAATCTGAACGAGCTGTTTGCCGACCCCAAGAATATTGATATGCTGGAGCATACGCCTGCGGCAGCTCTCGGCTCTTGTCGCAAGAAATTGCCCAAAAAGGGTGAGGACGACGCGGTGTATGAAAAGCTGCTTTTCATTTTTAAGAAATATGATATTCGTTATTTCTTCTATATCGGCGGCAACGATTCCATGGATACGGTGGCCAAGCTTTCCGCCTATACCAAGGATCACGACTACGAAATGTGCATTATGGGCGTGCCCAAGACCATTGACAACGACCTGGTGGTCACCGACCACACCCCCGGCTTCGGCTCTGCCGCCAAGTATATTGCCGTGACCCTTCAAGAGATCATTCGCGACTGCGCGGTCTATACCGTTCCCGCCGTGACCATTGTGGAGATCATGGGACGCGACGCCGGCTGGCTGACCGCTGCCGCCGGTATTGGCCTCGCCGCCAACGGCATTGTGCCCGACCTCATCTACTTGCCCGAACGCGCCTTCAACAAGGAGGAGTTCTTTGAGGACGTACGCGCCGCACTGCAGAAGCATCCCAACGTGGTGATTGCCGTTTCCGAGGGCATTCATTTTGCCGATGGAACCTACGTTTGTGAGGGCTTTGGCATTGCCTCCACCGATGCCTTTGGCCATAAGCAGCTTTCCGGCACCGGCAAGGCGCTGGAGTACGCCGTGAAGGCTGAGCTCGGCTGCAAGGTGCGCTCCGTGGAGCTGAATATTTCCCAGCGCTGCGGCGCCCATATCGCATCCGCTACGGATATTGCGGAGTCGGTTTGCGTGGGTCGCGCCGCCGTCAAGGCTGCCTCTGAGGGTGTGACCCGCGAGATGATGGTGATCGTGCGTGACAGCACCGATCCCTACGCCTATCACGTGGAGCACAGCGACGTTTCCAAGATCGCAAATCAGGTGAAGCGCGTGCCGGATGAATTCATCAACGCCCGCGCCAATCATGTGACCGAGGCTTGTGCCAAGTACCTGCTGCCCCTTATTGAGGGCGAGGCGCAGCCCGAGTACGAGAATGGCCTGCCCAAATTCTTTGTGATCGAGTGATCATCAATAAAAGCGGCTGCTGTGTATCGGCAGCCGCTTTTTTGCGCATACTACCTCCCAAAGAACGGAGGCGGTAATATGCGGGAATTGAGTGAAAAATACGAAGAAAACGTCCGCTTTTTTGAGGAAACGCTGCGGGTAAAGGATAATTTTGATGTGATCAAAAAGGTGCTGCGGATCGGCAGCGATGAGATCACGCTGTTTTACGTGGATGGTCTCATCAAGGATGGCGCGATGCAGAAGCTTTTTATCTATCTGTTATCGCTTCAAGGCCTTCCGAAAACGGCAGAGGGCTTCCTGCGGGGGCATATGCCCTACGTGGAGGCTGATCTTTCCGGCGACGGCGACATGATGCTGCAAATGGTGCTGTCCGGCGCCACGGTGCTGCTGGGCTCCACCTTTGGTAGGGAAGGGCTGATCGTGGATGCCCGCACGTACCCTGCCAGAGAAACAGCTGAGCCGGAAAATGACCGTGTGATGCGTGGCGCGCGGGATGGCTTTGTGGAAACACTGATCTTCAATACCGCGCTCATTCGTCGCCGTATCCGCGATGTGACGCTGACCATGTCCTACCACACCGCCGGCACCTCCTCCAAAAGCGATATCGTGGTGGCGTATATGGCCGACAGAGCCGATCCCAAGCTGGTGCAATATATCACGGAGAAGGTGGATAGTCTGCAGGCGGATGCGCTGACCATGGGGCACGAATCCTTGGCGGAAAGCCTCATCAAAACCCATTGGTATAACCCGTTTCCCAAGATCCGCTATACCGAGCGCCCCGATACCACGGCGGCGCACCTTTTGGAGGGAAGTGTGGTCATTCTGCTGGATAACTCCCCCTCGGTGATGATCCTTCCTACCTCCATTTTCACGTTTTTGCAGGAAACCAACGATTTTTATCTCCCTCCACTTACCGGCACGTATTTGCGGGTGGTGCGACACGCGGTCTTCTGGCTGACGCTGTTTTTGACGCCGCTGTTTTTCCTTGGGGTGGTGAATCCGGGGCTGGTGCCGGAGTGGCTGGCGTTTGCCTTTCCCACGGAGCGGGGAAAGGTACCCGTTTATCTTCAGCTGCTGCTGGCAGAGTTTGTCATAGATGGGCTGCGGATGGCCTCCATGAACACGCCGGATATGCTGGCCAATTCGCTTTCCGTGGTGGGCGGACTCATCCTCGGCGAGTTTGCGGTCAGTGCCGGGTGGCTGATCCCGGAGGTGATCCTGTATATGTCCTTTGTGGCCATTGCCAACTTTACCCAAACCAGCTTTGAGCTTGGCTATGCGTTGAAGTTCTTGCGGATTCTGCTGCTGACGCTGACGGCCTTTTTCAACGTGTGGGGATTCCTTGCCGGTGTGGTGCTGATCGTGATATTGATCGCCACCAACAAAACCGTCAACGGCGGCCACAGCTATCTTTACCCCCTCATTCCGTTCTCCGGCAGAGCCCTGCTTTCGCTTTTCATTCGCAGAAAAAAGCGGCATTGACCGCTCACCTCCCAAATTCCTGCCGTGGCTTCGGTCGCGGCGGGAATTTTTTTATGGTATATCCTGCTTTTTGACGCAGAATATTGACTTATTGCCTCGTTTGTGCTATAATTGTGTCGAATTTATGAATATTTTATGCGCACGCGCGCGTATAGTGTTTATGAGCTTGGGCCAAAGTGGTTTCTGAATTAGGTGAGGGTTATCGTGAAATTACAAAACATCGGCGGCTTTGATACCATCGACCGCTTCGTTACATACAAAATTGAAGAATACGGCAAGCGGGAAAAAACGCTGGAAACGCTGTTTCACTTTATGTTCTCCGAGGAGGAGAACGTGATGGCCGAGATCACCGACGGTTACCGCATCAAGCGGATCACGTACGGTGAATTTCGCCAGCGGATCCTTGCCGCGGCGCCAAGCCTCGCCCGGGCGCTTGCTGATGTGCCGCAGGGCAGCCTTGTGGGACTGTATTTTTCCAATTCTATGGAATGGGTTCAGCTTTTCTGGGAGATTTTGCTGTGCGGCTACCGTCCTCTTTTGATGAACGCGAGCCTCGCTGACGAGATTTTAGAGGATATTCTGCGCGAGCACGCCGTCGGCGCGGTGGTATCGGGCGGCAAGCAGTTTTCGGTCAAGACTGTACAGGCACAGGAGGCGCTTGTCCCTTCCGCAGAAACGCTGCCGGAGCGCCCCTTTGGCAGCGAGGTGCTGTTTATGTCCTCGGGTACCACGGGGAAGGTGAAGCTTTCCGCTTACACGGGCGAGAACTTCTTTTATCAGATCTGCGACAGCGCCAATATCATTAAGCAGTGTCCCCGTATGAAGGAGCATTACAAGGGCGAGCTGAAGCAGCTGGTGCTGCTGCCGCTCTACCACGTGTTCGGCTTCATTGCCGTGTATCTGTGGTTCGGCTTTTTCTCACGCACCTTTGTGTTTTTGAAGGATCTGAACCCCGCCACCATACAGAATACCGTGAAGAAGCACGAGGTCACGCACATCTTTGCCGTACCGATGGTATGGGACAAGGTGTACCGCGCGGCCCTGAAGCAGGTGAAGAAAAGAGGTAAGCGTACCTACGATAAATTTACCCGCGCCGTCAAGCTTTCCAACAGGCTCGGCGCTTTGGGCGAGCCCTTTGCGAGGGCTGCGCTTGGTGAGGTGCGGGAGAGTCTTTTCGGTGACAGCATCCGCTTCCTCATTTCCGGCGGCGGCGCGCTGGCTCCCGAGGTGTTTGCGTTTTACAACGGTATCGGCTACCATCTTGCCAACGGCTATGGTATGACTGAAATCGGCATTACCTCGGTGGAAAAATCCAACAGGCAAGCGGTGTTGAACACCGCCTCGGTGGGCGCGCCCTTCGGCTATACCGCCTATTGCCGTGACGCCTCCGGTGAGCTGCTGGTGAAGGGAAAAACGAGAGCCGCACGCATCATTGTAAACGGCGAAAGCACCGTGACCGATTATGACGAATGGTTCCACACCGGCGACCTTGTCAGTGTCCATGACGGCAGATATTATCACGAGGGCCGTATGGACGATCTGATCGTCGGCAAAAGCGGCGAAAACCTCAACCCCACGCTGCTGGAGCCGCTGCTGCAGGTGCCCTATTGCGATGCCGTTTGCCTCATTGCGGGGCGAGACGGTGAGCCCGTGCTGCTGGCCTCCGTGCGCGGATGCCTCTCGCAGAGCCGCATCAGCCAGGTGTTTGAGGCGCTGGATGCCGCCCTTGCGGCGGCAGGGCTGAATCGGACGGTGGCGGGCGTTTGCGTGACGTCTGACCCGCTGATGGAGGCAAGCGAGATCAAGATCAGCCGCCGGCGGGTACGGGAAAAATATCTCGGAGGCAAGCTTCGCATGATTGAGCGGGAGCGGGTGGCCGAATACGTGGAGGGCGCCCTTTCGGCGCTGGAAGCAGAGGTGCGCGCGCTGTTTGCCACCGCGCTGGAGCGTGAGGCAGAGGGCATTGGTGCCGAGGATCACTTTTTCAGAGATCTTGGCGGTACGAGCCTTGATTATTTTACGCTGCTGGAAATGCTGAAAAATAACTATGCCGTGGAGCTCGCGGAGGGCGCAGGTGAGGATCTTGTTACCGTTCGTGCCGTCTGTGACTATCTCAAAACGGTAAAGTGAGGTACAATATGATTCAATCCTTGGATAAAAAGTGGAAGGAATTTTTGTTCTCCTTCTCCGGCTTCGGCCCCAATTTTCTGATGGTGCTGATGGGCGCATATTATACGGACGCCCTCAATCCCGTGGCCTTTGAAGGGCATTCCACCTATCAGGCCATCGCCAGCGGCGTATGCTTCATCGCGCCGGCGATCTTCCCGATTCTGTTTGCGCTGGGCAAGGTGTTTGACGGCATCATCGATATTCCCTTTGCCCATATCTCCGACACACTTTCTACCAAATGGGGTAGACGCCGCCCTGCCATTGCGGTGTGCTTTCTGCCGATGGTCGTGGGCTTCATCCTTTCATGGATCCCCGTGGGTGGCGCGGAAAATCCGATGCTGAACACCCTTTGGGTGTTTTTCTGGAATATGATATTTTTCGCCGCCTATACCATGTGTCTCATTGCCTATTACGGCTCGCTTTCCACGGTTTGCACCAGCGAGCCCCAGCGGCTGCGCGTATCGGGCTACAAATCCTTCTTTGATACCATCTCCTACTGCCTGGTCTATGCGCTGGTGCCGCTGCTGCTGGATTCCTTGAGGATCCACGTGGATAAGTTCACGCTGCTTTGCACCCCACTGATGCTGACCATGCTGATCCCGCTCTTTATGATCAAGGAGGGCAAAAAGTATGGCTATCCGGAGGACGAGGGACTGCGGGCAGAGAAGATCTCCATTGTCGAGAGTCTGCGACTGACCTTCCGGAACCGGATCTTTCTGAATTGGACGTTTGTGAACTGCTGCACCTTCTTCGGGCTGCAGATGTTCCTTTCCGCCATGAACGGTATGATCATCGGCGGTATGGGCTTTAACGGCGCGGAAATGGCCATTGTCAATACCTGCGCCTTCGCGCCCGTGCCTGTGATGCTGTATCTGTTCAACAAGCTGAAGGCAAAGCGGGGCATCCGCTTCACCTATCAGTCCTGCCTCTTGCTGTTTGCTGTGGCCATCATGTCCTTCTTCTTTGCCTCCACCTTCGTGTGCGGCGAGAACAACAAGCCTCTGCAGTACGTGATCGGCTGTGCTGGCGGTGTTTGCGGCAGCTGGGCCATCGGTGCCTTCTTTATGATGCCCTACCTTGCTCCCGCGCAGATCTCCAGTGTGGAGGTGAAGCTGACGGGCAAAAACCACTCTGCCATGTACTTTGCGGCCAACGCTGTGACCACCTCTATCGTAGGTGCCATCTCCGGGTCGCTGGTG
>SVTA01000116.1 GCA_015064005.1 Oscillospiraceae bacterium
GGAAATCACGGGAAAGGTCGGCAATGGTCTGACCCTTCCAGGTCATCACCATTCTGGCCTCCTCGGTGACCACGGCCACGCGGTAGGCCTCCAGGTTTTCGGCGGAGGCATAAGCGATAAACTTGTCGGCATCCTCGGCGGCCACCACGACAGCCATACGCTCCTGGGACTCGGAAATGGCAAGCTCGGTACCGTCAAGGCCGTCATATTTCTTGCGCACGGCGTCGAGGTCGATGGCAAGGCCGTCGGCCAGCTCACCGATGGCAACCGAAACGCCGCCCGCGCCGAAGTCGTTACAGCGCTTGATGAGGCGAGTAACGGCGGGATTGCGGAACAGACGCTGGATCTTTCTTTCCTCGGGGGCGTTGCCCTTCTGCACCTCGGAGGCCATGGTGGTCAGCGACTTCATGTTGTGGCTCTTGGAGGAGCCGGTAGCGCCGCCAATGCCGTCACGGCCGGTACGGCCGCCCAGCAGCACCACCACGTCGCCTGCGGCAGGACGCTCGCGGCGTACGTTGCAGGCAGGAGCGGCGGCAACCACGGCGCCGCACTCCAAGCGCTTTGCCACGTAGCCGTCGTGGTAAACCTCGGCCACGTGACCGGTGGCAAGACCGATCTGGTTACCGTAGGAGGAGTAGCCGGCAGCGGCCGTCTGGCAGAGCTTACGCTGGGGCAGCTTGCCGGGAACGGTCTCGGCAAGGCTCTTACGGGGATCACCGGCACCGGTGACACGCATGGCCTGATGCACGTAGGCGCGTCCCGAAAGCGGGTCACGGATACAGCCGCCGATACAGGTGGCCGCGCCGCCGAAGGGCTCGATCTCCGTGGGGTGGTTGTGGGTCTCGTTTTTAAACATCAAGAGCCAATCCTGATCCTCGCCGTTGACCTTGGCGGTCACGTGGATGGAGCAGGCGTTGATCTCCTCACTCTCGTCAAGCTCGGGCAGCAGTCCGCGCTTCTTCAGCACCTTGGTGCCGATGGTGGCAATATCCATCAGCGTCTGGGGGCGCTTTGCCGCCTTTTCCTCGCCGTAGACCTCCACGCGGGCGGCCAGATACCGCCGGTAGGCGGCGGCAACGGCGGGATCGTCGATCTTCACGTCGTCGATATGGGTGGAGAAGGTGGTGTGACGGCAGTGGTCAGACCAGTAGGTGTCCACCACGCGGATCTCGGTGATGGTGGGATCGCGCTTCTCCTCGTCGCGGAAATAGGCCTGCAGGAACTTGAGGTCGTCCAGATCCATCGCGAGGCCCAGGGTGTCCAGCAGCGCGGCAAGTCCCGCCTCATCCAGCAGGATGAAGCCCTCTACGGTGGCGACCTTCTCGGGAATGGCGTACTCGATGGCAAGGGTCTCGGGCTTTTCGAGGGTTGCTTCCCTGCTCTCCACGGCGTTGATCACGTACTTCTTGACGGCGGCAACGTCCTCCTCGGACAGCGCCCCCTCCAGCACGTACACCTTGGCGGAGCGCACGGTGGGACGGTCGCCCTGGCTCTGCAGCTGAATGCACTGTGCGGCGGAATCGGCGCGCTGATCAAACTGACCGGGCAGGGGCTCTACGGCAAAGACGATCCCGCCCTTGGCATCAAGCTCGGCGGAAACCGTATCCAGCTGCGGCTCGGAGAAGATGGTGCGCACGGCCTTGTCAAACAGTGCCCCGTCGATATGCTCCACGTCGTAGCGATTGATGACGCGCAGGCCGGTGAGGCTCTGCAGCCCCACCAGATTGCGCAGCTCGGAAAGGAGGCCGTTTGCCTCGTGGGCAAGCTCTGCCTTTTTTTCTACGTATACTCTATAAACCATTACTTTTCCTCCAAAGCAGCCAGCGCGCGGCCACCGATATCAGAGCGCCAGTAGGCGTTGTCAAAATGCACCTCACCTACGCGGGCGTAGGCGGTCTTGATGGCTGCGGGGAGCGTTTTCTCCACGGCGGTAACGCCCAGCACGCGGCCGCCGCTGGTGACAACTTTGCCGTCCTTCAGCGCCGCGCCTGCCACGAATACGTGGGGGCGCACGGCCTCGCTCATGGTAATTTCAAAGCCCTTGTCATACTTCTGAGGGTAGCCCTTGGAGGCCATCACCACGCAGCAGGCGGCGCCTTGACTGAACTTCACCTCAACCTCAGCGAGGCGCTCCTCGGTGACGGCCTGCATCACGGTGAGCAGGTCGCTCTCCAGCAGAGGCAGCACCACCTGCGTCTCGGGGTCGCCGAAGCGGCAGTTGTACTCAATGACGCGGGGGCCCTTGGGGGTCAGCATCAGGCCGAAGTAGAGACAGCCCTTGAAGGTTCTGCCCTCGGCGTTCATAGCAGCCATGGTGGGCAGGAAGATGGTCTCCATGCAGACCTTGGCGATCTCCTCGGTATAATAGGGATTGGGGGCAATGGTACCCATGCCGCCGGTATTCAGACCCTTATCGTGATCAAGAGCGCGCTTGTGGTCCATGGAAGAGACCATAGGCACCATGGTTTTGCCGTCGGTGAAGGCCAGAACCGATACCTCGGGGCCGGTGAGGAATTCCTCTACCACCACCTGATTGCCGCTCTTGCCAAAGACCTTATCCTCCATGATGATATGGATGGCGGCACGCGCCTCGGCAAGATCATTGGCGATGATCACGCCTTTGCCAAGCGCCAGGCCGTCGGCCTTGATGACGATGGGATAGGAGGCATTGTCCAGATACTTCAGCGCGTCGGCGGGCTTGTCAAACACCTCGTACGCGGCAGTGGGAATGCCGTATTTCTTCATCAGATTCTTGGAAAAGACCTTGCTACCCTCAATAATCGCGGCGGCCTTGTTGGGGCCAAAGCAAGGAATGCCCTTTTCGGTGAGGGCGTCCACGGCGCCCAGCACCAGGGGATCGTCGGGGGCAACCACAGCGTAGTCGATCTTATTTTCTACGGCAAAGGCCACAATGGCGTCAATATCGGTGGCCGCAATCGGCACACAGGTAGCGTCAGCGGCCATGCCGCCGTTGCCGGGCAGGGCAAACACGCACTCCACAGCGGGATTCTTGCGAATGGAGGAAATGATGGCGTGCTCTCGGCCGCCACCGCCTACAACCATAATTTTCATGTCAATCCCCTCCCCTGTCAATCGTAAATGGGAAACTGCTCGCACAGCGCCGTCACCTCGGCGGTGATGCGCTCGCGGTTTCCTTCAAAATCGGTGGCAACGTCACGCATCCAGGCAGCGATCTTCAGCATCTCGGCCTCCTTGAAGCCACGGGTGGTCACGGCAGGGGTTCCGACGCGGATACCGCTGGTGACGAAGGGCTTCTCGGGATCGTTGGGGATGGCGTTCTTATTGACGGTGATGTGCACCTCGTCGAGGCGCTTCTCCATCTCCTTGCCGGTGATGCCGAAGGGACGGAGATCAATGAGCATCAGATGGTTGTCGGTGTCACCGGAAACGATGCGGAAGCCGGCGTCCTTCAGGGCGCCGCACAGCACCTTGGCGTTCTTCACCACCTGTGCCTGATAAGCGCGGAACTCATCGGTCATCGCCTCACCCAGCGCCACTGCCTTGGCAGCAATGATGTGCATGAGAGGGCCGCCCTGGGTGCCGGGGAACACGGCCTTGTCGATCTGCTTGGCCAGCTCCTCACGGCAAAGAATCATACCGCCGCGAGGGCCGCGCAGGGTCTTGTGAGTGGTGGTGGTGACCACGTCGGCATAGGGCACGGGGCTTTGATGAAGCCCTGCGGCAACCAGACCCGCGATATGCGCCATATCTACCATGTAGTAGGCGCCAACCTCTTTTGCGATCTCACCGATCTTTTCAAAATCAATGGAACGGGAGTAAGCACTGGCACCGGCAATGATCAGCTTCGGCTTGCATTCCAGCGCCACGCGGCGCATCTCCTCGTAATCCAGCATCTCGGTGTCGTCGCTGACGCTGTAGGGGACGATATTGAAATACTTACCGGAGATATTCACGGGCGAGCCGTGGGAAAGGTGACCGCCGTGGGCAAGATTCAGACCCATCACGGTATCACCGGGATTCACCAGCGCAAAGAAGGCGGCGAGATTGGCGGACGCGCCGCAGTGAGGCTGTACGTTGGCATGCTCCGCGCCGAACAGCTTCTTGGCACGCTCGCGTGCGATATCCTCCACGATATCCACGTACTGACAGCCGCCGTAATAGCGCTTGCCGGGGAAGCCCTCGGCGTACTTATTGGTCAGCACTGTTCCTGCGGCAAGCAGTACCGCCTTGGATACGATATTTTCGGAGGCGATCAGCTCGATATTCTGCCGCTGACGGCCAAGCTCCAGGGAGCAGGCGTCATATACCTCTTTGTCAAAGGCGGCAAGCTCATCAAAAAAATTCATTTCAGTTCTCCTTAAAATCAATGATGGAAGAGGCGCATACCCGTGAAGGCCATGGCGATGCCATACTTGTTGCAGCAATCGATCACCAGATCGTCACGAATGGAGCCACCGGGCTGGGCAATGTAGGAAACGCCGCTCTTCTTGCAGCGCTCTACGTTGTCGCTGAAGGGGAAGAAGGCGTCCGAGCCGCAGGCTACGCCGTCAATGGTGTCAAGATAAGCGCGCTGCTCCTCACGGGTAAAGGGCGCGGGCTGCTCGGTAAAGTATTTCTGCCAGTTCCCTTCCGCGCACACGTCCTCCTCATTCTGGTTGATGTAGCCGTCGATCACATTGTCGCGGTCAGGTCTGCCAAGGGTATCCTTGAAGGGCAGATTCAGCACCTTGTCGTGCTGACGGAGGAACCAGGTATCGGCCTTGCCGCCGGCAAGACGGGTGCAATGCACGCGGGATTGCTGCCCCGCACCCACGCCGATGGCCTGACCGTCCACGGCAAAGCAAACCGAGTTGGACTGGGTGTATTTGAGGGTAATAAGCGCCACGATCAGATCGCGCACGGCGCTCTCGGGCAGATCCTTGTTCTCGGTGACCACGTTCTCCAGCAGCGCGCGATTGATCTCAAAATTGTTTCTGCCCTGCTCAAAGGTGATGCCGAACACCTGCTTGTGCTCCACGGGGTCGGGGGTGTAATCGGGGTCGATCTCTACAATATTATAATTGCCCTTGCGCTTGCTCTTCAAAATTTCCAATGCCTCGGGCTCGTAGCCGGGGGCGATGATGCCGTCGGAGACCTCGCGCTTCAGCATAAGAGCGGTGGTCACGTCACACACGTCGGACAGCGCCACCCAGTCACCGAAGGAGCACATACGGTCGGTGCCGCGGGCACGGGCGTAAGCACAGGCGAGGGGAGAGTCGTCAAGCCCTTCAATATCGTCTACAAAGCAAGCCTTTTTCAGCTTGTCGGAGAGCTTGATGCCGACGGCGGCAGAGGTGGGGGACACGTGCTTGAAGGAGGTGACGGCGGGAAGCCCCAGCGCCTCCTTCAGCTCCTTCACCAGCTGCCAGGAGTTGAAGGCATCGAGGAAATTGATGTAGCCGGGTCTGCCGCAAAGGATCTTGATGGGCAGCTCCGAGCCGTCGTGCATATAAATTTTAGCCGGCTTCTGATTGGGGTTACAGCCGTATTTCAGTTCAAATTCTTTCATTATTTACTCCATTCTGCGTCAATTTCGATAATGTTCGCATAAGAATACTCATTTCCGCTCTTGTTTTGCTTGCACTCCACCCATACAAGATAGGAAGCATCTTTATCCGGAATGATCACAACGATAGGAAGACGATAAATACCGTTATCAACACGAGTTTTTTTCTCCGTTCGCCCTGCTTCTTCAGGATAACCTACTTCAAAGGCACTGCCGTATAACTCTTCCGAAAAAGGGTTCTCCTCTATGTACTCAACCGCGCCCAAATACATATTCTGTATTTTTTTGTTATTGATATTATTGAGCACTGAATAGGAGAGGACCAAAACAAGCTGGATACATACAAGAATTATGACAATTTTCCATCGTTTGACGAAGCTTGACGTGCGCGGTAAATTCGATGTTTGATTTGTCATAACAGCGTCCTCACTCATGCTTATTGATGATGAATTGCTCCACGTCACGGGTCTCGAGGTCGGTGTAGCGCACGTAGAGGGAGATCTTGTTATCCTCGTTCAGCGCCTGCCACAGCTCGTCCACCATGGCCTCGGCAGTGTCGGGAATGCTGACCCGCTCCGGCTCGCCCTGGAAGGTGGGAATGACGGGATTGCCGTCGCACACGTAGGTGTGCAGGAAGTGACCGAGACCGGGGGTGGCGGGATACTCGTAGAAGAACCGCGCGCAGGCGTTGCCCTCGGGATCGGCGGCCTTGAGGATGGACATCT
>SVTA01000117.1 GCA_015064005.1 Oscillospiraceae bacterium
TTCTGCACCACGGGTATGGTGACGGTGATGGGAGAGATCACCACCGAGGCCTACGTTGATATTCAGACTATCGTTCGCGAAACCGTCCGCGAGATCGGCTATGACCGCGCCAAATACGGCTTTGACTGCGACAGCTGCGCTGTTCTCAGCTCCATTCACGAGCAGTCCCCCGATATTGCCATGGGCGTTGATAAGGCGCTGGAGGCCAAGGAGGGCAAAATGGCCGACGCGCTGGATACCGGCGCCGGTGACCAGGGCATGATGTTCGGCTATGCCTGCAACGAAACCGAGGAGCTGATGCCCCTGCCCATTTCCCTCGCCCACAAGCTGGCTAAGCGCCTCACCGAGGTGCGCAAGAACGGCACCCTCCCGTACCTGCGTCCCGACGGCAAGACCCAGGTGACGGTGGAGTACGTGGACGACAAGCCTGTGCGCGTGGATACGGTGGTCATCTCCACCCAGCACGCCCCCGAGGCAACGGCCGAGGAGATCCGCGCCGATATGATCGAGCACGTGATCAAGCCCATTATCCCTGCCGGGCTTTTGGATGAAAACACCATTATCTACGTCAATCCCACTGGCCGCTTTGTAGTGGGTGGCCCTGCAGGCGATACCGGCCTTACCGGTCGCAAGATCATCGTAGATACTTACGGCGGATACGCCCGCCACGGCGGCGGCGCATTTTCCGGCAAGGACCCCACAAAGGTGGATCGTTCTGCCTGCTATGCAGCCCGTTACATTGCCAAAAACGTGGTGGCCGCAGGCCTTGCCGATAAGTGCGAGGTGCAGGTTGCCTACGCCATCGGCGTTGCCCGTCCCGTTTCCGTGATGATTGACACCTTCGGCACCGGAAAGGTCTCTGAGACTGCCATTTCCGAGGCTGTGCAGCGTCACTTCGACCTGCGTCCTGCTGCCATCATCCAGCGCTTTGGCCTGCGCCGCCCCATCTATGCGCAGGTGGCCGCCTACGGTCATATGGGCCGTGAGGACCTGGATATTCCGTGGGAGAAGCGGGATATGGCCGAGGTGCTGAAGGCCGAGCTGCTGTAAAACCAAACCGCACCGCTTTGCATACACTGCCCGTGAGGGGGTGAGTTCCGTGGCCGTTCTGATAGCCGAGATTTTGCTGTCGCTCTTTGCCGTGTTTGGACTCTATGCGGCGGTGCGTTTGTTTGCCTTGTGGCCCTGCCGGGCATATCTTTCCGTGGCGGTGGAGCTGCGCGCTCCGCTGACCCCTGAGGAGGGGGAGCAGCGTCTTGCCTGCGCGCAGCGACAATTTTTCCCGGAGGGGTATCCGGTGGTGTTGCTGATAGATGCCGCCTTGGCGGCAGATCCTGCGTTTCGCCCGTTGCTGGAGGCGGCAGATGCCTGCTTCGTCATGGAGGGCGAGGATCCATAAAAAAACGCCGCCATCGAGCGGCTGAGGAAGGAGGTAGCCGTGGGCACCGAAAAAAGCGAATCGCTGCTGGAAAAGCTGGTGGGCAGCGTGGAAAGTGTGATCTATGCCAACGAGGAAAACGGCTACGCCATCCTTGATTTTGGCACCGCCGAAAACGAGCTGGTCACCATCGTGGGCACCATTCCCTTCGTAGCGGAGGGCGACGAGCTGGTGGTGTACGGCAAGTGGATACACAATCCCAAATACGGCCGGCAGTTTCAGGTATCGCAGTTTGAAAAGCATCTGCCCTCTGACAGTGCCGCCATTCTGCGCTATCTTTCTTCCGGCGCCGTCAAGGGCATTGGCCCCAAAAAGGCCAAAAAGCTGGTGGAGCTGTTTGGCGAGGATACCTTTGATGTGCTGGAAAATCACCCGGACTGGCTCACCCAGATCCCCGGCATCAGCCGCCGGATGGCGGAGGAGATCTCCGAGGAATTCCGGCGACAGGCCGGGGTGCGCGGCGCGATGATGTTCTTCCGGGATTTCTTCGGCGCGGCGCTGACGGTACGCATTTATAATGCCTGGGGCGCCCGCGCCGTGGAAAAGGCCAAGGCCAATCCTTACGCGCTTTGTGCGGAGATCGAGGGCATCGGCTTTGAAAAGGCCGACGCCATGGCCGAGCGGCTGGGCGTTGCCCGGGACGGCATCGAGCGCGTGAAAAGCGGCATTCTGTACGTGCTTTCCTATAATCAAAGCGCCAACGGCCATACGTGTCTGCCGGAGGAGATGCTGCGGGAGGCGGCGGCAAAGCTGCTTGAGGTAGAGGCTTCTCGCGTAGAAGAGGCTATGGCGTCGCTTTTGTCGGAGCGTCAGATCCGTAAAATGCGCACGCTGACCAAGGCGGGCGAGCGGGTCTTTGTCTATGACCGCACCGCCTACGGCTGGGAGCGTACCATTGCCGAGCGGCTGGTGCTGCTGGATCGGCAATGCGTTCGCATCGAGAATGCGGATATCAACGGCTTTATCCGCCGCGAGGAGCGCAACGGCATCATCTCCTATGCCCAGCTGCAGAAGGAGGCCATTGCCAGCGCCCTTGAAAACGGTGTGATGGTGCTGACCGGCGGCCCCGGCACGGGCAAGACTACCGTGGTGAGGGCATTGCTGCGCATTTTTGCCAGCATGGATCTCCGCGTGGCGCTGGCCGCCCCTACAGGGCGCGCTGCCAAGCGACTTTCCGAGGCCACCTCCTCGGAGGCAAAGACCGTCCACCGGCTACTGGAGATGAGCTTTTCCGAGGGCAAGCGGGCAGAATTCGCCCGCAATGAGCAGAACCGCCTTGAGGAGGACGTGATCATCGTGGACGAAAGCTCTATGCTGGACGCCCCCCTGACGGCGGCACTGCTGCAGGCAATAAAGCCCGGCGCCAGAGTGATTCTCATTGGTGATGCGGATCAGCTGCCCTCTGTCGGCCCCGGCAACGTGCTGCGGGACATCATCGCCTCCGGGCGCTTTGCCACGGTGGCGCTGACGGAGATCTTTCGCCAGGCGCAAAACAGCCTCATCGTGACCAACGCCCACGCCATCAATCGGGGTGAGATCCCGCAGCTGGATGTGAAGGACAATGACTTTTTCTATCTTGCCCGGGAAAGTGACCGGGATATCGCCCTCACGGTGGCTGATCTTTGCCGCAACCGCCTCCCCCGTACCTACGGTGCGGAGATCGTGGGCGGCATACAGGTGATCTGCCCCTCCCGCCGCGGCGAGAGCGGTACTGAGAGCCTCAATCGCATTCTCCAGGCCACGCTCAACCCCCCTGCCTACCATAAGCGGGAGCATAAAATACGCGACGTGGTGCTGCGAGAGGGCGATCGGGTCATGCAGATCCGCAATAATTACGACCTCATCTGGGAGCGCGGCGAGGAAACCGGCTGCGGTGTCTTTAACGGCGATATCGGTATCATTGAGGAGATCGATGTGGAGGAAAAGCGCCTTTCCGTGGCCTTTGACGATCGCCACGTCAGCTATGATTTCTCCGGCCTCGACGAGCTGGAGCTGGCCTACGCCGTGACGGTGCATAAGAGTCAAGGTAGCGAATATCCGGTGGTAATCCTGCCGCTGGGGGATGCTGCACCCATGCTGCAGACCCGCAATCTGTTTTATACCGCCGTCACCAGAGCGCAGAAAATGGTCATTTTGGTGGGTCGACGGGCGGTGGCGGAGGCCATGGTGCGCAACAACCGGCAGTCCATGCGCTATACCGGTCTTGCCGGTCGGCTGTACGTGAGGGGGGACGCACGGTGAGGCGCCTCATATCACAGCTGCTTTGTCCGCCGCGCTGCGCAGCCTGCGGCAAGCTGATGGCACCAACGCTGAAGGGCACTCCCACCTGCCTTTGTGCCCCTTGCAGAGAGGCGTGGGAGCAGGAGCGGGTAGCAGAATGCCCCACGTGTCACCGACTGTTGTCGGAGTGCCGTTGCGTGTCGGGTTTGATGGAAAAAGCAGGCGTTTCCGCTCACGTGAAGCTGATGCCCTACGGCGAGGGGCGTGTGATCGGGCGGCTGATCGGCGCGGTCAAGCGCCGCGGTACTCACCGCGCCTTTACCTTTCTGGCTGAGGAGCTGCGGCCTCTTGTGTTGGCCGCCGTGCGGGAGGCAAAAAACGAAACCGCAACTCCGCCCGAGGCTGTGATCTCCTTCCTGCCCCGCACGCAGGAGGCCAAGCGGAAATACGGCTATGATCAGGCGGAGCGTCTGGCACGGGCACTTTCCAAGGCAACGGGGCTGCGGTTCTTGCCGCTGTTTTCCCGTCAACGTGCCGGCATCCTGCAAAAAACGCTGAATCGCCGCCAGCGCGTCAAAAATACCAAGGGAGCCTTCGCCCTGCGCCGGGACGTCTTTGGACTACGGGTGCTTTTGGTGGATGATGTGGTTACCACCGGCGCCGGTATGGCGGAGGCCGCGCGGCTGCTTTATCACGCCAACGCCGCCGACGTCATTGCCGTCAGCGCTGCGCTGACGAAGAAAAATAAGGACAAGATCAACTAATTTTGTCGTAGGGATTGCATTTTTTTCGTTTTTGTAGTATAATATAAGAAATTCGTGGAAAGGGGGAACGATAGTATGCTGCGTAAGGGCATCGGTATTGACGTGGGTAGTACCCAGATCACCATTTGTTCCCTCGAAAGCGGCATCCTGCTGAAGGAGCCCTCCGCTGTTGCGGTGGACGTGGATAACGATGAGATCCTGGGCGTCGGCACCGCCGCCGTCAAGATGGTGCAGGAATCCCCCGAGCGCCTGCGGCTCTACTGGCCCATTTGGGATCACGTGGAAAAGCAGGAGCGCATGGTCACCGTCATGCTGAAGACCTTTTTGCGCCGGGCGTTGGGTAGAACGCTCCTCCGCCCGCAGGTGATGCTCTCCATCCCCTGCGATCTGACGGAGGCCACAACCAGCGCCATAGAGGATGCTATGCTTGCGGCAGGTGCCTCTCGCGTGCATTTGCTGGAGGCTCCCCTTTGCGCCGCCCTTGGCGCCGGGCTGGATTTTGCCTCTCCGGTGGGTCAGATGCTGGTGCACGTGGGTGCCTCCCGTACCGAGGCGGCCATGATCTTCATTGGTGATATGGTCACGCACCTGACGGTGCCGGTGGGTGGTGCACAGTTTGATTCCGCCATCATCCGCTACTTGCGGGATAAGCATCGGGTCTACATCGGCAAGCGCACGGCAGAGCAGATTAAAATGCGCATCGGTAACGTTTCCGGCGATCACGAGGAAAAAAAGCTGGATGTGAAGGGTCGCTCTGTGGATGATCGCACTCCCCGCGTGGTGTCTCTTTCTTCTAAGGAAATGCTGGGCGCTATGCGCGATCCTATTTCCGAGGTGCTGGACGCCGTGGTTTCAGTGGTAGAGCAGACCGGAGAGGACATGCGTGCCGACATTGCCAAGGGCGGTATCGTGCTGACCGGCGGCGCCGTGCTTCCCGGTATGGATCAGTTCCTCGCGGATGTGCTGGGGCTGCGTGCCCGCACGGCCACCAATGCGGATACTGCCGCGGCAGAGGGCGCAGCCCTTGCGCTGGAGCGACTGTCTAATACGTAAGGCACGAGGATACTCGTGCCTTTGTTTTTCAAAGGAGAAGTATATGAAAAGCTTGTTTGAGGATCTTTCCCCCCTCGCCCCCTTTCGTTTTTTTGAGGAGATATCCGCCATCCCCCGCGCCTCGGGCAACGAGGCAGGCATTGCCGCATATCTGATGCGCTTTGCCGGGAGTCGCGGACTTTCGTGCTGCGAGGATGCCATCCATAACGTATTGATTCAAAAGCCGGCCAGCCCCGGACGGGAGGGTGAGCCTGCACTGCTGCTGCAATGCCACACCGATATGGTGGCAGAAAAGCACGGCCACGTCGCCCACGATTTTGAAAAGGAGGGCATTCACCTCCTGCGTGAGGGCAACATCCTTCGCGCTGACGGCACCACGCTTGGCGCCGACGACGGCTTTGGCGTGGCGCTGATCCTGGCAGTGCTGGACGATGCGGAGCTTTCCCATCCCGCGCTGGAGTGCCTGTTTACGGTATCCGAGGAGATCGGCCTTGAGGGCGCCGGCGCCTTTGATTACACCCGCGTCAGCGCGAGACGTATGATCAATCTGGACTCTGCCGAGGAGGATACGGTGATCATCGGCTGCTGCGGCGGCCTGCGCACGGATCTTACGGTGCCGCTGCATTTCACCGACGTCAGCGAGGACGGCCTGCGAGTGCGCATCAGCGGCCTTTGCGGCGGTCATTCCGGTGAGGATATCGACCGAGGACGCCTCAATGCTCACGTGCTGATGGGCGCGGTGCTGCGAGAGCTGCAGAGCGTGACCCCCTTCC
>SVTA01000118.1 GCA_015064005.1 Oscillospiraceae bacterium
CCCCTCCTCCTGCACCTCCACCCCAAAAATCTGAAGCAAAGAGATCGGGCGTGTTCATAGCGAACGCCGCCGGGCTTTAAATTTTGATTTGCCGCCTTGTTCGCACAAACTCTTGTGGCAAGTTTTGATCAAACTTTTTCAAAAGTTTGCGGGTGTGGGCGGCGCCCACAAAAAGGGCGTTTCTTTTTGATAACTTTTTCTTTGCGCCTGTGGTGTCAAAGAAAAAGTGGGCGGGGAGTCTGATGTCGCCATGCGGCGAGCGGTAGCCTTCCCCAGCGGGGGAAGGCTGAAGAACTCGTTTTCGAGTTCTTCTAAAAGAACGCAACGCGTTCTTTATGGGACACAGCGTAGGTGGTGGATGAGGTGTCATCCGCGATGCGCAACGCGGCGGAGCAAATCGCGCGCAAGCTGCTGCCCTTTGCCGTGGCATCTTGCGTCATTCCGCAAGAAAGCGCCGCCAACCGTGCTCTACTACTTGACAAATGCTGGAAAATGTCGTACAATATAATTAACTATAAAAACTTGACAAAACAGGAGTAAATCATGTCCGATCGTTTGCATCAAGCAGCTCCGGGAGAGGCTGCGCCGGAGGCGACAGAGCGCCCCGCGCAGGTTGCCGAAGCGGCACATGCCGCATCCCCTGTGCCTACCCCTGCCGAGGCCGCCGAAGCGGCGCCCGCAGTGCCTCCGGCGGCTTCCTTGTCACAGGAGGAGTCCGTCGCGTCCGATGCCGCAGGCACAGCACCCGCTCCCGCTGAGAAGGTTACCGAGGAGCCCGTGGAATATACCGTCAATCCGGAGGCCGAGCCCAAGGTCCCCTTGCTGAAGCGTGTGTCGTCGTGGATGGGAACGTACGTGCTGCCGCCCCTTGCCCGCCGCATTTTGCGGGTCGTTGTGGGAGTGGCGCTACCGTTGCTTTGCCTGCTGCAGCTGGTGCTGTGGGGGCTGAAGCTGCCGGGACGCTTTACCCTTTATTTTGACGCGTTGCATTCGCTGGATCCTGTGGCCATCGCCATTGTGGCGCTGGAGGTCTTTTTTATCATCACGCTGCTGGCACAGGCCATTTATGGGCTGGTGACGCTGGCCCGTCGCGGTCATCGGGTACATCTTGGCACTGTGACCACGCTTTACGCGTTCTTTGTGGTGATGCTGGCTCTCGCCCATCTTTTCCCCACCTACGCGGCGCTGCTGGAGATCTTTACCTTCCGGCCGATCCTGCCTGCAACCGTCGCTATCACGGTGCTGTTTGCCTTGCTACGCCTTGCGGATGGCGACCGTTCTCTGCGCTGGTGCTCCATGCTGTTCAGCCTTCTTGCGCTGGCGGCTGTGCTGGTGCTGTTCTGGCAGGGCGCAGGCAATTTTGCCGCAGTGGTGCTGCCCGGAATGGATCCCATTCCCTTCGGCAGCCTGGATCTGGGCACCTACGTGGGCGGCCTCTTTCAGGAGGAGGTGGCACCTTGGTCCATCTTTTACGGCATGACTGAAAATATGGATCTGGAGCCGCTGCTGCGCGGCCTGCAGGCCGTGTGCGTGTTTGTGACAAATCTTCTGCCCTATGCCGCGCTTTCCCTTGTGGGGTACCTGATACACGGCATGGCGGGGGATAGCTACGAGCAGCATCTGAATCTGCGTGTGGCCCTTAAGGTCACTGTGACTCTGATCGTGGCGTCCGCGCTGTCACTGAGCGCCGCTACTGCCCAGCTGGTGCTGGCCGTGCTGCTCAATGACGTGGGCTACACCGTTAAGCTGTTCCCAACCGACATTGTGGTCACACTGGCGCTGCTGATCCTTTTGGCGGTGCTGACTGCCATGCCCTTTCGGGTGTACCGTATGGTTTATAACCGGCGCTTTGCCGCCTATCGAAAGATGAGGGAGGAGAATCCGTAATGGCACTGTTACAATGCGAAATGTGCTGCGGCGATCTGGATATTTCGCCGGACAGATCCATCGGCGTTTGCAAATACTGCGGCTCTACCTTCACCATCCCCCGCGAGATGGAAAAGCGGGGCAATCTCTTCAATCGCGCCAATTACCTGCGCCAGACCTGTAATTTTGACAAGGCCATTGGCGTGTATGAGTCGATCCTCGCGGAGGATTGCGAGGACGCCGATGCCCTGTGGGGCATGGTGCTGTGCCGTTACGGCATTGAGTTTGTGGAGGATCCCGGCACCGGTAGCCGCATCCCCACATGCCACCGCACCAGCCGCACCTCCATTTTGCTGGATCCGGATTACAAATCCGCTCTGCGCTTTGCCGACGAGGAGAAGCGCGCCGTCTACGAGGAAAATGCTACCCGCATCGACCAGATCCAAAAGTCGATCCTGAGCCTTTCCTTCAACCAGGAAAAATACGATGCCTTTATTTGCTATAAGGAAACCGACGCCGAGGGCGAGCGGACGCTGGACAGCGTCCTTGCCCAGGAGCTTTACAACGAGCTGCAGCGGCTGCATATCAAGACCTTCTTCTCCCGCAAGACGCTGGAAAATCGCATCGGCTCCGAGTACGAGCCCATCATTTATTCCGCGCTCACCAGTGCCAAGGTGATGGTGGTGCTGGCCACCAAGCCCGAGCATTTTGAGGCCACTTGGGTGAAAAACGAGTGGAGCCGTTATCTGGATTTTATGAAGGAGGATAGCGAAAAGCACCTCATTCCCGTGTATCGGGATATGTCTGCCTATCAGCTGCCGGAGGAGTTTATGTCCATCCAGGCGGTGGATATGAATAAGCTCGGCTACCTGCAGGATCTCACCGACGGCATCAAAAAGCTGCTCCACAAGGATGAGCATGCCGAGGCCGCCGCGGCTGCCTCGCCGGTGTCCAAGGAGAGCCTATACTCCCGCGCCATGGTGTTCCTTGGCAACAGAGAGTTCTATAAGGCGGTGGATTACTTTGAAAAGGTGCTGGATATTGCCCCGCAGTACGCCCGCGCCTACTGGGGCTCGCTGCTGGCCTCCTACCAGTGCGTGACCAATCAGGAGCTGGTGAACTGTGCCGCCGATGACTGGACCGAGGACCCGCGCCTTGCCAACGCTATGGAATTTGCCAGCGACGAGGAAAAGCGCCTCTACGAGGATACGCTGAAGCGGCGCGTGGAGAAATTCAAGGGCCTGGCCGTGGCGGCGCTGGAGGCCAAGGACTTTGAAAAATGCCTGCTGTGGTGCGATAAGTGCCTGAAGCGCAATCCCGAAAGCGGTGAGCTGTGGTGGCTGAAGCTGCTGGCCTCCGAGGGAACCTGCAACTCCATGGAGCTGAGCGCGGCGTGTCTGCGCAAGAGCGTGACCGTGCTGGAGCGCGAGGAATATCAAAAGGCCGTGCGCTACTCCATTGAGGAGGAGGCGCTGATGTATGAAAAGGTTGGTCAGCGCATCGAGGAGACCGTGAGGGAAAAACGCCGCGCCGATGCCTACAGCGATTGCAAGCGCTACATGGAAAACGCCCTGCATACCCAAAGCAAGCGTGCCGGCACCATCGGCAGCCGCCATTGGCGGGATATGGAGCAGGAGGCGGAAATGCTGCGTTACCTACGCCTTTCCCGGTGCAAATTCTTCCACAATAACGTGTTTTCCCTGTTGATGCAGGCCGTGCTTTGGGGCATTGGCGTGTATACGGGGCTGTTGCTGCTGCAGATGGCAGATTATCATATCGAAAATATGGGTACCTCCTTTGCCGTCATCCTCGGGCTGTTTGCTGCCGTGATGGCGATCGTGCAGCTGGCACAGTTCTCCTCGCACCGCAAAAAGCTGCCCATTCTGGTGGATAATTATGAGATCGCCAGCAGGAGCCTGGCCGCCAATCGGCAGCTGCTGACCGAGGCCACCGAGCAGCAGCACCAGATGCAGGCGCTGTATGATGTCTTTTCGACAAAGCCGGAAATGGAGCTGCCCGAGATCATCACCTACCGTGATCGCTTTTCCGCCCTGCAGGGCTCCGAACCCAAAACGAAGGAGTAATATATGGAACAGCAGAAGCTTATTAAATTTGACGGCACCGCAGACGGAAACGTTTGGGTTGCCTATAAATACCCCGGTGACCGCTATGCCTACGGCACCCAGCTGCTGGTTGCACCCGGCCAGCAGGCAGTGCTGATCAAGAACGGCCGCGTGGCCGCCTGCTATGACGCCGGCGCCTATCTCCTTGAGGCGGAGGGGAGCACCCCGCTGCAGGGCGAGGGCAGCACTCACTTTTACGGCGCTGTGTATTTCATCAACAAGGCCGCGGCGCTGGATATGCTGTGGGGCACAGCCACCCCCTTCCAATTTGAGGATCCGAAATACGGCCTCATCGTTTCCATCCGCGCTCACGGCAAATACGGCATCCGCATTACGGAGCCGGGATTGTTCGTGACCGAGCTGGTGGGCGCCACGCCGGATCAGACCCTGCTTTCCCATCAGTTTCTCAATTCCTACTTCAACAGCCTGCTGATCTCGCACATCAAGTCGAATATTTTTGACTATATGACCCGCAGCTGCATTTCCTTCCTGGGTGTGACCTCCCATCTGACCGAGATCTCCCGTGTGTGCAGCGCGGCAGTGAAGAGCGAATTCAGTCCCTACGGTATTGAGGTGGTGAACCTGTCCATTGAAACCATCGCGCCGCTGCCCTCGGATTTTGAGCAACTGCGCCGGATGAAGGAAAAATACGCGCTGGGTGAAAAGACCTATATGAAGGAGCGTCAGCTGGATCTGCTGGATAAGCTGGCAGAGGGCTCCGGCGATTCCGCCGCCATCAAGACCGTGCTGGAGAGCGGATGGCTGGCCCCGGAGGGCGCCGCCGAGCGGAAGGAGACCGTCACCACCGTGGCACACCCCACGGTAAATCCCGGTGTTGCCGCCACCGTGCCAAAGAAAAGCACGGACGTGGAGGTGTTCATTTCCTTCAAAAATACCTATAACGACCAGCCCACGCCGGATGCGGCCATCGCTGCCAAGGTGTTTGAAAAGCTTTCCTCCATGGGCTATAACGTCTTTATGATGAACGAGACCCTTTACCAGAAGGGCGTTTCCAATTATAAAAAGCTGATCGACGAGGCACTGGAGGAGGCCTCCTGCCTGATCGTCATCGGCAGCCGTCGGGAGTTTGTGGAAAGTGAGTGGGTACGCTACGAGTGGGATACCTACCTCACCGAGGTGCTGGCCGGTCGAAAGGCGGGGGATAATATCTTCACCCTGCGGGGCGACGGCGCGGATATCTCCGCCCTGCCCATCAGCCTGCGCAAGTACCAGTCCTTCCCCATTTCTGAGGTGGAGCAGCTCTATATGTGGGTGAGCAACGCGCTTTCCGGCATTGGCGTGGGCAAGAAGCAGCGACAGTGTCTGCTGTATCCCGCCGTGTTTGCCGAAAAGGAGGCGGGCGGCTATGCCGTTACCTTCCCGGATCTGGAGATCAAGGCCGAGGGTGCCTCGCTGAAGGACGCCTTTATGAAGGCCAAAAATCTTCTGGAGATCTATGCCGTTTACCTCGGTAAGTGCGGCGACACCCCGCCGGAGGCAACGGCGATCGAGGACGTGATGACCGCGCACCCGACGAATACGGTGATGTACGTGGACGCTCCGCTGCCGGAGGCACCGGAAGAAGCATAACGTAAAGAGGGAGAGGAGACCTTTTGCAAAAGGCCTCCTCTCCCTCTTTGCTTTATCGGTGGGAAAGCGGGAGCAGGAGGAGGGGGCTTTTACAAAAGCCCCCTCCTCCTGCTCTTTCTTTGCCGCAGGCAAAGAAATTCACATTCTCCACCCCCAAAACCCTTCCAAAAAGGGGAACAACGTACATTGCGGGTAGTGCCGCTTTGTTCGCAAAAGCTTTTTTGTGGTAAGTTTTCGCCCGCCTTTTCCAAAAAGGCGGCGCGGTGGAGGGCGCGGAGCCCTCCTTGCCCTCCGCAGAGGGCGAAATGCTCTCGGCGTTTCTTTTTGATAACTTTTTCTTTGCGCCTGTGGTGTCAAAGAAAAAGTGGGCGGGGAGTCTGATGTCGCTTGGCGGCGATGATATCAAATCCGGCAATAAATTGTTAATGCTAAAGCTTGACACCTCATCCGTCAGCCGTCAAGCGGCTGCCACCTTCCCCCGCTGGGGAAGGCTTTGGAATTGTTTGTGCTAAGATAAGAATCTGCTTGCTTATCCACTGTAGAATGATTTTCTCACTCATTTTATCTTAGCGAAGCGTACTAATTTTAGCCTTCCCCAGTGGGGGAAG
>SVTA01000005.1 GCA_015064005.1 Oscillospiraceae bacterium
TCCGATCTATTCTGAAAATGATGGGCGCGTGGAACTCCTACGTTTGGCCAAGACTCGTTGCTAATGACGATGCGCATAAGCTCATCACCAACGGTCTGCGCGGCGCTGACTTCACGGTAGATAATATGATCCACTACCCAAGGCAGATGGCGGCTGTCGCCATTGTGTCGTTCCCCCTGTTCCTGGTGTTCCTCTTCCTTCGTAAGTATATTATGAAGGGCGTTTCGAGAAGCGGCATCAAGGGATAAGAAGATCCTTGCACATCGGCGCCGCCGGCGCCGATGACTCGTGTTAAATGCGGCAACGCTTAACAAATATTATTTCATCGAAAGGGAAAACGCAATGAAAAAAATCGTTTCCATTCTTCTCCTTGTGGTGATGCTGTTGACGGTTTGCTCCTCTCTTGCCAGCTGCAAGGGTCAGGATGACGGCAAGCTGCACATCAAGTTTTACCACACCATGGGCGAAAACCTCAGAAAGGTACTCAACCAGTACGTGAAGGAGTTTGAGGCTCTTTACCCCGAGTACAAGATCGACCACGAGCAGATCGGCGGTTACGAGGACGTTCGTGACCAGATCGCAACCGAGATCACTGCCAATAAGCAGCCCAACATCGCTTATTGCTATCCCGACCACGTGGCGCTTTATAACCTGGCACTCGCCGTCAAGACGCTGGATGGCTACATTGACAGCGACGAGGTCATCACCAGAGCAGACGGCTCCACCGAGATCCTCGGCCTTACCGAGGAGCAGAAGGCTGATTTCATTCAGGCCTACTACGAGGAGGGCAAGCAGTTTGGTGACGGTCTGATGTACACCATGCCCCTCTCCAAGTCCACTGAGGTGCTTTACTACAACAAGACCTACTTTGAGGTCGCTCAGAAGATGTTCACCTCCGACGTTGCGCTTGACCTCAACGGCGAGCCCGTTAAGAACGCAAACGGCGAAACCATCCCCAACCCCAACAAGGGCAACGATATGTACAACCTCTTCGTTCCCCAGACCTGGGAGGAGATGGAGCTGATCTGTGAGCGCATCGTAGGCATTGAGAACGACAGACTTCCCGCCGACAAGAAGGCTGCTGCTGCCAAGGTTGAAACCAGCGAGCACGGCTACAAGATCTATTTTGATAAGGAAGGCAAGAAGCTGGCACAGGTGATCCCGCTTGGTTACGACTCCGAGTCCAACTGGTTCATCACCATGTGTGAGCAGATGGGTCTGCCTTACACCAGCTCCGAGGGCGAAAAGTTCCTGTTCAATACCGATGCTCATCACGAGTTCGTTTCCGAGTTCAGAGATTGGTATCTGAAGGGCTACGTGACCACCCAGGAGATCCACGGCTCCTACACCTCCTCTCTCTTCACTGCCAAGACCGGCACCAAGTCCTATATGTCCATCGGCTCCTCTGCAGGTGCAACGCATCAGCGTCCCGCAGCAGGTGCTGACGACAAGTATCCCTTTGAGGTAGGCATCACGCCCATTCCCCAGTACAATGCCGAGAACCCCAAGGTGATTTCTCAGGGTCCCTCTCTGTGCATTTTCGAGGCCTCCGAGGAGGAAATGAAGGCTTCCTGGCTCTTCGTGAAATTCCTTTGCACCAACGTTGCCTTCCAGGCTGACTTCTCCCGTGAGTCCGGCTACGTTCCGGTCATCAAGTCCGTCAACACCGACCCGATCTACGCCGACTTCCTTGCCAATGCCGACGGCGGTGACAACATTGCGGCGCTTTCCGTTAAGGTTTGTCTGGAGCAGGAGCAGTATTACTACACCTCTCCCGCATTCAACAGCTCTGCCAAGGCTCGTGACGAGGTGGGCAAGCTGATCCAGTCCGTATTCAAGCTCAGCCCCGAGACCGCCAACGTGCCCGATGCCATCAAGAAGCTGTTTGACAAGGCTGTCGCCGAGTGCAAGTATCACGCTCAATAATAGTTAATTATGAAGAGAACAGGCAAAAACGTTCGGCTTTGTGCATTGCTTCTCCTTCTTTCCACGGTTATCTCCTGCTTTGTTGCGTGCGGCGGCAAAAAACAGGACTACGTATCTCAGCTGAAGCTGGATATGTCCACCGACTCCCTCAAGCAGGAGGTGACCGTCTATAAAAACATAGATGGAGATACAACGCACTTCAAATTCAAGGATCCCTCGAAGCTGCCCGAGGCAGCCAAGGAGGACGGATACTTCAAGGCGAGATATATGGCCATCAACACCCCCGAGTCTACCGGTAAGATAGAGGAGTGGGGAAGAAGAGCGTCCGATTTTACCAAGAACGCGTTGAACAACGCGGAGTCCATCATCATTGAGTCCGATAACGGCAGCTGGAATCCCGATTCCACCGGCTCCCGATTCATGGTGTGGGTGTGGTACAGAACCTCTGCCGACAGCGATTACCGCAATCTCAACCTTGAAATCCTTCAAAACGGTCTGGCCGTGCAATCCAACGCTTCCGACAATCGCTACGGCGAGCTGTGCATGAAGGCGTTCAATCAGGCAAGAGATCAGAGGCTTTACGTGCATTCCGGCGAAAAGGACCCCGATTTCTTCTACGGAGAAGCGGTTCGCATGACGCTGAAGGAGCTTCGCCTCTCGATCAACGACTATATCGCCACCACCGTGGCGGTAGAGGGCGTGGTTACCCGTAACGACGGTAACAACGGCGTGTATATCGAGAGCTACGACGAGGAAACCGACAGATACTACGGTGTGTACGTTTACTACAGCGCCAATCCCGCCTACGGTGTCAAGCCTATGCTGACCATGGGCAATCTGGTGCGGGTCGTGGGTAAGATTTCCGATTTTGATCCCGAAAATCCCCAGATCTCCGGTCTTGTGTATAACGCAAGAGATCCGGAAAACCAGTTCCAGATGAAAAAGCTTGGCGAGGGATATGAGGCGGCCTGCACGGAGATCTCTGCGGATCTCTTTGTGAACGCCAAGGAAACCGTAGCCGTGGGAGATGAAGAGACCGAAATGAGGGTTGCGGAGCTGATGCTTGGCACCACCGTTTCGATGAAAAATCTCAAGGTAAAAAGCGTTAAGCCTGCCCAGAGCAGCGATGCGCTGACCGTCTACTGCGACGTGGACGGTATCGAGGTGCAGGTGCACGCGCCCGCAATGTACGACGAGTACGGTCAACCGATCACAGAGGAATATTTTCTTGGCAAGACCTTCGACGTGCGCGGCGTGGTGGACGTGTTCTACGGCGTATACCAGATCGAGTTCTACGCGCTTTCCGACGTAGTGTTCCATTGACCCCAGCGGACTTTTTTCCCAATTTATCGAAAATTAATTAATTTTAATTAATTTTAAAATAAAAAAAGAAAAGGAGACCACCATGAAAAAACTTTTAGTTTTGTGCCTTGCGCTCCTCATGTGCGTTGCTGCTCTCGTAGCGTGCAAGCCGGATAATCCGGAACCCGAAGTAACGTACAAGCTGGACAAGGCCGTCGCTTATGTAAAGAATCTTTACAACAGCGAGCAGGTTAAGCCGGAAGGCTCCGACGTTGCAGTGGCAACCAAATACGCTGACTTCGAGCGTGTTTCCCAGGTTCCCGTTGCAGGTGTCATGTATGACATCACCTGGAGCGTAAGCGAGACCGACGCCACCAAGGTTAAGGTCGTTCAGGGCTCTGGCACCACCGCCACCGTGATCGACGTTAACGAGAAGACCACCGAGGATATCAGCTTCACTCTGACCGCTACGGTCAAGGCCGGCGACGGTACCTCCGACACCATCACCTTCAACGTTTTCGTTCCCAAGTACGACGTGATCACCTTCGAGCAGTATATGGCTGCAGCAGAAAACGACCAGGTTACCGTAGAGGGTATCGTTGTTGCCATCAACTCCAAGGCTGCCGGCAACTCCAGAAACCACCTCTTCCTTGCTGACGCAAGCGGCAAGGGCGGTTACTACTCCTACCAGATGGAAAAGGATCCTGTGAAGGATCTGGGCATCGAGGTCGGTATGACCGTTGCTGTAAGCGGCCCCGTTGCTCCTTACTCCGGCATGCAGGAGATCAAGGGCGGTACTGCAAGAATCATCAGCACCGAGAAGAAGACCGTTGCTCCTCTTGATATCACCGAGGCCTTCAAGACCGGCGCTTCTCTGAAGAACTACGTAGGTCTGCCCGTAACCATCAAGGGCGTTGAGATCGGCGGCCAGGAGCTTGATCCCGCCAGCAGCCAGTATCTCTACTTCTCCCTGAACGGCGTTGAGAGCTACATCAGAACCTACATTACCGATTTCCCCACCACTCTTACCATCAACGTGGCAGAGGATAGCACCGTCAGCAGCCCTGATAAGGACGCTATTGATGCTGCTCACGCAGAGAAGTTCGGTTGGACCGCTAACGTTACCGGTATTCTCGTGATGTACAACAACAACCCCTACCTCATTCCCATGACCACCGGTTGCTTCGAGTACACCGAAAAGGTTGAGAAGACCGCTGACGAGAAGATCGACCACGAGCTGGATGCTCTCACCATGGTTGAGAAGCTCGGCGCCGATAAGATCGTTGAGGTTATCACCGCAGGCGTAAACTACACCGACGTGGTGATCACCTGGGCCTCCAACAGCGAGTACGCTGTGGTTGCTGCTGATGGCAAGTCCATTGCCTTCACCATTCCCGCAACCGAGACCACCGTTACCATCACTGTGACCGGTACCATCGGCACCACTAGCGACACCAGAACCTTTGAGGTCGTTCTCGCTCCCGTTACCTTCAAGCTGACCGAAAACACCCCCTACCTGTTCTGCTTCACCGACAAGGACGGCGTTGTCAAGTACCTTGACGGCGAGAATGCAGGCGGCAAGGATTACCGTTGGAATCTCACCGACGATGTTACCAAGGCTGCTGCCTTCTACGTTGATGTTGTGGATGGCGGTTACTACGTATACTTCATGAAGGGCGAGGCCAAGACCTACCTGAACATCGTGAAGAGCGGCAACTACATCAACCTTCTCGCCGATACCGAGGGCAAGTCCGTATGGGTATACGACGTAGCCCTGGAGGCTCTTGCGGTTGACGTGGATGGCACCCTGTACGTTGCCAAGAACTACAGCGGCTACAACAACGTTGAGGCAAAGAGCTCCGATTATAAGGAAAATGAAGATACCACCTACGTTCTCAGCCTTGCTGACGTGAAGTTCAACTTCGGCTTTGAGAGCAACGGCGCTATGCAGTACCTCGATGGCGAGAACGCCGGCGGCAAGAACTACCGTTGGAATCTCACCGACGATGTGACCAAGGCTGCTACCTTCTACGTAGAGGGCAATGCCGATGGCTCTTACTACATCTACTTCTACAAGGAGAATGTCAAGACCTACTTCAACATCGTGAAGGTCGGCGATTACATCAATCTTCTTGCCCAGTCCGAGCCCAACTCCAAGTGGGTATACAACAGCGAGCTGAAGGCTTACGTTGTTGAAATTGATGAAACGCTCTATATGCCCAAGACCTACAGCGGCTACGGCAACGTTGAGGCAAAGACTGCTGATTATAAGCAGAATGAGGAGACCACCTTCATTATCAGCCTCTACAACGTGGGCTACGCTCCTGCAGCTCCCGAGGGCGGCGAGACCCCCGAGGGCGGTGAGACTCCCGAGGGCGGCGAACCCGCAACCGGCATCACTGTAAACAAGACCATAGCCGAGCTGATCACTGCCAATGGCTGGGATAACAACACCACCAAGCAGGAATTTACTCTGGATAGCGTTGTATCCGTTAAGGTCGACGGTGGCCTTAACTCCGGCAAGGCGTATAACGGCGATCACATTCGCATCTACGCAACCGATTCTCCCGCAGGCACCATCACGATTTCTGTGGCAGAGGGATATGAGCTTGTGTCCGTTAAGATCAGCACTCTGACCGGCACCTATGCTTTCCTGAATGTTGAGGGCGTTGAGGGTGATATCTCCAATACGACCACCGCTGTTTCCGGCTCCTCTGTTGTTCTGAATTCTGTAAAGAACGGCAGCGACGGCAAGCAGGTTCGCGTAACCGCAATTGAAGTTGTATACAAGGCAGCTGCAGCTAACTGATTGTCATTACAACATACCATTAACTTGGGACCGCATCCTCGGATGCGGTCCTTTTTTGCGCTTTTGTACTTGACGAAACGTATACAATGGTGTAAAATAATACTATACGCATCAATCAGGAGGAAATTTTTATGAAACCGTCCTTCAGAATAGCGGCGGCTACGGTCGCGCTGATTATGCTCCTGTCGCTCCTGCCGGGGTGTGAGCTGCTCCCCTCCGGGGGCGGAGCTGTGTCCGTTACGTCCATTGATATAGAGGGAAGCGAGAAGCGTTCTCTTAGGGTTGGTGACGTATGCGTGCTTGAGGTGCTGCAGACCCACATCGCAACGGAGGATCTTACCTGGTCGGTGGATGGGGATGCCGTGACCGTGGATGAATACGGCATCGTTGTTGGCAAAAAGGCTGGTGTCGCCACGGTAATGGTGTGCTATGATCATTTCTACGATACCGTGGAATTTACGGTGTCAGGAGATGGCTTGAACGGTGGCGAAGATGGTGACGGTGACGGTGATGAGGAAAACGAGATCACCTCTGACCCCTACGTCAACGTGTCAAAGGCCGAATTCTATGCGAATTACACCCCCGCCAAGAGCTTTACCGACGCCTACTACAGAACGATGCACGGTCTGCTTTCCGGCTCGCTTGAGGTGCCGGGACAGGCGCCGACCGTGGCTGCAAGCAGACCGAAGCAAGGCGGCCGCTACGTGAGAAACACCGAAATGCGCTACGAGGATAACGGAAACACCTACGTGGTGCTGGATGCCGCGGGTAACGTGGCCTTCAAGGTCTACAGAGGGGCGGCGTACATCACACTGGAGGAGGTTGCGGCGTATATGTTTGCCTTCGGCGGCGCCGATGGCGCATTCCCCGCCAATTACACCAGCTCTAAAAAAACCAATCCCGAAACCAGCCCGTGGGGCGAGTATCTGCGCGTCAACCACAGCTATTTCCTTGGAGATACGGAAAGATACCCCCGCGAGCCCAAGCTGCCCAACATCACGGGCTGCGGCGGTAGCTTGCAGTATTGGGAAATGGACATCGGCACGGGCAGCTACAACAACGGCAACAAAATCACCAGAGGCGCCTGCCGTCTTGTTTACGGCCGCAACGATCTGGACGGTGACGGGGTATACGAGAAGGACGAGCTGCACGTGTTCTATACCTATAATCATTACGATGATTTTCAGGAATACCTCAATTATCAAGGCGGCTGGGGCGAGCGGTTCGGATACGAGACCAACGGCTCCTCGGCCATAAAGGGTCCCTCTCCCTATGTGAGCGTCACATACAGCGCCTTGAGCGCAAGAGGGAACAGCGCTCTTTCGATGTATGTCGTTCCCGAAAAGCAGCGGCCGCTGGCCGCATAACAAAAAGGCTTTCTCAAACAGCGTTTGAGAAAGCCTTTTTTCATGACAGTGCTTTGAATCTTTCAAATACGGAAAGTGCCGTGCGGGTGACGGCCAAAGGGGTGACAGAGATCACGCCGGCGCGCACCGTGTTGATATCCGACGTGGGATCGGTGCCGGTATCCTGATTGACCTCGCCTGACTGTACGTACAAAAGCCCATCCTTGTGCAGGAAGGTATCGCAGTAATACGGGCCGCCCTGCTGGGTGATGCGGATGCCTGTGGGCTTTGGCGGGATGTTGACGTTGTAAAGGGGATTGTAGGCGTAAAGCTCGTTTTTCTGAATGAACTCCCATACCTCGTCAAGGGAATCGGGCGCCTCCAGCAGATTTACCGCATCTGCGGAAACGGCAAGGCCGCGGATGCCCATTCTGGCACCCTCAAAAATCGCACCGCAGGTGCCGGAATATACGATGTCGTCACCGAGATTATAGCCGCGGTTGATGCCGGACAGCACCAGATCAAAGGTTTTGTCCAAGGCATGGGTCGCGAAGCGAACGCAATCGGCAGGGGTGGAATCGATCTGATAGCCGAAAAGGCCGGAGGTAAGCTCCACCTTGGTGATCTCCACCTCCTCGATGAAATTGATTGCCTGGCTCTTGCCGCTTTGCTCCACCTTGGGGGCGGCGATGGTGACGTCGCCCAGCTTGCTTGCCCATTTAGCCAGCAGTGGGAGAGCGGGGGAGCGAATGCCGTCGTCGTTTGTGATCAGTATGTTCATTATAGCCATCCTTCGTTTGTTCTTTTGTATTCGCCAAGCACACGGTCGGCCTCGTCAATCAGCTCTTTCATTTGCGCAGTGCTGTGGACAGTTGCGCCGCTGGCGCAGGCATGACCGCCGCCCTCGTATTTTTCCGCGATCCCGTTGACCGTAACAAAGCGGGAGCGCAGCCGCACGCGGATATCTTCGGCGTTGTCGGCGTCGATAAACGCCAGCCAGATCAGGCTGTTTTTGATCGAATCCATATAGGAAACGCATGCGCAGGCCTGCTCAAAGGAGAGGCCGTATTCCGCCATAGTGGCTCTGTCGATGTAGACATAGGCAACGCCGTTTTCCGTCAGATTGATGTGATTCAGCACGTAGCCTTGGAATTTGAATTCCTCAAAATCCTTCATATACAAATGGGCATACAGCACGTCCGTATTCACGCCCTGATCCAGCAGCATACCGGCCAAGCGCATGGTATCTCCCGATACCGAACGGAAGCGGAAGCGGCCGGAGTCGGTGACAAGGCCGGTGTAAAGATAGGTGGCAGCCTCGGTATCGATTTTCAGCTCGTCGCGCATGGCGTCATAAAAGGCGGCGATCAGCTCACAGGAAGAGGAGCGCTCCTCTTCCACCCAGTTGAGATCCCCATAGGCCTCTACGTCAATGTGGTGGTCGATCTTGATTAACTCCTTACAAAGGGAAAATCTCTGATTGGAGATACGGGCGGCGGTGGCGGTATCGATGACGATACCCAGGGCCTCGGCATAAAATGCGTCATCCCGCGCCTCCTCTTCCGGTCCGAGGAAGGCAAGGTAGTCTGAAAAATCACAATTCTGCAGCACGATCTCCTTTTCGGGAAAGCTCAGCTCCAGAATGCGCTTCAGACCCTTGGTAGAGCCGATGGCGTCGCCATCGGGTCTGAAATGACGGAAAATGATGATGTGATCGTATTTTTTGATGGTGTCAAGCACTGCGCGTGCGGCAAGCGTGTTCATGTGGATTCCTCCGAGAGTGATTTTAGATCCTCCAGCAGTGCCATGGCCTCGGCTTTGCTTTTCAGCGTAGCGCCGCTGGCCTTCTGGTGACCGCCGCCACCGTATTTGGTGGCAATAGGATTGATATTATAGCGATTGGAGCGGATCTCACAGAGCACACCGCTTTCGGTTTCCGTGAAATTGACCCATGTGTGAATACCACATATATCGGACATCACGTTTACCATGCCGCGGGAGAGCGTAAAGTCACTGACCCCATACCCTTTGGCCTCGTCGGCGGAGGTATAGATATAGGCAACGCCCTCCGGTGCGGTTTGGATCTTCAGCGTGTATTTCGCGCGCAGCTGCAGCATAAACAGCTCGTCGGCGTAGAGATTCTGATAGATATCCGTGGTGCTGAAGGATTGCTCCATCAAAAACGAGGCCAGGCGGAAGGTTCGTGCGGAGGTGCAGTCGTAGCGGAATCTGCCGGAGTCGGTGATCATACCCGTATAAAGAGCCTTGGCGGCCGCAGAGGGTACCCGCCAGCCGCATTCCATGGCCAGCGCCGTGATCATACCGCAGCAGCTTTCAAAGGATGTATCCGTCACCTCAGCAGCGGCGATCTGTTCCACAAAAATGTGGTGATCGATGCGCGCGGTGGCATCGGCAAGGAGGTATCTGTCGTCGGAGATCAGCGCCTTTGCCGAGGTGTCCAGCACAATAGAAAGCGCGCCCTTGTATGCGGCGTCGGCTATCTCATCCATTGGCACGGTCACCATAAACGCATAGCGGGGGGTCATATCGCCAACGGCAAGGATCTCCTTGTCGGGATAATTTTCAGCAAGGATCAGCTTCAGTCCCAGCTGGGCGCCCAATGCGTCGCCGTCGGGGTTTTTGTGTCTGTGTAGGATGATCCGCGGATATTCTCGGATCAGACCGTATATTTCTTCAAACATATTTACGCTTGTTCCTTTCGGTTTAAATGAGAAACGATGCGCTCGGTGATCATTTCAAACGCCACGTGGTTCCTGCCGCCCTCCGGTACGATGATATCGGCGTGGCGCTTGCTTGGCTCCACAAAGGCCTCGTGCATCGGCTTGACCGTGGTGAGATACTGGGAGATGACGGAATCAAGATCGCGCCCGCGCTCGCTGACGTCACGCTTGATCCTGCGGACGATGCGCACGTCGGCGTCGGTATCCACAAAGATCTTGACGTCAAGCCGCTTTAAAATTTCCGGGTTCTCGAAGATCAGAATCCCCTCCAGCACGATCACGTCCGTGGCCTCCACGGTGCGCACCTCCCGGCTGCGATCGTGAATGGCGTAATCGTAAACGGGGCAGGCAATGCTCTTGCCCTCCCGCAGCGCATCCAGATGCCGGATCAAAAGCTCGGTGTCAAATGCGTCGGGATGGTCAAAATTCAGCGTCGCGCGCTCCTTCAGCGTGAGGCTGCTTTGCGCCTTGTAATAATTATCGTGGCGTAGAAGAGAGAGGCGGCTGCCGAAATGCGCGGCCAAGCGATCAGCAAGCGTTGTCTTGCCGCTGCCGGAGCCACCCGCAATGCCAATAAAGAGATGCTTACTCATAGGATTCCTCGTTTTTCATTTGACCCTTTGCGCTTACACGTTCAATCCGAAGCGATAGGGAAGTATGTCGTCAAGCGTCAGCACGCGCGGAGTTTTGCCGTCCGTGAGAATGATCTTGAAATCCCCCCGGCAGAATTCGCTCATCACCTGCCGACAAACGCCGCAGGGTGGGCAAAGCGAATCAATGACACCGTCGCGCGGTCCGCCGACAACGGCAATGGCGACGAAATCCCGCTGTCCCTCGTGGACGGCGCGGGCAAAGGCCACGCGCTCGGCGCACATGGTGGGGGTGTGGGCGGAAACCTCAATGTTGGCGCCTGTGTATACGGTGCCGTCGGCACACAGCAGCGCCGCGCCCACCGCAAAGCCGGAATAGGGCGCATAGCTGCGCGCTCTTGCCTCGGTTGCCTTTTCTGTCAGAAAAGTGATGTTTTCCTGGTTCATAAGATTCCTCAATCAATCTGCAGCAGATTGCAAACGGTGCGGGAAACGTGGTCAAAGCCGAGCACGGTTCCCAGATTTTCGGGCGCAACACCGTCGCCCACCATCAGAAACGGCACGTATTCTCTGGTATGATCGGTGCTGTTATCCGTGGGATCGCAGCCGTGGTCGGCTGTTACGATCAGCACATCCTCCCGGGAGAGGCGGGGCAGCACCGTGCCGAGAAAGCGGTCGAAGGCGTTCAGTGCCTTTGCATAGCCCACGGCGTCCTGCCGATGGCCGTATTTCATATCAAAATCAACGAGATTGACAAAGCAAAGACCGTGGAAGTCCCGATCAAGCAGCTCTGCCATCTTGGCCATGCCCTCGTCGTTGCTGTGCGTGGGGTGGGATTCCGTGATGCCGGACATGGCAAAGATATCTCCGATCTTGCCCACGCCAATGACGTCAAGGCCTGCGGTGGAGAGCTTGTTCAGCATCGTGGTGCCCGTGGGAAGCAGGGAAAAGTCACGGCGGTTGCCCGTGCGCTTGAAATCGGGCGCGGTGCCGATAAAGGGACGGGCGATGACACGCCCCACGCCGTACTTGCCGGTGAGCAGCTGCCGCGCGGCGCGGCAGATCGCGTAAAGCTCCTCTAAAGGTACGATCTCCTCGTGGGCGGCGACCTGAAAAACGCTGTCGGCCGAGGTGTAAACGATCAGCTTGCCGGTTTCCACGTGCTCCTTGCCATAGTCGCGGATCACGTCGGTGCCGGAATAGGGAAGATTGCAGAGCGTACCACGGCCGACGGCCTTTTCAAAGGCCTCCATCAGCTCGCGGGGAAATCCGCTCGGGAAGGTGGGCAGAGGATTTTCGGAGATCAGCCCTGCCATTTCCCAATGGCCGATGGTGGTGTCCTTGCCCATGCTGCGCTCCTGCAGGCGGGCGTGGGCGGCGCGGGGGGCAGCTACCTTTGGGATGGCGCTCACGCCGTCAATACAGCCAAGCCCCAGCGCGGTCAGATGTGGCAGCTGTAACAGTCCGGTGCCGGACACCCCTGCCAGCGTGTTGGCTCCCACGTCGCCGAAGGCGGCAGCGTCGGGGGCTTCACCGATGCCAAAGGAGTCCAGCACGGTCAGAAATACGCGGCGGGTCATGACATTTTCACCGCCACGTCAAGGGCGATGGTCATCATATCGGTAAAGGTGGTTTGGCGGGCGTCGGCGTCCAGCGCCTCGCCTCGCAAAATATGGTCGGAAACCGTGCAAATGGCAAGGGCACGCTTGCCGGCTGCCGCTGCGTTCATGTAAAGAGCCGCAGCCTCCATTTCGACGCCGAGGACGCCCATTTTATACCAGCCTTGATTGAAGTCGGGGTCGGCGTGGTAGAACACGTCGGAGGAGAGGAGATTGCCCACCTGATAGCGTACGCCAAGCTGCTTTGCAGCCTCCACGGCGTGAGAGAGCAGCTCGAAGCTTGCAATGGGGGCGTAATTGCCGTTCAGCCGATACTGATCCTGATAGGCGGAGTTGGTGCAGGCGCCCATGCCAATCAGCACGTCGCGCAGCTGTACGTTATCGGCAAGACCGCCGGCGGAGCCGATGCGAATGATATTCTCAACGCCAAAGAAGTTGAACAGCTCGTAGGAATAAATGCCGATGGAGGGCATGCCCATGCCGCTGGCCATCACCGAAACGGGCACGCCGTGATACGTGCCGGTGTAGCCCTGAATGCCACGCACGTTGTTCACGAGTCGGGGATTTTCAAGGAAGGTTTCCGCCACGAATTTGGAGCGGAGGGGATCACCGGGCATCAGCACGGTTTTGGCAAAATCGGCAGAGGTGGCTTTGATGTGAGGGGTGTGTTGATTGGACATGGCTGCCTCCTTAATAAGCGGATTTGCTTTCTTCATTTTTGGCAATTTTTACGATGCGGCTGGTGCCAAGACGGGAGGCACCCAGCCGGATAAATTCCTCTGCGTCTGCAAGGGAGGAGATGCCGCCGGCAGCCTTGATCTGAACGCCGGCGCCCACGTGTTTGGCAAAGAGCGCAACGTCCGCAAAGGTGGCTCCGCCGGTAGAAAAGCCGGTGGAGGTCTTGATAAAATCGGCACCCGATGCGGTTACCAGCTCGCACATTTTGATTTTCTCCTCGTCGGTGAGCAGGCAGGTTTCAATGATTACCTTGAGGATCTTCTCGCCACAGGCCTCCTTCAGTGCCTTCAGCTCGCTGAGGATCTCATCGTAAAGCCCTGCCTTCAGGTGTCCCACGTTGATGACCGTGTCGATCTCGTCGGCGCCGTTTTGGAGCGCATCCTTGCATTCAAAAACCTTGACAGCGGTGGTGGAGTAGCCGTTGGGGAAGCCGATCACGGTGCAAATGGGGAGCCGATCGCCCACATATTCCTTCGCCTGCTTCACGTGAGAGGCGGGAATGCACACCGATGCGGTGCCGTACTTGATGCCGTCGTCGCAAACGGCCTTGATATCATCCCAGGTGGCGCCCTGCGCCAGCAGGGTATGATCGCATTTGGCAAGAATTTCGTTCATTTTCATTGTGTTTCTCCTTATTTTGCCTTTTGGCTTTTTATTTTTTCGCACCAGCAGCGGTGACACATGGCAATGTAGGTTTCATTGCCGCCGATCATGACCTGTGCACCCTCGGTAACGATCTGCATATTGGCGTCCAGCCTTGCGTTGACGGTGGCCTTGGAGCCGCAGGAGCAGATGGTCTTGATCTCGGAAATGGAATCGGCGGTTTCGAACAGGCGCTTACTGCCCGTAAAGAGGTGGCAGAGGAAGTCCGTCCGCAGGCCAAAGCAAAGCACGGGAATGTCGCATTCATTGACGATGCGGCGCAGCTGGTCGATCTGTGCCTCGGTGAAGAACTGACACTCGTCCGCAATGATCACGTCGATATCGCCGTGCTCAACGGTAAAGGCCTCAAAAAGATCCATCGTTGCGGGAATGCTGGTGCAGGGGGCATACAGCCCAATGCGGGATTTCACAATGTCCGTGCCGTCACGGTTGTCGGTGGAGGGCTTGATCAGCCACACCTTCATGCCGCGTTCCTCGTAGTTGAATTTTGTCGTCAGTGCCTGGGCGGTTTTTGAGGAGCCCATGGCACCGTATTTGAAGTATAATTTTGCCACGCGAAGGCCTCCGATGTGATATAATAAATATATATTATTAATAATTATAGCATATTTTTCGCGACAAATCAATATTTCCTTCGGCGGTTTATGAAATTTCTGTGGGGAAAATGGATGGGAGAGCTTGCAATAAAAAAGCGCAACAGGCTTGCCAGAACGGTCGGAATGTGTTATAATATAGCGTAAGGCGACCGCTGCCGCCGTTTTTGGCGGCAGGTCGCGCAAAAATCTGACAAAGGAAGGCTTTCCCCGAGGAAAACCGCGTATGTGACCGTGAAAAACACCATCAAACGCCTTTTGGCTATCGCACAGGTGGCAGTTCTCGCGCTGACGCTGTGTGTGAACGCATCGGCCGCCGACTCCTCCTACAACGCCGGCACGCGACATCTGCAATGCACTGCGCTGTCGGGGGCGGCAGAGCAGTATTATGCCGACTACACCTACCGTCAGCTGGCCGAGCAGCCCGCCGCGCAGCTGCTGACCACGCTCCGGATGCTGATGACGGGCACTCACAGCTACCAATCCTCCTATGCCGATTGCCGTGATATGGCATCTCGCACCGATAGCACGGGCAGTGAAGGGAGCATCAGTCTGCTGTATACCTCGGTGACGGTGACACGCGCCGATTTCGGCGGCAATGCCGGTACGTGGAATCGCGAGCACGTGTGGCCCAAGAGCCTCGGTGGTTTTGACAACAGCGGCGCCGGCTCTGACCTGCACCATATTCGCCCGTCCGATGCCACGGTCAATGCCAAGCGGGATAATCTGAAATACGGCAACGTGACAAACGGTGCCACCGCCACGGGCTCCACGCTTGTGGAGGGCGCATCGGGCGGCACGTATTCAAGCCCCTACTTTGAGCCCTTGGATAACGTTAAGGGCGACGTGGCTCGCATTTGTCTGTACGTGTACGTGCGCTACGGCGGGGAGCTGTCTAAATGCAGCAGCATCACCACCGTATTTGAGAGCGTGGACGTTCTGCTGGAATGGTGTGAGCTGGATCCGGTGGACGAGTGGGAAATGAGCCGAAACGATGTGGTGGAGGAGATCCAGGGCAACCGCAACGTATTTATCGACTATCCCGAATATGCTTGGCTGCTGTTTGAGCGGGAGGTGCCCAATGAAATGGTCACCCCCTCCGGTATGGCAAAGGGCTCCGCACCCGACGGGGATGAGGATTGCGCCCACGCCTTTGGCGAGTGGGAAGAGAACAGCAACGGCGAGCGGATCAGAACCTGCACCCTCTGCGGCAAGGTGGAGCGTGGCGAGGAGGGCGAGGATCAGCCCTCCTACAGGAGCGTGATCATCGTGGCGGTCATCGTCGGTGCCGCAGGCGTGGCTGCCGGTGTCGGCGGTGTTGCGGTCAAGCGCACACGAAGCCGGCGAAAATAATCTGATAAAGCACCCCCCAAGCGACAGCGCCGCTTGGGGGGATTTTGGGTGTGCATTGTACCGTATTATGATTTAGGATACAGACGTATTTGTCCGTGCGGAGGAGGCATTAGCGAAGGCTAAAACCTCCTCCGCTTTTTGTTGTTTTGTAAAATGATGTTCCCAGCCTCCCGGCGCATGAGATTATGCGCCGGGGAGGAATATTATTTATCTTTCAGCGCTTTTATGATTCTTCCCGTATCCTGCTCAATGATTACAAATGCGCCATGTCTAAGAAGGTATCCTTTGTGAACTTTCCAAAGACGGTGAACGCTATCGTACTCCACCGTAACACTTCCACCAAACTTTTGACCAAAAAAGTTGTCTATCACAGCACTTCCAATTTGAGCAGCTGTCTTTGCATCCGGGACATAACCAAACTCGGGAAGATAATTATTATCTTCAGGAAGCTCAAGATAATATGTCAAATCTTCGTTTTTCGCCTCAATGAAATCATAATTTGGTTGAAGTACAATCAGAAAAGCCATTCCGACCCAAGAGGTGATCAAAAGTACAATTGCTGCTATTGAAACCCAAAACCATACTTTACTTTTCATAAGATGTCCTCCGTTTATGGTCTATGAATAGGACTATTTGAGTCCCATGGAATATCACCCGATATTGTTGTGACGCCTCCGGTCTCGTCGTTTCTGTTTTTGTAGGTGTATTTTTTTAAATACCCTCCTGGAGTGACTAGATAACTGTCCATTCTAAAAAAATCAGACCAAAAAATATCTGACCAAATTCCCGTAGAAAAATTTTCGTTATTGTATCCAGGATCATAATTGGCATAATAGCGCAGATCGTGGGCTATATACGTGCCGGTACTGTTGTAGACCACCTCACGAATGATCTGCGAGCCATTCAGGTAATACTCGTGCCTGATACCGTTTACAACTTTGGCCGTGCGAATGCCGTCGGCATTATTTAGGGCGCAAACAGCTTTGCCCGTGCGGAGGAGGCATTAGTGAAGGCTAAAAACTCCTCCGCTTTTTGTTGTTTTGTAAAATGATGTTCCCAGTCGCCCGGCGCATAAGGGGGGTATGCGCCGGGCGAAAGCGTTTTTGATTGAAAAAATCCGCCGATTACGATGAAAGAAGCGTTTATGGATTGGCTGGCGCTACGTCCTCCACAGAACCCACTACCAGATCTGCACCGTAAAACTTTATACGAATGTAACCTCCGTCTTGTTTTGGATATTCACAGAATCCCCCATAAGATGTTATTTGCATTGATTCCGATGGAGCAAGATTATATACATCTCGATACGAGGATTTCCCTATTACAATGGAATTAAAATCTTCTATCCTGTAATATTCTTTAGAATATCCGTTCATATAGCCCTCTCTTAAATCGTTAGGATTGGATGTTGATTGGCATCCGATAGGCAAAATTATACATATAAGACAAGCAACTATACAGAAACGGTTGGTTGTTCATCGGCCTTTTGTTTGTGCCGATGCTGGTGCTGGGCACCGTGCTGTTGTTCAAAGCGCCGGGGCTGCTCGAAAAGCGGTTGAACGCGAAAGAGGGAGAGAAAACGCAACGGGGAGTGGTGGCCGCATCGGGGCTCCTGTTCGTTGCGGGATTTGTCGTTGCGGGGCTTGATTTTCGTTTTGGCTGGTCTGCGGTGCCGCTGTGGGTGGTGATCGCGGCATCGGCAGTGTTATTGATCGCCTACGGACTTTATGCCGAGGTCATGCGGGAAAACGCCTATCTGTCAAGAACCGTGGAGGTGCAGAAAAATCAGAAGGTAGTGGATAGCGGCCTTTACGGCATCTTGCGCCATCCGATGTATGCGGTGACGCTATGGCTGTTTCTTGCCATACCGCTGGTGCTGGGCTCCTGGTGGTCGCTGCTGTGCTTTTTGCCGTACGTGGCGGTGATTGTGGTTCGCATCCGGAACGAGGAGCGGGTGTTATCGGCCGGGCTTGAGGGCTACGAGGCATACAAAAAGCGAGTCAGATACAGAATTTTGCCGTTTATTTGGTAATCTGAAATAGAGGTGTGAAATGTTTGATTTTAAGGGAAAGGTTGTAGTCGTCACAGGTGGCGCCAGAGGGATCGGCAGGTGCATCCGTGAAAAATTTGAGGAGGCGGGTGCCGTTGTTTGCGTGATCGACCTGCAGGAAAACGATTATTTCGTGGGAGATCTTGCGGACAGGGACACGCTGGAGGCCTTTGCGGCAAGGGTGATCGCGGATCACGGTCACGTGGATTATCTCATCAACAACGCCGCGCCCCTGTCGCGCGGCATTGCGGACGGTAGCTACGAGGATTTTGAATACGCCCTGCGGGTGGGTGTGACCGCACCGTTTTATCTTGCCAAGCTTTTTGCGCCGCATTTTGCCGAGGGGGCAAGCATCGTGAATATTTCCTCCTCCCGTGACAGGATGAGTCAGCCCCAGACCGAAAGCTACACAGCAGCCAAGGGCGGCATCGCCGCCTTGACTCACGCGCTGGCAATCAGTCTTTCCGGCCGGGTGCGCGTCAATTCCATCTCGCCCGGATGGATCGATAACAGCTATACGGTCTATGCCGGGGCGGATGCTGCCCAGCAGCCGGTGGGAAGGGTAGGAACCCCGCCCGATATTGCCAACATGGTGATGTATCTCTGCTCGGATATGGCGGGCTTTATCACCGGCGAGAACATCTGTGTCGACGGCGGCATGACCAAGCAAATGATCTATCACGGCGACTGCGGCTGGAGCCTGAAGGAATAAGATTTTGCGGACAAAAGGGACAGAGAGCGAAGCCTTTCCGTCCCTTTTTGCCTTGAAGAAGGAAAAGAATAGTCAACTTAGTTGAAAAGTTCATAAACATGTGGTATAATACTTCATTGACAAATAACAACTTGATGGAGATATACAAATGGGAGATGTTTTAATCAAAATACTTGTGTGCTTTATCGCAGGAGCGGGATCGGGTATTGGAACGGGCTTTGCCGGTATGAGCGCTGCCGCGGTAATAGGACCTATGCTGATAACCTTTTTGGGAATTCCCGCCTATGATGCAGTCGGAATAGGACTCATCAGCGATGTTTTGGCAAGTGCTGTCAGCGCATATACCTATAAGAAAAGCGGAAACTTAGACGTTAAAAACAGCTTACCGTTATTAATTAGTGTGCTTATTGTTACGATGATCGGCAGTTTCGTAGCAAGCTTTTTGCCCGAGCGGGCTATGAGTGGCACGATGCAGATCGCACTAATTATCATTGGACTTCGGTTCCTTTTGAAGCCCGTCAACAAAACGAGAGAGCAGTTGGAAGAATGTTCTCCGAAAAGCAGACTGATCAAGGCGATCATCGGCGGCATATTTATTGGCTTTATTTGCGGCTTCGTGGGTGCGGGCGGTGGAATGATGCTATTGCTCGTTCTGACATCCTTCCTCGGCTATCCCATGCATTTGGCGGTCGGCACAAGCGTGTTTATCATGGCATTCACAGCTCTGACCGGTGGTATCAGTCATTTTGTGATTGGAGGTCCCCCGGACGCTCTTTGCCTCGTGTTATGCGTGGTATTTACGCTGCTTTGGGCAAGAATTGCCGCAAAAATTGCCAACAAAGCGAACGCAAAGACCTTAAACCGTGTGGTCGGTATTGTGATGATCGTCACGAGCGTCGTGATTTTGGCGGTGAACTACCTTTAATACGTCACGCAAAAAATTGATGTGGGAATTACACAAGCACCGTTTGAGCTTTGAGAAAACCGAAATGGATCTTTTGCTCGGCAGCATCTCTATGAAAAGGAACGCTTTGCAATGATAGAACAAATCCACAGAACTGTATAAGGCACAAAACAAGCATACGGCATATTTCTTGCGAAATATGCCGTATGCTTGTAAAACGTCCTTTTAAACGCCAAGCGTTGGGTGGCTACCTTTTGTGATGCAATGTAGTCAAGTAGCTTCGTCCAGCTTTTCGCGCAAGCGACGCATATCTACCAGCATATCCTCCTTTTTGCGGGGATCGCGCAGAAGGTAGGCGGGGTGATAGACGGCGGTCATCAGGAAGTCTCCCTTTTTGAACCACTGTCCGTGCTCCTTGGTAATACGGAAATCGGGTTTGATCAAGCGCATGGCCGATACGCGGCCAAGACATACGATGATCTTGGGTCGAATGAGCTTCACCTGCTCCCTCAAATAGCCGATGCAGGCATCCTCCTCCTCGGGCAGGGGATCGCGGTTCTGGGGCGGGCGGCATTTCAGAATATTGGCAATGTAGACCTTTTCGCGGGGGATGTCCACCGCCTCCAGAAATTTATTCAGTAGTTGACCGGCGCGGCCGACGAAGGGGGTGCCGGAGAGATCCTCCTGCTCACCGGGGGCTTCGCCTACAAACATCAGCTCCGCCTCGCGGCTGCCCGTGCCGAACACGCAGTTGGTGCGGGTGTCACCGAGGGGGCATTTATGGCAGTTTCTGCATTCGTTTTCGAGTTCTTCCCAAGTCATATAAGATGCTCCTTATGATTTATTGAATTTCGTGCTCACGGTAATAGCTGGGAGTGTGGCCGGTCACCTTGCGAAAAACCGTGGAGAAATATCCGGCATCGCTGAATCCAAAGCGAAGCGCGGTTTCAGAAACACTCTGCCCGTTGCGCAGATAGGGAATGGCGGCCAGGATCTTTTGCGTTCGGAAATACTCCATCACGCCAACGCCCGCATAGCGGGAAAAGGTTTTTTTGAGCAGAGAAGGACTCATATGGCAGAGCGCTGCCAGCTCCTCGGTGTTCAGGGATCGGTGCAGATTGGCCTTCAAAACAGCCTGCGCCTGCTGATAGTTACGGCTACCCGTGGTGCCAACGGTCAATACCTCGGGGTTTTCCACCTCGTTGAGATTCAGCAGCAGGATTTCAAATTCGCGCAGAGCCAGCTCGAATTTCTTTTCTCCGCCCTTTACGATGTTTAACAGATGGCAACCCTTGCGGTCGGTGGAGGCGAGGAGCAAATCCAGTATGCGACAAACACGAAGTCGCTCCTCCTCCGACAGCACAAATACGCGTTTGCGGAAGGCGGGGACGGCATCGGCGAGAAAGCTGAACACCACAAAGTGGGGGAAAGTGCCCTTGGCAGAGCGCAGGCTATGGAATTCCATGGGGGGATGCAGTACAGCCGCACCCTCATTGAGAATAAAGGAATTGCTGCCGGCGGTAATGCCCATACTGCCGCCCAGCACGATCACAAGCTCGTACATCTCGTGGGTTTCGCCGCGGAAAATAAAGTTCGGTTCCGGATAATCCTCAAAGGCGGTGCAAAAGCCCCGCACATCTGCCAGCTTTGGCGTGGAAACAAAAGGATACATAAAACCTCCTCGTGACCAATTTTCAAGATTAATTGTCCAATTTGTCTATTTACTTTTGAATTGGTCATGTTATAATGATAACATAGGCTGGTTTTTTTGTCAATGGTGCAGCCGATATTTTTCTTCCGTAAAGGAGGTCGCTTATGCAAATTGGTGTCTTGATCCATATGCGCGCGGATAGCGATATGCGTGCGGAGTTTTTGAAGATTCGAGAGCTGGATCTTTCCTGCTGCCAGCTGTGCTGCTGGGATCCCAACCTCTACACGCCGGAAAAGGCAGAATACATCAAATCCTGTGCTGCTGAGGCGAGAGTGGAGATTACGGCGCTTTGGGCGGGCTGGACGGGTCCCTCCGAGTGGAATTTCACTTACGGCCCCGTAACCCTTGGCCTCGTGCCGCCCGCCTACCGCGGCATGCGCTTGGCGGAGCTGATGAAGGCCAGCGATTTTGCGCTGTGGCTTGGTGTAACGGATATCATCACTCACGTGGGCTTTTTGCCCGAAAACCCCTCGGATCCTGAGTTTGACGGTACTGTGGGCGCTTTGCGAACCCTTTGCAAGAAGCTGAAGGCAAGAGGACAGTGGTTTCTGTTTGAAACCGGTCAGGAAACGCCTGTTACGATGCTGCGCACCATCGAGGCCATCGGCACGGATAATCTAGGTATTAACTTTGACACCGCCAACCTGCTCCTTTACGGAAAGGCCAACACGGCGGATGCACTGGACGTGTTCGGTAAGTATGTGCGGAATACCCACTGCAAGGACGGCTTTTATCCCACCTGCGGCACCAAGCTCGGTCGCGAATGCGCTCTTGGCGAGGGACTTGCCAATATGCCCCTTGTGGTCAAAAAGCTGAATGCTCTTGGCTACACCGGTCCGTATATTATTGAGCGTGAAATATCCGGCGAGGAGCAGATCGCGGATATTAAGGTCGCCAAGGCGCTGCTGGAGGAAATTTTCGCCGCAGAAAATTGCCGATAAGGCTTGCTTTTGGTAAGAGTGTTTGTTATAATGAATTAACGGTGCATCACCGATTTTGTAATTTTGAAAGGAATATGTGTTATGCAGGATATTGAAAAATATGACAAAAATTTGGTTGTGGAAACCGATATCAAGGAACCTGATCTTGTTTGGTTTAACGTGCGCGAGCTGCCCTTTGAGCTTCACGGTCTGTTGTATGACGAGGAGCGGGGTTGCTTTATCCGTATGCCGCAGAAGGTGGCAGAGGGCGTTTCCGCAGGCGTTTCCGGTTCTCTCAACCGCTGCACCGCAGGCGGCCGCGTGCGCTTCCGTACGAACTCCTCCTTTATCGGCATCAAGGCGGTGATGCAGAATGCTGCCAATATGCCTCACATCACGCTGGCCGGTCAGTCCGGATTTGATCTTTACCGTGTGGAGAAGACTGGCTTTGATACCTTCTACCGTACCTTTATGCCGATTCGCGGTATGAAGGAAGGATATTCTGCCGGTCATTATACCGGCGGTGTTGACACCGATTATACCATCAATTTTCCTCTTTATGACGGTGTAAAGGAGCTTTATATCGCATTGAAGAAGGGGGCAAAACTGGGTGCCCCCACGCCCTATCGCGACGTGCCGCCCGTGGTATATTACGGCTCCTCCATCACCCAGGGCGGATGCGCATCCCGTCCCGGCAATGCTTACCAAGCCATCATCACCCGCGAGACCAACGTGGATCATATCAACCTCGGTTTCTCCGGTAGTGCCAAGGGTGAGCCCGCTATGGCCGAATACATCAAGGGGCTTGATATGAGCGTTTTCGTGTACGATTACGACCACAACTGCAATGGTGCTGCACATCTGAAGGAAACACACTATCCCTTCTATCGCATCATCCGCGAGGCGCACCCCGATCTGCCCATTATCATGATCACCTCCTCTGCCATCCTTCTGAAGGAGCAGGAGTTTGCCGCACGTCGAGAGGTCATTATTGAGAGCTATAAGCAGGCGGTGGCCGAGGGCGATCAAAACGTCTATTTCATCGACGGCAAGGAGCTCTTTGGCGGCGACAACTGGGACGCCTGCACCGTTGACGGCGTGCATCCCAATGATCTGGGCTTCTACCGTATGGCCAAGCGCATCGGCCGCGACGTGAAAGCGATCCTGAACAAAACGGTAAAATAAGAGGGCAAAGCGATGTGCGAGGAGAAGAAAATCTTCAATATTGAGGATGTGGATCGTAATCTGGTGGTGAGCACCACCGTTACCGAGCCGGATCTTGTGTGGTACAACGTGCGCAAGGATCCCTTCGCGGTGCACGGCCTTTTGTATGACGAGGAGATGGGACATTTTCTGCGCATTCCCCAAAGCGTGGCCGATACGGTCTCCGAGGGGGTTGCGGGCGGTCTCAACCGTCAAACGGCAGGCGGTCGCGTGCGTTTTAAAACCAATTCGCGTTTCATTGCCATTCACGCCGTGATGGTCAATACCAAGCCCATGTCTCATATGCCTCTGACGGGGCAATCGGGCTTTGATCTCTATCATACCGTGGAAGGCAGGGAGATCTATTATAAGACCTTTGTGCCCCGTCGCGGCATGACCGAGGGCTACGATTCCGGTCATGCGGTGGACGGCGCATTGTGTGATTATACCATCAACTTCCCACTTTACGATAACGTAAAGGAATTGTACGTCGGCCTCAAAAAGGACGCTTTGATAGAGGCGGCCGCGCCCTATCGTTACACCACGCCCATTGTGTATTACGGCAATTCCGTCACCCAAGGCGGATGCGCCTCCCGTCCCGGCAACAGCTATCAGGCTATTCTGTCAAGACGCCTTTCCGCCGACCACATCAACCTCGGTTATTCCGGAAGCGGCAAGGGCGAGCCGCAGTTTGCCGAGTACATTGCCACGCTGCCCATGTCGGTATTCGTGATGGATTACGATCACAACGCCCCTACGCCCGAGGCACTGCTGGAAACGCACGAGCCTTTTTACCGCATCGTGCGAGAAAAGAACCCTACACTGCCTATCGTGATGATCTCCAGTAGCGGCGTGTTGCTGAAGCCCTATTTGTCGCGTCGGCGAGATATCATCCGCGAAACCTATCAGCACGTTCTTGCGGCAGGGGATAAAAACGTGTATTTTGTGGACGGTGCTGAAATTTTTGAGGGCGTGGATTGGGATGCCTGTACGGTGGACGGCAGTCACCCCAACGATCTTGGCTTTTTCCGCTATGCGGACTGCCTTGAAAAATATTTGCGTCCGCTTCTTTCTTGAAAATTGCATAAAACCGCGATCCTTGAATATATATTTCATAGATCGCGGTTTTATTATTTAGAAAGGAAGTTTTGCGGATGAAAAAGGGAATATGTATCACACCAAAGGACATGCGCGAGGGGCTGGCGGACCGTTTGCGGGCCGAAGGGATCACGCTGGCGGTTCTGTGGCCGGAAAAGGAAAAGGGAAGCGTGCTGGGGCTGGAGTGCCTCGCGCGTGACGTGAAATTTGGGCGCTATCATCAGCAGATGCTGGAGCTGAAGGAAAAAGGCATTGACGTAGAATACGGGGCTTATTCGGCCTCCTCCTTTCTGCCGAGAGCGTTTTTCGGTGTATATCCTTACTGGTTTCGGATGAACGAGGCGGGTGTACGGGTGCCGGATGCCAATTTTTGTCCTTCTGCGGAAGGGGCGGCAGACTATATCGCTTGGCGGGCGGGATCGGTGGGCAGCATCCTGCGCTCTACCACCCATCGGTATCATTTCCTGCCGGACAAGGAAGTGGGGGCGCTCTGCCATTGTCCCGCTTGTCGGCATCTCACACCGGCAGAGCAACGGATGATCTATATCCGTGCGGTGCTGCGGGGCTTGCGGGAAAAGGACGCAGAGGCAAAAGTGTGTTATCCCGTTTGGCGGGAGGACGCTACACTCCCAAAATGTCGAGAGGAGGAGGTTTTCCTTTCTTGCTCCGACGAGGTGCTTGAAGCGTGGGAGACGACACTTTTTCCGCTGTTTTCCCGAGTGGAGGCTACGGTGACAGTAGAGGATCGATTACAGCTGGAGCGCCTACAGGATCGCTTTCCTGAGGTGCACGATGCGGTGCTTTCAAAAAAATAAAAAAGCAAGCGGCATTCGCATCCGGCGAATGCCGCTTGCTTTTATAGCGCACCCAGCGTTTCAACAGCCCCCGTCCCGCAGATGCGGTGACCGTGCTCGGAGAGGAGCAGGGCGGCGGCCTTGGCATGCTCGATCCTGCCGTATTCCGCAATAAACATGTAGTCGTCCTCCACGGATTGCGGGTCGCCCTCCTCGGTGAGCAGAAGCCAAAAGCGTTCGTCATCGTCCTGCCACGCCTCGCTTTCGCCCACAAAGCGACGCCCCAAAAGGCGACGGCAGACTGCCAGCAGTTGATCCACCGTATCAAAGGTGAAGGCTGCGCTGCGGCAGAGGACAGTCGGCGGCTCCTCACCCACATCTCCATAGGATGCTTTATGTACGCTTTCGACATCCTCTGTGGGAAGCAGACCTGTTTTGGTGATAAACAGCTCGCAGCCGCCCTCCCGCGAGGGATAGAGCTGAATGTAGACCCGATCCTCTGTGGCATCAAAGCCCGCTTCTCGCTTGATATCGGTCAGAATGCTTTTGAAGGCTCTGCGCGTGACGGTATCGGCGTAATCCACCCGTTCAAATCGCAACGCATAGCGCTTGGCATCCTCTGCCGTCAGCATAATTTTCAGCTTGTTGGTGTTGATTCGTATCCATTCCATACAGCCACCGCCTTTCCTATATCATTATAATCCATTCAAGCGCCGAGGGCTACCCCTAAAAATATGGTAATTTTCCTTTTCCGGGGTTTTTCGTTGACTTTCTGCCCGTCCTATGGTAAAATAAGAGAAAAGAAAAGGAAGGGAGGTGTGCATATGCTGTATAATACCGAAACCGGTGCGATGGAGCTGTCGGTGCGTGAGCTTTGCGCGAGAGCGCACAAAAGCGGCAGCATTGACGCACGCTTCCCGCACCGAAGCAAGGAGGCCATGCAGAAGGGGGGAGAGCTCCACCGCAAGCTGCAGGCTGCCGAGGGGCCGGAATATCAGAGTGAGGTGACGCTGCGGAACACCACGATTTACAACGGTATCTTCTATACCGTGCAGGGTCGCGCCGACGGTGTTCTGGAGAAGGATGGCGTTGTTACGGTGGACGAGATCAAGACCGTGCGCGGCAAGAGCGGCGGCCTTGGGCTGCGGGTAGATGCCTTTTCCCAGCTGCGTTGCTATGCGCATTTCCTTTGTGAGGATAAGCATCTTTCCCGCATACGGCTGCGGATGCGGGTGTTTTATACCGAAACCGAGGAGCTGAAGGATACCTGCACTGAAATGACGGCGGCTGAGCTGCGCCGCTTTTACGGCACGCTGTTGGCGCGCATTGAGGGCTTTGCACGGTTTGAAAGGATGCGTCATGAGGAGCTGATCCCCTCTGCCGCCAATGTGCGTTTCCCGTATGCGGAGCCCCGTGAGGGACAGGCGGAGCTGGCGGAATCCTGCTTCAAGGCCATCAAAAGGGGTAAGCGCGTATTTGCCGAGGCGCCCACCGGTATCGGTAAGACAATGTCAACGCTCTATCCTGCCGTGCGCGCGGTGGGTAAGGGTGTGATTGATCGGGTATTTTATCTTACGGCACGTGCCAGCACTCGCAGAGAGGCCTACGCTGCGGCGGGCAAACTGTTTGAGCAGGGTGCCCAGCTTCGCACGATCACCCTCTACGCCAAGGAGCAGATGTGTCTTTGCGAAAAGGGCTGCCGCTCCGGCAGCACCTCCCACTGTAATCCGGTGGATTGTCCCTATGCCAAGGGCTATTACGATCGGGTGGATGACGTGCTTTTCGAGCTTCTGGCGCGGCAAAACGGCTTTCCTCGGGTGACGCTGGAGGAAATGGGCAGAAAGCATCGGATCTGCCCTTATGAGCTTTCCTTGGATCTGTCTCTGTTCTGTGAGATCATTATATGCGATTACAATTACGTATTTGACCCGTCGGCCTATCTGCGCCGGTATTTTGATCCGGAGGAGGGTGAGCGGGGACAGTACGCGTTTTTGGTGGACGAGGCGCACAATCTGCCCGATAGAGCGCGGAGCATGTATTCTGCTGAGCTGAGGGCAGAGCCCTTTGAGGCTACCTACGGTCGGGTGGATCCTATTGCGGACGGCGACCTGGAGGCAGCGTTGGGCGGATTTATGATGGCCTTCCGTCGGTTGGCCCGTCTTTGCACCGAAAATCGAACAAAAAACGAGGACGGTACCGAAAGCGGTTATTACATCAACCGTGCGCCGCTTGAAAAATTCCATGCCGAGGCAGATACCCTGCGGCATCGACTGGACAGCTTTATCAAAAAGCAGCCGGAGCATCCGCTGCGTGGGGCGCTGGAGGAGCTTTCGGCAGAGCTGCGGCGTTTTGTTTGCATTTCTGAGTATTACGACGCGCGCTTCCTTACGTATCTGGAGCTGCAGAGTGGCGCACTTTCTCTGCGCCTTATTTGCATTGATCCTGCGGGTGTGCTGCATGCGTGCCTTGGCAGGGCGCGCTCAGCGGTGTTCTTTTCTGCCACGCTGACGCCTCCGGATTATTTTGCGGATATTCTTGGGGGCGGCAAGCAAGCAATTTCGCTGTCGCTGCCGTCGCCTTACGATCCCGCCAACCTTTGCGTAACGGCCATCACCGGCATCAGCACGCGCATGGAGGATAGAGAAAAGTCCTATAAGCGCATTGCCACGATGATTGCCGCCACCGTGAGCGCCAAAAAAGGGAATTACCTCGTTTATTTCCCGTCCTATGACTATCTTGAAAACGTTCTGGAGCGCTTTCAAGCCAAATTCCCCAAGGTGGAATGCGTTGTACAGCAGCGTCGGATGAGCTTTTCAGAGCGCGAGCGGTTTCTTTCCTCCTTCAGAGAGGACGAGGGGCATTTGCGAGTTGGCTTTGCGGTGCTGGGCGGTAGCTTTTCCGAAGGTGTGGATCTGCCCGGCAGCCGGCTCATTGGCGTTGTGGTGGTGGGCGTTGGCATACCGGGGCTTTCCAACGAGCGGAATATTCTGCGTGATTATTACGAAAACAAATGCGAACGCGGCTACGATTATGCTTATACGTATCCCGGTATGAATCGGGTGCTGCAGGCGGCGGGACGCGTGATTCGGCGGGAAACGGATCGCGGCGTTGTAGTATTGATCGACAGCCGCTATGGAGAGGAGCCTTATCTGCATCTGTATCCTCCGCATTGGCAAAACATCACCGTAGCGGGTGACGCGCGCTCTTTGGCGCATCGGCTGGAGGTGTTTTGGAGCGAGGGCGGGGAAACGTGATTCTTCACCGGTATTTTCGATTTGTTTACATTTGCGTCACACAAAAATGCAATTAGGGCTTGCATTTCTTGCGAAATTGTGCTATAATAGACCTGTTTTAGAGCAAAAAATGCAATTTCAACCGATTCGATATGCGAAAATGATGAAATTATCATATACTGTTATCGAATCGAAAAGGAGAACGCCATGAATTATTTGAACATGACCGCTGCCGAGCTGCAGCAGGAATATAACACACTGAAGGCACAGTACGATGCTTATTGTAAAAAGGGGCTTTCCCTCGATCTTTCCCGTGGTAAGCCCGGTAATAAGCAGATCGATCTTGTCACCGGTATGCTGACCTGCCTTGCCACCCCTGAGGATTGCCGCTCCGAGAGCGGTGTGGACTATCGTAATTACGGCATTCTGGACGGCATCCCCGAGGCAAAGAAGCTGTTTTCTGATCTTTTGGGTATTCCCGAGAACTATATCATCGTTGGCGGTAACTCCTCCCTGAATCTGATGTATGACGCAATGGCTCGCGCGATGCTGTACGGTGTGTATGGCAGTGAGCGTCCTTGGGGTAAGGAGGAGAAGGCCAAATTCATCTGCCCCGTGCCCGGCTACGATCGTCACTTCGGCGTGTGTGAATCCCTCGGCATTGAGATGATCAACGTGGCCATGACCCCCACCGGCCCCGATATGGATGCCGTGGAGGCATTGGTGAAGGATCCCGCTGTCAAGGGCATTTGGTGCAATCCCAAGTATTCTAACCCCGACGGCATCACCTATTCCGACGACACCGTGCGCCGTTTGGCCGCATTGAAGCCCGCAGCACCCGATTTCCGTATTTTCTGGGATAACGCCTACGCCATTCATGATCTGTACGGCGCCGCCGGAAACGATACGCTGATGGATATTTTCGCCGCTTGTCGTGAGGCCGGCAGCGAGGATATGGTGTTCTATTTCGCCTCCACCTCCAAGATCTCCTTCCCGGGTGCGGGCGTTGCGATCATCGCCGCCTCCGAGAACAACGTGAAGCAGATCAAAAAGATCATGAGCTCCCAGACCATCGGCTTTGATAAGCTCAATCAGATCCGTCACGTGAAGTATTTCGGCAATGCGGAAAACGTGATGGCACACATGAAGACTCTGGCGGATATCATCCGCCCCAAGTTTGAGGCGGTTGCCCGCGTGCTGGCAGAGGATCTGGGCGGCACCGGTGTTGCCACCTGGACCGATCCCCGCGGCGGCTATTTCATCAGCCTTTATACCATGAAGGGCTGCGCCAAGCGCGCCTTTGCTCTCTGCAAGGAGGCAGGCGTGACGCTGACCACCGTTGGTGCCACCTATCCTTACGGCAAGGACCCCGACGACAGCAACATCCGTATTGCGCCCACCTATCCCTCCGATGAGGATCTGGAGGCCGCTATGCGTGTGCTGACGCTGTGCGTGAAGCTGGCAGCTGCAGAAAAGCTGCTGGGCTAATTTTGATCACAGTAAAAAGGCGACGGTATCCGTCGCCTTTTTGAAACGGAGCATGGTATGAAAAAGGAAGCACAGCGCCTGCGGAATCCCTTTCCGCATTCTGATTCCAACAAGCGATACTATACCTATGATTATTATTTGCGGCAGACCTTTGGCGGCAAATGTGTGAAGATCCCGCTGGACGGCGGCTTTACCTGCCCCAATATTGACGGTCGCTGCGGTCGTGGCGGGTGTATTTATTGCTCCGGCAACGGCAGCGGCGATTTTACGGCGCCAGCCACCCTTTCCGTCAGCGAGCAGTATCGCCTGATACGGGAGCGGATGGGCAATAAATGGAGCACAGAGCGCTGCATTCCGTATTTTCAGCCGCATACCAATACCTACGCGCCACTGGATGTGCTGCGGCCGCTCTATGAAGAGGCGCTCTCCTTGCCGGGTGCGGTGGGGCTGAATATTGCCACCCGCGCGGACTGTATTGAGGATGATGTGCTGGCATATCTGGCAGAGCTGTCGGAGCGCACGGTATTGACTTTGGAGCTGGGGCTGCAGACGGTGCACGACGAAACGGCGACGCGAATCAACCGCGGGCACGGTTTTGCAGCGTTTCTCGCTACCTACGAGCGCATTCGTCGCGTAGCACCGCGCCTTCGCATCGGTGTGCATCTGATCCTGGGGCTTCCCGGCGAAACGACGGAGATGATGCTGGAAACGGTGAAGCGCGTGGGAGCGTTGCATCCGGACGAGGTGAAGCTGCACCTCCTTTACGTGGTAGAGGGCACCGCGCTGGCGGAGCTCTACAAGAGTGGCGCGTACGTGCCACCGGAAAGGGAAGCGTTCGTTTCTCTTGCGGTGCGGGCGCTGACGCTTTTGCCGCCGGATATCGTAGTGGGGCGGCTCACCGGTGACGGCGAGGCCGACACGCTTTTGGCACCGCTCTGGAGCCGCAAAAAGCTTTGTATACTCAACGATATTGATAAAATGCTTTACGAACAGGATCTTTGGCAGGGAAAGGGACTGAAGATGTAAGAGTGGCGCGGCGCGGTCGCGCCATTCTTTTTTAAAAAATGTGAAAATCAAAACAAAACCTTAACATTTCTGTGTTATACTTAACAATGATCGTAAATTGCGGAGGTGTGCTATGTTCAAGATATTAGTGGTGGAGGACGACAGAGATCTGAATAAGACCGTTTGCTCCTTCCTCAAGCAAGGCGGCTATGAGCCGACCGGGTGCCTGAGCGCCGGCGAGGCCTTTGACGCGCTGTATGAGCATATGTTTGATCTCATTATATCCGATATTATGATGCCGGGCATTGACGGCTTTGAATTTGCGCGCAGTGTGCGGGAATTGAATGAGAACATTCCCATTCTCTTTATGACCGCAAGAGATGACCTCGCATCAAAGCAGCGGGGCTTTCGGATCGGCGTGGACGATTATATGGTCAAGCCCATTGATCTTGACGAGCTGATGCTGCGCATCGGTGCTCTGCTGCGACGGGCAAAAATTGCCTCCAGTCGCAAGCTGGAGATCGGCCGCTTCGTGATGGATGCAGACGAGAGGACCGCTTGCCTTGGCGAGGAGGAGATCGCGCTGACCAACAGGGAATTCAATATCCTCTATAAGCTGCTCAGCTATCCCAAAAAGACCTTCACCAGAACGCAGCTGATGGACGAGTTCTGGGACGCGGATACCGAAACGGCGCCGCGAGCTGTGGACGTTTACATGACCAAGCTGCGGCAAAAGCTTGCGGGCTGCGAAGAGTTTGAGATCAAAACCGTACACGGCCTTGGTTATAAGGCGGTGATCAAATGAAAAAGGGCGACGTTATGAAGAGCGTGTTGCGGGTCATTAACCATTATTTCATTTTCTTTTTGCTTGTGGCCTTTGTGATCACCTGCTGCACGATGCTGTTTGTTTCCGTGCTGTCGAAGAGTGTGGGCATCGAGTTGACGGATGCCAACATCAGCGTGGCTGCAAAGCTCACCTTTTGGAACGTAGCGCTGCTCAGCCTCATCTTTACCGTTGTGGATATCGTGCGCAGAAAGCTGACGGTGGAGCGACCGGTCAAGCAGATCACCGATGCAGCGGAGCAGATCGTTAAGGGTGATTTTTCGGTGCGGGTCAAGCCGCAGAGCAAATGTGGCACGGATGAAACCTTCAATCGCGTCATTGAGTGCTTCAATAAAATGGCAGAGGAGCTGGGAGGCGTGGAAACGCTGCGTGCAGACTTCATTGCAAACGTATCCCACGAAATGAAAACGCCTCTTGCCGTGATGCAGAATTACGGCACACTGCTGCAGGCGCCGGAGCTGAGCGATGAGGCGCGTATAGAGTATGCCGAGGGCGTTGTGGAGGGCTGCCGCCGCATGGCAGATATGGTGACCAATATTCTGAAGTTAAATCGCCTGGAAAACCAGCAGATCTATCCTGTGGCCTCTGATTTTGACCTTGGAGAGCAGCTGTGCGAGTGCCTGCTGCAGTACGAAAGCGTATGGGAAAAGGCAGGCATCGGAATCGAAACCGATATTGCGGACGGTGTTACGGTACGAGCTGATGCGGAGCTTTTGGGGCACGTATGGAGCAATTTGCTTTCCAACGCCTTTAAGTTTACCCCCTCCGGCGGCACGGTGCGCGTAAGGATGACTGCCGATGAGGAGAATGCAACGGTACAGATCAGCGATACCGGCTGCGGCATGAGCCGGGAGACAGGTGCCCACATTTTTGAAAAGTTCTATCAGGGAGATCGGTCCCATTCTGCCGGCGGTAACGGCCTGGGGCTTGCCTTGGTGAAGAGAGTGGTGGATATTATGCAGGGCGATATTGGCGTGGAAAGCGCGGTAGGCCGTGGCACCACTTTCACAGTCAAAATACGGAGGCGTTGAAATGAGCCGGAGGCAAATTGGAAAAGCATTGTTATTTCCGCACGTCGCTGTGTTGCTTTTACTTTCGCCGGCAGCGATTGCTTTCCTTATATATACAATGTGTTTCCTCGGGACAGATACGCCCCTTGCCATTACTGCCTACGTACTGGCAGCGTATGTGCTTGCGGCTTGGTGCTTTCGCATACCGCGCATCGTGCGTGCATGCAGCGCCCTTGGACGGCACAATACATATATACGGCGCTGGAGAGAGGATGCCGCCCTGCGCATGAAGTGCTCACTTTACGGCACGCTTTTTATCAACGCGGCTTACGCCGCATTGCAGCTGGGCATGGGACTGTGGCATCGCAGCTTTTGGTTCTGCTCGCTTGCATGCTACTATCTGTCGCTTGCCGTGATGCGCTATTTGCTGCTGCGATATACGGGCAGAACAGCGTCGGGAGAGCGCAGGCTGGCAGAGCTGCGGGCTTACCGCGTGTGCGGCATGATATTTTTGGTGATGAATGTAGCGGTGGCGTTGATGATCTTTTTTATGGTATATTGGAACAGAAGCTTTTACCATCACGAGATTACCGCCATTGCCATTGCGGCCTATACGTTTACATCGCTGACGCTGGCAGTCGTCAACGTAGTCAAATATCGCAGGTATAACAGCCCCGTTTATTCCGCTTCCAAGGCCATCAGCCTTGCCGCAGCGTGTGTTTCCATGCTGATCCTTGCCTCTACCATGCTGACCACCTTTGGGGGAGAGACGATGGATCTGACCACACGGCGGCTGATATTGGGCGCCTCCGGCGGGGGGATATCCGCTTTTTTGATCGCAATGGCGATCTATATGATCCGGCAGGGAACAAGGGCCATTGGGCAGTTCCGTGCGGGGAAGGAGAATTGAATGGAAAACAAAGAGAAAGAATCCTTTTCTTATACGTATTCTGCCGGCGAGCGGGAGGAGATCCGTGCCATACGGCAGAAATATGCCGAGCCCGCTCACGTGGAGGATAAAATGGCCGCGCTGCGCCGACTGGACGCATCCGTTGGCACCAAGGCTACGGTGATCGCCTTGGTGCTGGGCGTGCTGGGCGCTCTGGTGCTGGGGTTCGGTATGAGTCTGATCATGACGGAGCTGGGAACGTGGCTTGGCCTTTCCGGCTTGCCGGCGCTCTTGGTGGGTGTGCTGATCGGTGCCATGGGCATCATATCCATTTTGTTGGCTTACCCCGCATACAACCGTATTTTGAGAAAGGAACGGGAACGGATCGCACCGGAGATCATCCGGCTGACCGATGAATTGATGAAATAAAGCGCATTGCCGCCGGTTGCGGCTGCCCCCTTGACACTTGGGTGTCAGGGGGGATTTTTTTGGCTAAAAATCTTACCACTTTTGCTAAATTTTTGGTGATTTTTCTGTTTTGGAATAGAAAAACCGAAAAATGTAAAATATTTTCTCAAAAAAATTGTTGTTTTTCCATTATTGGCATTGACAAAAGGGCAAAAAAGGGGGTATAATATAACCAAGTGGAAAGAAATGGGCAAAAATGTTATGAAATGGTAAAAACAACCAGCCAAAGGGAAGGAGGAACGCGATATGTTGTCCGGCGAGTATCGTCATTCGCTTGATGCGAAGAACCGCGTTTCCGTTCCTGCTAAGCTGCGCGAGGAGCTGGGTGAAAATTTCATGATCGTTCGCAGCGTGCGCGGCACCTGCCTCCGTTTTTATTCCGCCGAGGCCTGGAAGGAGTACGTTGAGCCTCTGAAGAAGCTGCCCCGTAAGGTAGCAGAGGATACCTTCTGGTTTCTGTACCGTGACGCGGCGCAGGTTACGCCCGATTCTCTCGGCCGCGTGCTGCTGCCCAACGGACTTCTTGACTTTGCCAAGATCGGCGAGGACGAGCGCAACGTTGTGATCGTTGGCTGTGGCGATTTTGGTGAAATCTGGTCCGAAAAACTTTACGACGAGCGCGTATCCTCCATGGATCTGGACGCTATTCGCGCTGCGTTGGAAGAAAGCGGGCTTTGATATGGAAAATTTTGTTCACAAATCTGTACTGCTGGATGAGTGCATCGAGGGACTTGCCATTCGCCCGGATGGCATTTACGTAGATGGCACCGCCGGTGGGGGAGGGCACTCCTTCGCCATTGCCAGTCGCCTCACTACAGGAAAGCTGATCGCCATTGATCAGGACGAGGCCGCCATCAAGGCTGCCGGCGCAAGGCTTGCGCCTCTGGGTGAGCGGGCACGGGTGGTGCGCAGTAATTTTTCCGAAATCGCCTCCGTGCTTGATGATCTCGGCATCAATGAGATCGATGGCGTGCTGCTGGATCTCGGCGTTTCCTCCTATCAGCTGGATACCCCCGAGCGCGGCTTTGCCTATCAGTCCGACGCACCCTTGGATATGCGTATGGACCAACGACGTGAGAAATCCGCTTACACTGTGGTCAACACCTACAGCGAGGCGGCGCTCAAAAATATTTTGTATACCTATGGCGAGGAGCGCTTTGCAGCGCGGATCGCCGCAAGGATCGTGGAACGGCGTGCCGAGCGGCCCATTGAGACCACCGGCGAGCTTTCCGAGCTGATCAAATCTGCCATTCCCGCCGCCGCAAGAGATGGCGGTCACCATCCCGCCAAGCGTTCCTTTCAGGCCATTCGCATTGAGGTGAACGGCGAGCTCGACGTGATCGAGCCGGCGCTTCGCGGTGCCATTTCCCGGATGCGACTGGGTGGCAGGCTTTGCGTGATCACCTTCCATTCCTTGGAGGATCGCATTACCAAGCAGACCTTTACAAAGCTTTCTACAGGCTGCACCTGCCCCAAAAGCTTGCCGATATGTGTATGCGGCAATAAGCCGCAGCTTCGCCTGATCTCCAAAAAGCCGATTTTGCCTGGTGAGGAGGAGCTGGCGGAGAACCCCCGTTCACGCAGCGCAAAGCTGCGGGTGGCGGAAAAAATCTGACAAAGGAGGTTCCTACCGTGGATCAGACCGTAACCTACGAAAAGGTTTATTTCAAGGAAGAATACAGACATCAATTTGAAGAGCTGCGCGGTCAGTATCGCGAGCGCACTCAGCGTGCGATATCCGGTAGAGCCATTGACCGTAAGCCCACTCCCAATGTAGATGCCATCGTTTATCTGCACGATAACGGTGATGGCAGCTTCCGGATCACCACCGGTGATTTCGTGAAGTTCTTCAACCATCGCTATGGCAACAACGACAGACTCGGTGCCATGCGTCAATCGATTGCGGTGGCCGAGCAGAAGGCTGAAAAGAGCAATGAATTTATCAAGCGGCAGAGAACCGCCAAGAGCAAGGAGCAGGAAAAAGTTGGCTTTATGCACCGCGTGCGCAGTGCCGGCCGTCGCTTCTCCTTCGTTCCCGCTATGTTTCTGCTGATGCTGGTGCTTTCCGTTGTGCTTCTGGCCGGCTCCTCTCTTGTGTTAGAGGAAATGGATCGCGAGGTGGCAGCGCTGGAGGCACAGGTAGAGCTGCTTGGTGCCAATACCGAGGCGAATGCCGATCCTCTGCAGGATGCGGCGCAGCTGACCCTTTCCGAGGGGGATGCCGTTGAGATCTATCCCGCAGAAAAGGAAGGCGGTATTTCGATGGCTGCTTTGCTGAATGCCCTGGCGGCATTGGCCAAAAAATAAGACATAATCTCTCCTTTTACAGAATAGAATAGGGTGACGGCAGAGCCGTCGTCCGCGGCGAATTCCGTATTGCACGGCGGAATTCGCCGTTTTCTATTTTGAAAAAGGAGATTTTTTATGTTTGGTGCGGTAGCGGGGCAAAGAACCTCAAGGCGAGCAATGGTGTTGGCTGTTTTTCTTGCGGTCGCCTTTTTGTTTTTAACGGCGCGGATCCTTGTGCTGCAGGTGTTTCGCTTTGATAAGTATCAGCAAAAGGTGCTGGATCAGCTGACCACGGAATCCAAGGTGTTGGCGGCGCGGGGAGAAATTTTGGACGCTGCGGGGCGGGTGCTCGCCACCAATCGGACGGTGTATAACGTTTCGATCTTTCCCAACGTCATCGCACGCGCGGAACGAGCCGATAGCCTCGGCGCTGAGATCGCCAGCGGGCTTGCCGGGCTGATAGAGGGGTTGACGGAGGAAAAAATGCACTCCCATCTCTCCCACAAAACCGAGCTGCAGCGCACGGTGGCAAGAGGGCTTGAAGCCGAGGCAGCAAACGAGGTTTTGCGCTTTGTGGCAGAGCGCGGACTTTACGATATGATCGCGGTGGAGGCGACGGATGCCCGTTACTATCCTTACGGAGGTCTTGCCGCTCACGTGCTGGGCTTTACGGGCAGTGACGGCCAAGGGCTTTACGGACTGGAGCTGAAATACAACGAGGCACTTTCCGGCACACCGGGTGCCTACATAACGGCAAGGGATTCCACGGGTAACCAGCTGCCGCACCAATACGAGGCATATCAGCCCGCAGTGCCCGGTTACACACTGCAGACCACGATCGACGCCTATATTCAATCGGTGCTGGAGGAGCAGCTGGAGGCTACGATGGTGGAATCCGGCGCGGCAAATCGGGTCTGCGGAATTGTGATGAACGTCAAAACCGGCGCGGTGCTGGGGATGGCGACGGCGCCAAGCTTTGATCTGAACAAGCCCTTCACGTTGAACGGTTATGCCGCGGCAGAGCTGGCAGCGCTGGGCTTGCCTGAAGGGAGCGAGGAATACCGAAAGGCGTATAATGAGCTGCTGCTGGAGAGCTGGTCCAACAAGGCCGCAACGGAAATTTATATGCCCGGCTCCACCTTCAAGGCGCTGACCTGCTCGATGGTTCTGGAGGAGGGGGCGGTGACAGATCTGAATGAGGGTTTTTTCTGCAGCGGCGCGCTGGCGGTGGCAGACCGTCTGATCCATTGTCATAAGGCCGGCGGTCACGGTAGTCTTACCTTTACGGAGGGGCTGCAGAACTCCTGCAATCCCGTGATGATGACCATTGCCGCCCGTATCGGCACGGATTGCTTTTATCAGTACGTAAAGGCCTTCGGCATGCTGGAAAAAACCGGTATTGATCTGCCGGGGGAGGGTGGCTCCATCTTTCACGCCCAATCCTCCTTCACAGCGCTTGATCTTGCAACCGCGTCCTTTGGACAGAATTTCAAGGTTTCGGTGCTGCAGATGATCACAGCCGTGGCCGCCATTGCCAACGGGGGAGAGCTGGTGACGCCGTATCTCGTGGAGCGCATGACGGATGCTGCGGGCGAGGTGGTTTATCAGCATGAGGCAGAGGTGAAGCGGCGCGTGATCAGCGAGGAAACGGCCAAAACGGTGGCCACCATTCTGGAGGGCGGCGTTTCCGGTGACGGAGGTGCCAAAAATGCCTACGTGGCAGGCTACAGAGTTGCAGCGAAAACCGGTACCTCCGAGAAGATTGGTGACAACAGAGAGGCACGTATCGGCTCCTGCGTGGGCTTTGCGCCGGCGGATGATCCGGAGATCGCGGTGATCATTGTGGTAGACGAGCCGACAGACGGCAGCCGCTACGGCAGCGTGGTGGCCGCACCCTACGTGGGAAACGTGTTTCGCGCCGCATTACCCTATCTTGGCGTTGAGGCTATATATACGGCAGAGGAGGAGGGCGCGCGTATGCTGACGGTGCCGTCGCTTTCAGGTCTTACCCAAGAAGACGCTGTAGCGCTGCTTCAACATTCGGATTTTGAGTTTACTTTTGTAGGGGAGGGAGAGCGTGTGGTTTCTCAGTCGCCTGCTGCGGGTAGCAGCGTGATCCGAGCGGGTGCAAAGATTATTTTGATGTTAGGTGAGGCGCAACCCGCTACAGTCACAGTACCGGAGCTTGTAGGCATGAGCGGCACCGCCGCTAATCAAAGGCTGGTAGATCTTGGATTGAATGTTGCCGTAGTAGGCGTGCGTGATTTTACATCCGGCGGTGCGTTGGTGACAAAGCAATATCCGTCAGCGGGCGAGAGCGTGCCTATAGGTACGGTAGTCACGTTGTATTTCCCGTATGAAGAAAAACGAGAATAGCGGAGGGGGATAGCATGAGATTACAACGGTTATTGGAGGAGGCAGGTCTCCGGCAGGCGGTAGAGGATAAGGAGATCACCGGTGTCACGGCGGATTCCCGCCGCGTGCGGGAGGGAATGCTATTCGTGGCGCTGCGCGGGCAGCGGAGCGACGGCTTTGCCCACATTGGCGAGGCGTTGAAACGCGGCGCCACGTTCGTGGTGTCGGAGCGGCAAGCGGCGGGAGCTCCGCATATCGTCGTGCCAAACGCGCGACGGGCGCTGGCTTATCTTTGCGATGCTTGGTACGGGCACCCCACGAGGGACATGTGCCTGATTGGCGTTACGGGCACTAACGGTAAAACCTCGACGGCGGAGATGTTATATCATATCTTGCGTTGCGCAGGCTATTCCTGTGGTATCATCGGTACGGTTTCCGTTTCCTGTAACGGCGAGGCGTTCCCAATCTGCGCTGCCGATCCGCTGGCCAATATGACCACGCCGGAGCCGGAGGAGCTGTATGCCCAGCTGGCCGCCATGCGGGAGCGTGGTGCCGCGTATGCGGTGATGGAGGTCACCTCCCACGCACTGGCGCTGGAACGAGTAGCGCCGCTGCGGTTTCAGCGGGCACTGTTCACCAATCTGACACCGGATCATTTGGATTTTCACATAGATATGGAGAGCTATTATGCGGAAAAGCGTAAGCTGTTTTCGAAATGCGAGGTGGCGGTCCTATCCACGTTATCAGACTATGGTGCCCGCTTATCCGCCGAGGTGACAGTGCCGCAGATCGCCGTGGGGCGTGGCAGTATTACGGTGCTTCAGCAGTTAGGTGTAGCAGGTACGCGGTTTCGACTTGCGGTGGGGGAGGAGTGCCTCGATATTCTGATTACCGTGCCGGGCGGTGTGTTTGTGGAAAACGCCGCGTTGGCTGCAACGGCGGCGCTTTCTCTTGGCGTGGATAGTCACACGGCCACAGAGGCGTTGCGTGCTTTTGGGGGTGTGCGCGGCAGAATGGAGCGCGTGACGGTGCCGGGGGCAGATATCAGTGTTTTTCTCGATTATGCTCACACCCCCGATGCGCTGGAGCGATTGCTTCAAGGCGTGCGTCAATGGAGAGCACCGGAGGCGCGGATTTTGCTGTTGTTTGGGTGTGGCGGTGATCGCGACCGCAGTAAGCGCAAGGAAATGGGACAGATCGCCACGCGCCTTGCTGACCTCACGGTGCTGACCTCTGATAATAGCCGCAGCGAGGAGCCGGCGATGATCCTGCGGGATATTCTACGTGGTATCGATAAGGAAAAGGCCTATACGGTGATACCGGATCGTCGGGAGGCCATCGAATTTGCGATCCGAACAGCAAGGTCGGGGGATATCGTGCTTTTGGCAGGAAAAGGACATGAGGAATACGAGATACGCGGTGACGCGCGACTGCCCTTTTCGGAGCGGGAGATCGCAATGGCGGCGCTGATTGCAAGGAAGGGAGGGGAGGAGCATGCGCGTTGAGCTTGCCGCACCGATGAACGAGGTGCTGACCATGGCCGAGGGAATGCGTGCATCCCTGCGGTGCATCGGCAGACCCTCCTGCTACCTTAAGGGGATCACAAACGATTCGAGAGAGGTGCGCCCCGGAGATGTATTTGTAGCACTGCAGGGCACAAGGCAGAACGGAAATGCCTTTTTGAGGGAGGCGATCGGTCGTGGCGCCTCCGCGCTGATCGTTAACGGTGCATATGTGCTGCCGGAGGGGAATTATTGGCTATTTCATGTGGCGCATACAGGTGCCGCGTTGCTTTCCGCCGCAGCGTTACGACGGGAGGAAAGCCGTGCGCGGGTGATTGCGGTCAGTGGCAGCGCGGGGAAGACCACAGTGAAGGAGACCCTTGCCGCTGTGCTTGCGTCGGATGGCTGCAGCGTTTCCAAAAGCGGAGGAAATTATAACAGCACAGTAGGTATGCCGCTTTCCCTTTTAGGTATGGCGGAGGCTGATTATTTCGTTTCTGAGCTGGGCATCAACCGCCCGGGGGAGATGGCGCCTATGTCTGCCGTCCTGCGTCCCCACATAGCGGTGCTGACCAATGTGGGCACCGCGCATCTTGGAAATTTCAGGAATATGGGAGAGGTGATCGCAGAAAAGCTGCAGATCGCGGCAGGACAGGCGGAGAAGGATGTGCTACTGCTTCCGGGCGAGCTGGAAATCCCTCGCGCGCGGCATTTCGCGCCGCGTGTGCTACGTTTTGGAATGCACGAGCAGGCGGATTTTCGTGCTGTCAATATTTGCATGAATGAAAAGGGCACTGTGGCGGATATTAAATGTAAGGAGCGCGTGATTAAAAATCTTGTCTGGCACGTGCCGGGGAGCATTGGCGTTTCTGTGCTGACGATTGCCGCTGCCATTGGCATACTGGAGGGAAAATCCGACGAGGCCGTGCGACGGGGGCTGGAGGCGGCAAAGCTTGCGTCGCCGCGTATGCGGCTGATTTCGGTCGGCTCGCGCACTTTTCTCGACGATACCTACAACGCTTCGCCTGAAGCAGTGAAGGCGGCGATCGAAACGGCAAGGCTTTTGGCGGCAAGAAGGCCGTTGGTGGCGGTGCTTGGCGATATGCTGGAGCTGGGAGAGCTGACGGTGCCGCTGCACAATGCGGCCGGGGCCTTTGCGGCGGCACATGGCGTGCGCCAGATCTTCGCATACGGCCAATACGCTGCCGCCATTGCTGAGGGTGCTCATGCTGCCGGCATGCCCACCTCCTCGGTGTTCTGCTTTTCAGCGGGCGAGGAGTCGGCATTGGTGTCAACGCTGCTTTCCGAAACGCCACGGGACTCCTTTTTGCTCTTCAAAGCAAGCAGAAAAATGGCGCTGGACGAGGTGCTGGAAAACACAAGGAGGGGATCATGACGGCAGAAAGCACACCTTATATTTGGCTTTTCCTCGGCGTATTTCTGATGGGACTTTTGCTGGAACGGCTGTGGCTGCCGATATTAAAAAAGCGCCGTGCGGGACAACCGATCTTAGAGATCGGCCCCTCCTGGCACATCGCTAAGGCAGGCACTCCTACCATGGGCGGTGTCGCCTTTATGTTGGCCGCCGTGCTTTCTTTTTTGCTATGTCTGCCCGTATTTTTGGCGGCTCGGAGCAGCGAAGAGGTGCGGCGCTTGAGCTTTGTGCTGCTTTTTGCTGTTGCCTGCGGCGGCATCGGCTTTTTTGACGATTATTGTAAGCTGCGCAACAAGAGAAACCAAGGACTTACCGCGTGGCAAAAGTATTTTCTGCAGCTGGTAGCTTCTGCTGTGTTTTTGGCTTTGATCCGCGGCTATGGAGGTGTTTCTACCGCAATCACGCTTCCGTTTTCGGGTGGCGAGATCGCGCTTGGAGGCTTTTATGCACCCCTTGCGCTGCTGTTTTTGACGGGTATGGTCAACGCACTGAATCTGACGGATGGGCTGGACGGTCTGCTTGCCGGAACAGCTGCCGTGATGGGAATCTTTTTTATTCTGTACGGTGGCGCGGTACGGGGTGTCGGCGTGCTGATACTGGGTGCGGCGTTGAGCTTTTTGCCCTACAACGCGCATCCCGCCAAGGTGTTTATGGGGGATACGGGCTCGCTGTTTTTGGGGGCACTGGTAGCGGGCGGAGGACTGATATCTGCCGCACCGATGACCACGCTGCTCGCCGGCGGTATTTACGTGGTGGAGGCAGCCTCCGTGATCCTGCAGGTGGGCTTTTTTAAGCTGAGCGGCGGCAAGCGGCTGCTTCGTATGGCACCGCTGCACCACCACTTTGAAAAATGCGGGTGGAGTGAGCGGATGATCGTGCTGCTGTTTACCGTGGCGGCCACAGCCTTTGCCGTGCTGGCGTATCTTGGGGGATAGACGGATGAAAAAGCAAGGATGGAGGTCTCCCGCATTTCTGCGGCAAGCGCCGCAGGGGTGCGTGGATCTCCCGTTTTTGGCGCTGCTGCTGATCATGCTGGCTTTTGGTGCCTTGATGTCCTATAGCGCCAGCACGGTCTACGGTCAGCAGCTGTACGGTGACGGATTCTATTTTTTAAAGCGATATTTGCTGTTTGCGGCGTTGTCGGCAGTGCTCACGACCCCTTTTGTGTTTTTTGGTACGCCGGAGCTCTGGCGCGGCTTTGCCGTGCTGCTGTATGCTGCCTCTGTGGCATTGCTGATATTGGTACTGCTGATCGGTACAGTGGGGGGCGGGGCCCAGCGGTGGTTGGTGATCGGCCCCTTGACGGTGCAGCCCTCGGAAATTGCAAAGCCGGCGCTCATTCTGATGTTGGCGCTGGTGCTGACCAAGCACGAGGAAAGGGTGCTTTCGCAGCGGCGCCGAGGCGGCAGTTTGCGGTACGGTGTTTTGCTACCGGGTGCGCTGATTGGTATCATCGGGCTTCTGGTGGCAGCGGAAAAGCATATTTCGGGGCTTCTGATCATCGGTATGATCGGCGTTTCCATGATGTATCTCGGCGGCACGCGGCTGCGGTACCTCGGTGCTATGGCGGGCGTGGTGGCTGCGGCGGGCTGCTTGCTGATATTGGTGTCCTCCTATGCGCAGGTGCGCGTGGATACGTGGCTACATATCGAGGAGGTGGATCCGTTGGGATCCGCCTGGCAGACGCTGCAAGGGCTATATGCCATTGGATCCGGGGGATTTTTCGGCAAAGGACTCGGCGCCGGACAGCAAAAGCACGGCTATGTTTCCCAACCGCAAAACGACTTTATCTTCACCGTTATTTGCGAGGAATTGGGCTTCATCGGAGCTTTTTTTGTAATTTTGCTATTTGCGCTGCTGGTGTGGAGGGGCTTTCGCATCGCTTACCGCGCACCTGACAGATTCTCCTCGCTTGCGGTGTTCGGTATCTCACTGAAGCTGGCTCTGCAGGCGCTGCTGAATATCGCAGTAGTCACCAACTCCATGCCGAATACAGGAGTGTCACTGCCCTTCTTCAGCTCCGGCGGCACCTTTCTCGCGATACAGATATTTGAAATGGGCATCGTGCTTTCCATATCACGCCACTGTAAAGGAGGAAACTGAATGCTGAAGGCGGTGATCGCATGCGGCGGAACGGGTGGACACATTACGCCGGCACTGGCTATAGCGGATATGCTGAAGAAGAATTTCAATGGCGCACAAATCATATTTGTGGGTACTAAAAAGGGTATGGAAAACGAGCTGGTAACTGCTGCCGGCTATGCCATCAAGCCACTGGCGGTGGTGGGGCTGCCGCGTAAGATCACACCCGGTGCGCTTCGGGCGCTGTATCTTGCCGGGCAAGCGGTGCGGGAAGCGAAACGATTTTTGCGTGAGGTGACACCGGATCTTGTAATTGGTACCGGAGGTTATGCCTGTTATCCCACTCTGCAAGCGGCAACAGAGCTTCGAATTCCCACTGCTGTGCACGAATCCAATGCCGTACCCGGTCTTGCGGTACGTCTGCTTGCCCGCCGTGTGGACCGCGTGTGGCTGAATTTTGAGGAGGCGGGCAGATATCTCGGGGATAAGGGACGCTTGCTTGTGGTGGGTAATCCCTTGCGGGGAGATATAGGAAGCGGAGCGGGGAGGCGCCCACTGCCCACCGGGTGTCGACAGATGGTACTATCCTTTGGCGGCAGTCTTGGGGCGGAACGAATCAATGCGGCCATGCTATCTGTCATGCGCAGGGAGCTTGGGCACCCGGAAATCTATCACCTGCACGCCAAAGGATAGTACCATCTG